>JAQICX010000057.1 GCA_027858345.1 Kiritimatiellia bacterium | reverse complement strand
TTATATGGCACCGGTGGATTTATTGTAGAAGATGGTGACAATTTGTTAACTTCTGTGACACATGGTGACGAAACTGACTTGACAATAGATAAAGAAGGAAAAATCATTGTGCCGAAAGTCGACTTCATTGAAGCCTCGTCAGCTGTTGCCGATAATAGCCCACAGCAGTTCGATGGAGAAACGGAACATCCTTTTGTTCCTACAAATGGGGTTCTTAATGGCGGTCCAGGACAACATCTTGTTATTTTCTACAAAGATGTAATTGACTCCTCTTTTAATATTCAGAATTTTGATATTGATCTAAGAGCAGAAATATTACCAGCTGCAGTAACTTCTGAAATGTTGAATGAATTATGGCATAAAGCTACACCTCCTTGGTCGGGAACATTTAACAAAACAGATAGCTTTAGTGTGAAATATCAGAATCCAAAAGAAGGCGGCAACTATAAGATAGATTTTCATAATTATTTTGGGTTGGGATCGAATGTAGATATAAAGAGTGAAGCCAATATCACTCTTCCTCTTGCAGGTGCGGAGGTGGATTCTGTTGTTCAAGCAGATATTATCCGTGCAGATGCTTTTGCCACAACAGTAACCTCAAAATATAATCTTCGACAAAGAATGCTCATGAGTAATTTAAAGAATTGGTTTGTATATAATGCCGGCGGAGATTATACTGGTCGTCCTGATAACAGTAATAATCAAACAGTTCGATTATACAATCAAGTTATTGGTAATGAAGATCCTGATAATGAGAGATGGGGGTGGGGGGCTGTTTGCACATGGAAGGGACAACCTATCCGAATTGGAAAAATAAGTAATTTCGTTACTGCTTATGGATTACGAAAAATTGTTGATATTAGACTTGTTGGTTGGGCGGGTTCTAAGTATAAAGGAGAGGTCGGAACTCAAAATGATCAGGCTGCTTCTGAATCCTGGGATGCCGGATGGGATGTGGCTGGTGGTGCAAATTATAATGCAACGGTTTCCGTGCTTGTGACTAATATATTTTATAAAGCTGATGAGAAAAACCAGAAGCTTTGGCCAAATTCAGCTTCTGCTGACAACTATGTTGTCTTTGAAAACTTTAATGATCCAGATAATCAGTTTACATCACCGGGCTTTCTTTACATGACTAACCCTTAATAAAAAGGAAATATAAACATGAAGTATATAAAATTAATAATGATAGTAGCTTTTATGACTGGCAACTTTATTTACAGCCAGACAAACTTTACAGAGAACGTTTCTAAGATGTGGCTAAATGGACAAAAGGCTGAAGTTTATACTATTGCCACTAACAGGCTTGCAATTAATACAAATGATATGGCTGGTCTTATGCTTAAAATGGAGTATGAGATAGAGTTTATACTGGATGATAAATTGACAAACACCATGAATAGAATTTCGACAACAGGGAGTTCAATTACAACATCAAATTTTGTTTTGGAATTTCCAACCATTCAAAATGATATAAGTAATATGATTGAAATAATCCCACTTACCCCATTAAGCCAAGAAGAATTGGAACTTGAGCGGGCAAAAGGAAGTATTACCAATAAACCCTTAATGTATAAAAGAGCATTAATTGCATTAGACAAAGATGGGTATTTTCAATAACGAAAGTGAATATGAAGTATCCAAAATTAATAGTAATGGTGGTTTTTCTGGTGGCTAGCAGTATTTATAGCCAGACAAACTTTACAGAAAACATTTCATCATTATGGTTTGCTGGACAAAAAACTAATGTCTTAAGCATTGCCACAAATAGATTGGCAATTAATTCTAATGACATTGCTGGTCTTATTTTAAAAATGGAGTATGAAGTTGAATTTTTAGATTTTGATAATGTGACAAATACAATGCAACGGGTTTTAACACAAGGTGCATTAATTACAACAACAAATTTTGTAGGATGTTATCCTGATATTAGCAATGACATTGCTCGGCTTCAGTATGTGTTACCTCTTTATCCGACCAATAAAATTGCTGGAGATCGCTTAAAAGGGAACATTCCAGGAAAGCCTTTTTCATATACTAAAATAATAAAAGCACTTGAAGATGACGGTTATTTTCAATAGTTGAAGTTTAACATGAAATATTATACAAAATTAATAATGCTAGCTGTTTTCATGGTTGCTAATTTCGCTTACAGCCAGACAAACTTTACAGAGAACGTTTCTAAGATGTGGCTAAATGGACAAAAGGCTGAAGTTTATACCATTGCTACCAACAGGCTTGCTATTAATACAAATGATATGGCTGGTCTTATGCTTAAAATGGAGTATGAATTTACATTTCTTGTTATAGATGACCTTACAAACACAATTGAACGTGTGACAACTGTTGGTAATACAATTTGTTCTACTAACTTTGTAGCAATATATACTAATGTCCAGAAAGATGTAGCATTCATTAAAACCATGGTTAATAATTATCCTTTATCTCCAGCAGAGCTTGCAGAAGATCGTATTAAAGGAGCTATAACTAATAAACCATTAGCATGCCAAAATGTTCTGATTGCATTGAAACAAGATGGTTGTTTCCAATAGTTGAAATTTAACATGAAGTATTTCACAAAATTAGTAATATTAGCAGCTATTCTTTTCTGTTTGCTTCTTTCAAAAAGAAAATTCCGTTAATCATGTCAAAAATAATATTATAGTCAGAACTACATTATATATGTGGATAACAGAAAAATGGCTCTTTACAAACCCTCTGATTTTTGTCAAAATGTAACTGTTCTTTATATCTTTTTAATTTGGAAAGAAATACCCCATTTCTACGAAAACAATATGGTTAGTAACTGCTAGTCGTTCCACGCAGCGAAGCCAGCAACTTAGAACTTAGAACGATTAAGGGGGTTTGCATCCCAATGATTTATAAAAACAAGATTGAAAAAGTGGCAAGACTCTTAATGAAACCAGATTTAAGAAGAAGATGAATTTATGAAAATATTAAAACTTTTAGTGATAGCTGTATGCATATTTGTTTTGAATATTGCTGCAAAGGATGTTGCAATTTTACAGGTCGACCTATCTCTGCCCGTTGGTGGCGAGAGAGATTACTCAAATAACTTTGGCAAGCGACTAAGTCAATGGCTTCTTGATGATGGAACTGAATATGACATGATTTTGGAAAGTAATGTTGCCTCAAAGAATCTCTCCCAATATAAAGTTATTATACTGCCATATAATTCTGTTTTGCCTAAAAAACAAAATGATGCAGTCCATGACTATATTGATAATGGAGGTAAAATTGTTGTCTTCTATTCAGATGATCTGACTCTGGCAAGAAAGATGAAATTGAACCTTACTGGATATGTTGCCGATAAAACCGCCCAAAAATGGCAATCAATGCAGTTCAAAGAAGAGTTTAAAGGTTTTCCTAAAATAGTGCATCAAAACTCCAAAAACCTTAAGGCTGTTTATCCAAAATCTGGGTCAAAGACAGTAGCGTATTGGCACGATATTAACGGTAACAAAAGTAAAGTACCTGCTGTGGTTATGAGTCCAAATGGCTTTTGGGTATCTCATGTTCTATTAAATGGTGGTTCATCAAATAATGTTGAGCAACGACAATTGTTCAAGGGTATGTTGATTAATTGTGGGGTTGGTAGCCTTGACAAGTTGTTTAGAAGCGAAGTGCAGGCTGTTCTTGATAAGTATCCAATGCCTTCAAATTCTGCAATTAAAAAGCTCTTTTCTTCATCTCAATCAAAAAGCATGATTGCCTCTCTCAAGAAAAACAGGCAGCTGGTTGAAAAATCTCTGCAATCAGGCGATATGGAAGTTGCAAAATCCCAATTGATTGCATATACAAATGGCATATATAAGTTATATAGTTCAATCTATTCACCTAACTCTTTTGAATTTCGAGGAATTTGGGATCATTTTGCTGTTGGTTTATATCCCGGCGATTGGAAGATAACTGCAAAAGCTCTCGCTGATGCACGGTTTACCGATGTTTTTATCAATGCTGTCTGGCCAACAAAGTGTCACTACAAAAGTATTGTATATCCATTGTCGGATACCTATAAAGTGCATGGTGATCAGATTGAGAAGGCGTTGAATGCATGCAAACCTTATGGCATCAAGGTGCATGTCTGGAAAGTCTGCTGGAGGTTTGATGACAATGAATCAAAGCTGAAGGGTAAGTTTGCTCTGCAGAAAGATTATAAAGGAAACACTTTGAACTGGCTCTGTCCATCGGTTAAGGATAATGTTGAATGGGAACTGGGACAGATTCAGGAAATTGTCAGCAACTATGATGTTGATGGAATTCATCTGGATTACATTCGCTATAACAATGCCAATGTCTGCTTCTGCAATAATTGTCGAAAAGCATTTGAAAAAGTTAATGGAATAACTGTGAAAAATTGGCCCGACGATGTCTATAAGGGGAAGTTGGAAAATGCCTACAAAAAATATCGAGCTGATGTGATTTCTGATTTTGTTTCAAAAGTCAGCAAACAAGTCAAATCTATGAGACCATCTGTTAAGGTTTCTGCAGCGGTTTATGGTGCATTCCCTAGCTGTTATAGCTCCATTGGACAAAACTGGCCTGAATGGGTGAAAAATGGCAGCTTGGACTTTGTTGTGCCGATGAATTATTTTAATAGTGTTGAAGAACTTGATAAGTATATTACTAAGCAGAAAACATTTGTTAATGGTTCTAAACTTTTTTCAGGTATAGGGGTTACCAGTGGGCATTCCAATTTGTCATCTGTTGAAACAATTGAACAACTTGAACTGCTGAAATCTAAAGATATCAAGGGGTATGTGTTGTTTGATCTAAACAAGCGTGTCGAACAAGAAGTCTTCCCGCTTCTCAAATAGTAATTTAAACGAACCTTTTTGCTCATCAGGCGACTTTGTCGCCTCTTAACCTTAACCTTAACCTTAATCTTAATCTCAATCTTAGGCGACGTAGTCGCCACATCCGTCCCATCAGTCCCATCCGTCCTATTGGTCCCATAGCTTCTTGAAAAGTATGAGGTCTGAGACCCAAAAGTCTTCAATTTCTCAATCTTCTGGCGACTTCATCGCCTCTTAACCTTAATCTCAATCTTAATCTAGGCGACATAGTCGCCACATTGGTCTCATTGTTTTTTTCTAACGCAATAATAAAACCTCAAATCGACCATTTTTTTATTGAAAAATTGGCAAATTATGGTATAAAGGGTGACTTATTTTTCGAAGGAAAATTTAGATTTTCAGGATGTAATATTTTAGTGCAAATTAAAGAAAGAGAGACTAGTATGGCAGAACAGCTACAAAGTTTATTGGAAAAGATTCAGTCAGAAGGCGTTGATAAGGCTGAAGCTGAAGCAACCAAGATTATTGATGAAGCAAAACAAAAAGCATCAAAAATTGTTGATGAAGCCCAACAGAAGGCTTCAGCAATTATCAAAAAGGCAGAAGCTGAGGGTGAAAATTTTGCAAATAGAGGAAAAAGTGCGCTAGAACAATCAGCTCGAGATGTTATACTATCTCTTACTGATACAATCAATGAGTCTGTTCAAAATTTTGCAAACAAAGCAATATCAACAACTCTTGACAACTCATCATCTCTGGAAGTTATCCTCTCCAAAGTTGTTGATGCATATTACCAGGGCGGCGAAAATGCAGATGTAACTGTTTTTGTCAAGCCTGACCTCAAAGAGGAAATTGAAAAATATTTTGTAGCAAACTATGGTGAGCAATTGAAGAAAGGCTTGAAGATTGAAGCTGATGATTCTATTATTGCTGGCTTTACTGTTTCTGTGGATAATGGTCAGGTTAACCACGACTTCACAAATGAGTCAATTACAGAAGCTATGGCAGAACTGCTTAGACCTCAAATTGCTGAAATTGTTAAAAATGTTAAACAATAGTTTTTCAACCCCTTTATAGGAAAAAAATGAAGTATTATTTTTTTGCAGCATCATTACCAAGACTATCATTCTCCGAAGGCTTGCCTTTTGAAGTCGAAGATTTTGTGGAACTTTGTGATGAAAATCTCTCTCCAAAAGACGCACAGGTCGTCCATGCCCTCATTGATGGTGTCAGCGAGTCTAAGAGTGTAAAAAATCCATTTCTTAAGAAATGGAATGACTCTGAAATTCAGTTGAGAAACACAATTGTCAAGCACCGTGCGGCTGTAAGGAAGTGCGATCCTGATCAATTCCTGATGCGTCAGGAAGGTAGTGACTACTCAATTGAAAAGGCAGTAAATGATGCATATAATAAGGCTAACCCATTGGAAAGAGAAAAGGCTCTTGACGATTTTCGCTGGACTCAGTTGGAATGCCTAGGCGGAATGGACCTTTTTGATAGTAATGCAATATTTGCATATGCTTTGCAATTAAAGATTTTGGAACGCTGGTCTAAATTAGATGCAGAGGTTGGAACTGAAAGAGTTCAAAAAATTATTTCGGAAGCAAATGTTGATGAATAATCATTAACTATAAAATTTAAAATTATTATATTGATATAGAATTAAGAAAGAGGATTATGAGCATAATAGGAAAGATTATAGGTGTGAATAGCAACCTTATAACGGTGCATATTGATGATGCCGTTGCTTTGAATGAGGTTGGATATGCTGTCCTGGGCGACTTGAAGCTTATGAGCGAAATTGTTCGTGTTAGAGGCAGTGTTGTTGATATGCAGGTGTTTGAAAGCACTGATGGTTTATCAATTGGTGACGAGGTCGAATTTACAGGTAAAATGTTGTCTGTTGAATTGGGACCGGGTTTGTTAACTCAAATTTTTGATGGCTTGCAGAATCCGTTGCCGCGTTTGGCTCAACAAGCTAAACTTCCGTTCTTGGAACGTGGAATTTATCTTGATGCTCTGGACAGAACCTTGGACTGGGAATTCAAACCAACGGTTGAAGTTGGTGCAGTTCTTACAGCAGGCGAAACTGTGGGTATTGTTCCTGAAGGTATCTTTGAACATAGAATTATGGTTCCATTTGATGTACAAGGAAAATATGAAGTGACTGATATTAAGGCTGCTGGCACATATAAAGTTGCTGATGTTGTTGCAACTCTAAAACCTGAAAAGGGTGGAAATGAAAACATTGAAGTTGCCCTAATGCAGAGCTGGCCTGTTAAAATTCCTATTGAAGCTTATGAAGAACGTATGCGTCCTACAGAACCTTTAGTAACACAAACTCGAATTATCGATACATTCTTCCCCGTTGCCCGTGGTGGTACATTCTGTATCCCTGGACCTTTTGGTGCTGGTAAGACTGTTCTACAACAGCAGATGAGTAGATATGCTGAAGTTGATATCGTGATTGTTGCTGCTTGTGGTGAACGTGCTGGTGAAGTTGTTGAAACTCTTAGAGAGTTCCCTGAACTTGCTGACCCTAAGACTGGCAAATCTTTGATGGAAAGAACAATTATTATTTGTAACACAAGCTCAATGCCTGTGGCTGCTCGTGAAGCATCTGTATATACCGCAATTACAATTGCAGAATATTACAGACAGATGGGGCTTAATGTGCTTTTGATTGCTGACTCAACTTCTCGTTGGGCTCAAGCTCTTCGTGAACGTTCTGGTCGTTTGGAAGAAATTCCGGGTGAAGAAGCTTTCCCTGCATATCTCGAATCTCTTATTGCAGGTTTCTATGAACGTGGCGGTATTGTTAAGCTGAAGGATGGAACTACTGGTTCTGTTACTGTGGGTGGTACTGTTAGTCCTGCTGGTGGTAACTTTGACGAACCTGTTACTCAGGCTACTCTAAAAGTGGTTGGTGCTTTCCTTGGATTGTCCAGAGCAAGATCTGATGCTAGACGTTACCCTGCTGTTGACCCTCTTGACAGTTGGAGCAAGTATGACAGTGTTGTTCCCGGTGAACATGTTGAACTTGCAAGAAAAATGCTCCACCATGGTAGTGAAGTTAATCAGATGATGAAGGTGGTTGGTGAAGAAGGTACTTCTATTGACGACTTTGTTGTTTATCTTAAAGCTGAATTCCTTGATGCGGTTTTCTTGCAGCAGAATGCTTTCAACGATGTTGATGCTGCAACCTCTGCTGAACGTCAGGAATTTGTCTTTGGTTTAATTAATGACATCCTGCATCAATCTCTATCTTTTAAGGATAAAGCAGATGCCCGAAGATTCTTCCATCAGTTGACTCAGACTACTAAGGATTGGAATATTACTCAGTGGGATTCAGAAGAATTTAAGTCGCTTGGAACTAAGATCAAGGGTATGGTCGGTAAAGTGGAGGAGGATAAATAATGCATAAAGTATATCATAAAGTAGAAAATATTGCCGGTAATGTTATCACAGTTAAGGCTGCTGATGTAAAATATAATGAGCTGGCAAAAGTATCCTCTCGCCTTGGAACATCATTGGCACAGGTTATTAAACTTGATAAAGATCTTGTATCTTTGCAGGTGTTTGAAGGTGCAACTGGTATTGCAACTGATGCGAAGGTCCGTTTTATGGGTCGCCCAATGCAGATTCCTTTCTCGGATGCTCTGCTTGGCAGAATTTTTACAGGTAGTGGTGAACCAAGAGATAATGGTCCTGTTCTTGAAGAGGATACAATCCCTATTGGTGGTCCATCTGTTAACCCTGCAAATCGTGTGATTCCTAAAAACATGGTGAGAACTGGTATTCCAATGATTGACGTATTCAATACGTTGGTTGAATCTCAAAAACTACCAATTTTCTCAATTGCCGGTGAACCATATAATGAATTGCTTTCTCGTATCGCTCTTCAGGCTGAAGTTGATGTTATCATTCTTGGCGGTATGGGATTGAAATATGACGACTATTTGGAATTTAGAGATACTCTGGAAGAAAGTGGAGCTCTATCAAGAACTGTTATGTTTGTTCATACTGCTTCTGATCCGGTTGTGGAATGCCTGTTGGTTCCTGATGTTAGTTTGGCTGTTGCTGAAAAGTTTGCTCTCGATGGAAAACGTGTATTGGTTCTTTTGACTGATATGACAAACTTTGCTGACTCTATGAAAGAAATTGCTATCACAATGGAACAGATTCCGTCTAACCGTGGATATCCTGGAGATTTATACAGTCAGCTTGCTTCTCGTTATGAGAAAGCTGTTGACTTTGCTGAAGCTGGTTCAATCACAATCTTGGCTGCAACAACAATGCCGGGTGATGATGTGACACATCCTGTGCCTGATAACACTGGTTACATCACTGAAGGTCAGTTCTACCTTAAAAATGGAAGAATTGAACCTTTTGGTTCTTTGAGTCGTCTTAAACAACAGGTTAACGGCGAAACTCGCGAAGATCACAGAATAATTATGAATACAATGATTCAGCTATATTCTGGCTACAAAGAAACCATGGAAAAACAGTCAATGGGATTTAGAATGAGTGATTGGGATGATAAACTTCTTAAATATGGCAACCGTTTCGAAAAGGAGATGATGTCACTGGAAGTTAATATTCCTCTTGAAGAAGCTCTTACATTAGGTTGGCAAATTCTTGCTGATTGCTTCGATCCAATCGAAACTGGTATCAGCTCTAAACTAATTGATAAATTTTGGCCGAATAAATAGGGTATACTAATTATGGCAAAAATTAAACATACTAAAAATGAGTTAAAAAAACAGCGCGAAGAACTGAAACTTTTTCAACGTTTTCTTCCTATGTTGATTCTCAAAAAACAACAGTTGCAAGCTGAAATTCAAAGAATTTCTGCTGAAGTTGAAGAGACTCGCAATAAGGAACAAACTGTTATGGAAAATATCCAGGGCTGGGTTAAGATGACTTCTGAACCTTTTCCGGTTGAAGAATATGTCTCTTTGAAAGCTGTTAATTCTCATGAAGGCAATATTGCCGGGGTGCCAATCCCGATTTATCAATCAGTTGATGTGGATAAGAAGTTACCAGACTTGTTTAACTCTCCGACATGGGTTGATGATGCAATGGATCTTTTTGAAGAACTTATGGGGCTGAAAGCTAAACGTGAAATTCTTGAAGTTCAAATTGAAAGAATTTCTCATGAACTTCGGGTGACTTCTCAGCGTGTGAATTTGTTTGAGAAGGTTAAAATTCCTGAATGCAAAGAGAATATTAGGGTTATTAATATCTTCCTTGGTGACGAACAAACATCCAGTGTGGCAAGATCAAAACTGGCTAAAGATCGTTCCGTAAAGGCTAAACTATTGGAAGAAGAGCAGGTTGCATAATGATTGTTAAAATGAAAAAAATTACTTTGTTGACCCTCAATGGGCACAAAGATAAAACTTTGAAAGCTTTGCGTAACATTGGCGTCGTGCATATAAAAAATGTGCAGCCTCCAAAAAGTGCAGACCTCGATTTTATTCACCAGGAAAAAGATGCTTGTTCCACTCTTATTAATGTCCTTAATGACTTGAAACTAAAGCCTGATCATGAAGTTGAGCTTTCTGCTGAAAAAGTGATTGAAGAGTATCAAAAACTTAATGAATCAAAAACTGAGACTTTGAAAGAACTGTCTGGTTTTGAAAAGCAGGCTCAGGATATTTTGCCGTTTGGTGAATTTGATGTTTCGCAAATTGAGACATTGGCGAACAAAGGACTGTATACAAAACTCTATTCTTTCTATACATCAAACATGCCGGAAATTCCTGAAAATGTAGACGCATTCTTGATTGCATCTACAAAACATGCTCTATATTATGCTTTGGTTGGCGAAAACAATGATTTCCAGATTGAAGACTATCAGCCTATTGACGTTCCTGAATTGAGTCTATCTCAAATCAAAAAGGAAATTGATAAGCGTGTTGATGCTGTTTATGGAATTGATTTGGAAATTGCAAATCTAAAACCAGCGGTGCCAATCCTTGAAGATTTCTTGAAAACTTTGGAAACAAATGAAGAGCTTTTGATGGTTAGAGATGGTATGGGTGACTCAGAAACTGTATCTTACTTGGAAGGATTTGTTCCGGAAGATCAGACTGAACCTCTTGAAAAGGCCGCAAAGCATTATGGTTGGGGACTAGTCATTGATGACGCTGTTGTTGAAGATGATGTGCCGACATTAATCAGAAGTCCAAAGTGGGTTGCTCCAATGAAGACTGTTTTCAGTGCAATTGGTATTATGCCTGGGTATGATGAAATTGATTTTAGTTCTGTCTTTCTGTGCTTCTTCAGTCTGTTTGTTGGTATCATTGTTGGTGATGCAGGTTATGGATTGCTGTTCCTCGCAATAACTATGTTGCTCGCAAAAAAAATGCGAAAAGCTAATCCTGCAGCACTTGGCTTGCTGTTGATAATGGATTTTTCAACAATCATCTGGGGGACAATCACATGCAACTTCTTTGGTATCTCACCTGATTTTATGCCAGCTTTCTTACAAGAGGTAAAAATTAACTGGTTGGCAAATGACAACAATATGATGAAGCTTTGTTTCCTAATTGGTGCAATACATTTGACTATTGCCCATTTGTGGAAAATTTGCAGAACATATAATAGTGTAACTTGTCTTGGTGATCTTGGTTGGATTGGTATGACATGGACTATGTACCTTGCCGCACTATCTGTTGTTTTAGGTGAAACAGGCGCATTGCCAACTTGGTGGATTCTATATGTTTCAGTTCCATCACTATTGCTTGCAATTGTCTTCATGACAACAAAAGAGCGACTCAAGGAAGATTGGCCTGGATTTGTTATTATGCCTTTGACTGTCATCAATAACTTTGTTGATATTGTATCATATGTGCGTTTGTATGCTGTTGGTACTGCATCTCTGGCAATTGCTCAATCATTTAATGACATGGCAGTTATTCATGGTCTACCTATGATTGTAACAGGCTTAATTGCTGCGCTAATTCTGTTTGCAGGTCATACATTGAATATCCTTTTAGCATCAATGGGCATCCTTGTTCATGGTATTCGTTTGAATACTCTTGAATTCTCAGGACACATTGGCGTTGAATGGAAAGGGCATGCATATAAACCGTTTGAAGAAAAAAATAATTTAGATAAAATATAGTAGATAATATAATAAGTAAGAAAATAAAAAAAATATAGGAGTATAGATAAAATGGATGCTACATTAATTACATCATTGGGAAAAATTGGTTCAGCTGGCGCATTAGCTTTGGCAGCGATTGGTTCTGCTGCAGGAACAGGCGTTGCAGCTATGGCAGCTGTTGGTGCCTGGAAAAAATGTTATGAACAAAATAAAGCAGCACCTTTCATGTTGGTTGCTTTCATTGGTGCACCTCTTTCTCAAACAATCTACGGCATGATTCTTTGTAATAAGATTATTGCTTCATCAGCTACTGAATCATTCCCAGCTCTTATTGCTGCTGGCGTTATTGGTGGTACTGCAATGGCTACTTCTGCATACATGCAGGGTAAAGCTGGTGCTGGATGTTCTGTCGCTTTAGCTGAAACTGGTAAAGGTTTTGGTAACTACTTGATGGCTATCGGTGTTGTTGAAACTGTTGCCATCTTCGTACTTGTTTTCATGTTCAAAGTCATTGCAGCCGCAGCACCTGTAGCTGGATAAGTCGAATAAACATTCAAAAAAACGCCGCCCTCCCGCGGCGTTTTTTTTCCCTCATTTTATAGTAGAAAATCTGTAAAACATTGTCTTGTTGCATAACAACTGTAGCCGAGTCGCTCCGGCTCGGAAAACTTCTTTATGGAAGTTGTTCACAGGGCTGTAAGCCCGAAATAACACAGCCTAGGGCAACGCCTTAGGTAATGAAATAAATAAGAATTGTAAGTGTAGGTGAAAAATTACAAAAACTAATTCATATTGAATAACAACTGTAGCCGAGTCGCTCCGGCTCGGGAAAAACAACGTTTTTTTAATTGAGGACATCAAATATCAATAACCAACATGAGTATCTCAATCTTAAAATTCAAATTCCTATCTTTCAGACCACAAATCACTATGGAAAACAATTTCATGGTCATCCGGAACTCTTCACTTATAAGATTGATGACACTCGGTCTTAACCTTTACAAAGTAGAGATCTCATCAGCCGAACAAAACATATCTATACACAAAAGATATGCATACATTTTCAGTTCAAAGACCGAAATTCCCTTTTCGGATATTGATTATGTAGACTATTCGTTCGAATCCATTACTACCGACATTGGAAGCGCATATAGAGGATTTGAAACAACAGATCAAAGCGAACGCTTTGCCGTATATGTTGTCACCCATGACAACCATAAACATTTAATTGCGTCATTCATTGGCGAAGGGGCAGCTTGCACAGGCATGTCAGGTGTTCTCTTCAGCGATGACAGCCTCATTGACCTATCAGGTACTCAGGAAGAAGAATCCCGAAAGTTTGCAAAATACCTCGCACAATTTCTAGGTGTCAAAATTGGACAACCAATGGAAGACATAGTCGACATGCGAAAATGCCCCGTCTGCGCCCACTCATGCTCATACTACATCCCCAAATGCATCTACTGCGGCGCCACCCTCCCAACAGAAGAAAACCTCTAAACGCAAAGATGCATCCGCCTTCGTTCCTACGGCGCGAAAAGATAGGTGTTGTGGCTTCAAATAATTGTCCGCAAAAGCTCCTCCCACTTTTAGGGGAGGTGTCCGAGGAACGAGGACGGAGGGGGTCTTCATTTAATATGACCACTTCGCTTGGCTCGTTGCTTTAGGTAAACTAAAGCTGTTCTCCCTTTGGTCGAATGGATGTTCGACCTTCGGTGTTCTCGCTTATAATAAATACCTGCGGCTGTGTCGGGTCGTAGCCCGAGGACTGGCGAAAACTGAAGCTATTCCAACCTTCCCGGCTAGTTCAGCAAGGCGAGATCTAGCTCTGCCCGAGGAGGTCACCTCGGGGCTTGCCCCCGTGGAGCCATGATTGGAGGCAACGCCCTAGAAAATAAACAATGGCTCTGCCATTCTTTAATTCCGCTGACAGCATGTCAGCCATTCAAAATTGGATGTTGAAAGTTCGATGTTTGACGTTCTTAATCCATTTTTCTTTTTCTCTGCGTTCTCTGTGCCTCTGCGCGAGAATCTCTTTTGGTTGCGGGTTGCCACTTCGTTGCTGTCGCAGGCTCCAGCCGCTCTTAGGCTTTGCCACGAGTGACCGGCCTATGCCTTTCGTGGTAAAAAACTCTTTTCTTCTTTGCGTTCTTTGTGCGTTGCCATTCGCTATGCTCATTGCTCCAGCTTTTCTGAAGCCTGTCTCGACTTCGTCTCGGCTTGTGGCGAAAAAATTATTCTCTTTCTTAATCCTTTTAATCTGTGGATAAAACTCTTCCCTTGCAACTTTGCACCATCGCATCCTTGCGTTAAAGTATTCTTTGTGTCCTTTGTGCCTCTTTGTGGCAAAAAATATTCCCTCAATTATTAATTCGTAATTGACTTTTTCCTCAGCCCCATATCAATATCAAACAAAACTTCTCTGATCTTCTTCAAAACATCAATATCACAACTAATAAAAGAAAGCCCCTCAATCTCACAAATCTCCCCAATATCATCCACAAACCTATCATCAACTAATTCGCCAGAAAACTCCTTAAAGAAATCAATAATATTCTTCTCATCACTTCTATTCTTTTTTATAGACTCCTGACGCAGATACTGAAAAATTCTCAATCCATCAAGTCGTTCATGACATGCATGAATAAATCTACTTACAGACTTATTATTATCTCGTAAAGGCTGCCACAAGTTATCAGTGTTCAATTGTTTGGAAAGAAAATCAAATACAGGCGATTCAAAATCTTTTTCATAAAGCTTCTCAAACATGTCAGTTGCATTCTTAATATCATCAAAACTTCTGTAGTCAAATAGGGGATAGGAAGAGGCAATCTTCTCAGTACCAAGAGCAACACTTGAACCAGTTCCAAAAGGAACCCTGTCCGACTGTCGAGCCGACGGATATACCATGCCTTCACTATAATTGTATACCTTACCATACTTGGCAAGTCTTTGTAGAAAGTAAAAGTCCTCAGTGCAGTTGCGTTTAGGAACACCACCACTTTTTTTGTAGAAACTAACTCTTAAAGCCAATGCCGAACCCAGTGCTGTGAATGCGTAGGGCGACTCAATTCTTAGCATGTTGATAACATAATATCGCATGTAAATTTCATACCTCAGCATCGAACGAGTATCTTCAGGAGACAAACCTTCAATACGATGATAATAGCAGCTTGATAACGCTGATTTCTCAGGATGATTTTCAAAGAATGCTCTTACACCATCCGAATAATCCTTAGATATTTTAGTATCAGCATCCATGCTCACAATAATATCCTCATCATCAAACAGTTTACATGCCTTTTCCATCAAAAAGTTTCTTGCATGACCTACACCATGTTTAGCCGAAAGCCACCCATTACCAGACGATGATTTATCAAAGAAAACAATGTTGTCATTGTTCAATCTGGCAAGTTTCTCCAAAGTTCTCCTGTTATTTGCGTAAACATCAGCTTTTGCTTCATCCTCATTCCAACAATCAGGATTATTTATACATATTAATATCTTATTATTAACATCCGACTCCATTATAGAGTCAATAGTCTCAAAAAGCCAATCCTCTTCATTCAGAGCCGGTATTGTAAAAATTAGTTTCATATTTTATTTATCTGTTTCCCTAAAAAATGTATAATAGCCTTTATAACATATATAAAATAAAAATAATAGCAAATAACACCAGGGTCTTTACTAAATCATGACTTTTCGGTTGGCAACAGCTATGACAACGAGGACGTTGTCGCTCCCAGCGTACAAACAAACTTTGTCTTGGAAAAATGGGAGCGACAATGTCCTCATTGTCATAATAAATTATTTTGAGGACTTATCACCCAATGGGTGGGTCGAAATCCGTGACACCGCCTTTGAAACATGTATATTAAATTTATCATTGCCAACTTGCAGTGTCTTTACTAAAAACTAATAACCAATAACTAAAAGATAATAACTATCTATACTCGGATGAGCAAAATATTATACAAACACAGGGTAAGCATTCCAACAGAGCTAGCATCACTTACTACCATTGAATTGTTAACTCACATCATCAAAAAACAATTTGGTGATTCCAATACCCCAATCATCATCTCATTTGGCGGCACAGGCGGAGTTGGAAAATCAACATTAACCTCAAAGCTTGCTGAAAACCTTGTTGATGCAAACGTATTAGCTCTAGACGATTATAAAACATCACGACAAGAACGCTCAAAAAGAAAAATTTTAGGAAGCCACCCTAAAGCCAATAGATTTGACCTCCTGCATAACCACCTTGAAGCAATAAAACACTCAAAACCATTTCAAAGCCCCGTATATAACTCAATAACAGGCAACATAGATTCATACAAACAATATACTCCCGCAAAGTATAACCTGCTCGATGGTGAAATCTCAACATATAAAGAACTATATGATTACGCAGATCTAGTCGTTTTTATCGAAGCAGCATTCTCCACACAATTCAAAACTCGCTTAAGACGCGATATTGTTGAACGCGGATCCTCACACGTCAAAGTCCTACGAACATTCTGGCAAAGCAACCTCCTCGACTACCATCGCTTCGGAATACAAGCCAAAGACCGCGCCGACATCCTACTCTACTGCGAACCCAACCACACCCTAATCCCAGTAAGCATAAACCACACCCTAACCACTAAATAAAGACACCTTATTTTAAACAACTAACAAACTCAATATATAATATAATTTAATCAAGACAGTCATTTCTTAATATTTTTTTTTTCAAAACAGCTTCCTTTCGACATTTTATCAGCCAAATAATGTTTTGCATTTGGTTTGATAGGGGATATGTTCCAGTGATAGGTTCATTTCCCGGTGGTTCAATCTGAAAATTGGTTTAATTTACTTTAATAAGACAGGCATTTATTAATATTTTACTCCAAAATAGCCTCATTACTTCATTTTATCAGGCAACTAAGGTTTTGTATAGGAGTTGATCGGGATGTGTTGCTTTGATATACTTTGTTTTGGTCTTGCAGGGAGTAAATCTGCTAAATTCTAGGAAAATGTAGTGTTTTTGAGCAAGCTCCGCCCTGAGCTGATGTGTTTCTAGAAATTTTATTGTTTTTGAATTCTATTCAGGCGGTCGAACTGCATCTTTTTGGAGATCTCGCATTGTGCAACAGTCTCCAAAATCAACTTTTTTGATGGTTCGAGATCCTTTCTTTCGTTTTTCTGGGAATCCATCTCTAAAGGTTGTGAATATCTCTTCACAGAAATCTTCGGCACCAAATGCAATTCCATATGACATGTATCGAACTCTGCAATGCATTGATTCTGCAATGGTTAGACGTCCTTTTTGTTCAAGCACTTCTTTGATTTGTTCATCAGTAAAGCCAGCTTTTACTACTTGACCACTAAGATTTGTAACCGTCTTACCACGAGTGAAGATATGTATTCTGTACCATGCAACACAATCCTTCCATGCTTTGTCAAATTCCTGCTTATTCATTATGGTTGTATCTGCATTTCTTGAATTATTTGTATACAGATTTACTATACGAATCAGATTGGATTTTGCAATTTGACTGCCTCCACATGCTTCTCCGTAACTACAGAAACGATAATCCTTTAAGTCTGATACATATTTCTTTCTTATAGGATTTAGTTCTATGTATGTAGCCATAAAGAATAGGGCACCAGGTTTGTCTTGGACTATGACACTCTTGAATCGACTTTGCCAATAATAACCAGTGCGCTTGTGTTTTGGGTTATACCATAGGGTGTATTTCTGTTTTAAAGTCTTATGAAACTCAGAAACATCATACATTCTGGCAATATGCTTTTTACGAATAGCCTCAAACCAGTGGTCAGCAATTGCTTGTGATGATTTTTTATAATCGTTATACTGATCCATAATCTTTGCAAGGTACCCCTTGCCATATAGACAACCAATACGTCGCATAACCTCTTTGTTGTCAATGTCTTCTGCATCAGGCTGTTCAAGTAGAATATGATAATGGTTATCCATTATTGCATAGCTTAGGACTTTGCATCCGCTATACTGTTCGACATCTCTCATGATTTGTCTGAACTTCTCCTTCTTATAATCAGTATCCATCCATGCTGCTCCATCGGCACACCGACTGAAAGTATGATAGATGCTTTTATAAGGCAATTTCACTCTAGGTAGTGGCATAATAACACCCCTTTCAATTAATGTTAATGTCAATATAACACTTTTATAAATTATTTCAAGGAAAATTTTTTAAAAAGTCTGTCTTTTCTTAGAAATATTTTAATATTTTGGGTTCTTCGTAATATTTTGTGGGTCATCTGTTTTATTTTGTTCGACTGCGTTGCAGTCGTTGCATTAGTAATGGTTAATTAACCATGCATTTCATACATGGCTATTAACATTGAACAGGTAGGCCATTCGCTTTGCTCATTGCTTCAGCCTATT
>JAQICX010000034.1 GCA_027858345.1 Kiritimatiellia bacterium | reverse complement strand
TTGATATGCACATTCAATCTGTACTAGACAATGCTTTGAAAAACAATCAATAACAGAACAATTGAGTGCACACTATTCCAAGCCGCTGGACGCGTCTAGGAAAGTGTGACTCCAACGTTCTGCAAGGAAAATAAAATATGTGGCGTCGAGCTTTAGCATTTCTAATAGACCTAATTCCTTTTGCCGTACTGGCCGAGATAGAAAATATCACAGGTATCGCGGAATATGACATTGTAGGCATGTTTAACTTCCTATTCCTTTTCGGCTATTTTACCGCTATGAACTATTACTATGGCGGCACATTAGGCAAGCGCATGGTCGGTCTTCGTGTGGCACTGCCGGCATCACCAAACGTAATAGGTCAACTCATCGGGAGAACATTTATAAAAATGATCTGCTTCTTTTCTCCATTATCCATCGTTTACGGACTTATTGCTATCTGGCGATCCGATGGCAGGTCATTAGCTGATTTTGCATCAGGAAGTACCGTTGTGGAATCAGCATCACTTGCTCCTCCAGAGCAGGGTTCTGTTTTCGGACGAATCTGTGCTTCAATCCTGATTGTTTTTTCCCCAATCATTTTCATGGCACTGATAATATTCATTTGTTTTGGAGGGTTACTAATGAATCTTTTAAGGGATGTGTTAACAGCACCTTGAAGAATTACGAGGTGTTACAATCGAGTCTTTTAGGTATGTTGAACATGTCAAAAACTATTAAAGTAGAAATGCAGAACAGATGAAGTCAGCTTATTGGTCGCTCCGCTCCCAAATGCTGCTTCGAGACTTTCTGAGATAAAATGAAATCTAAGTCAACCACACATATTACAATAATGGGAATCATATGTCTGTTAGTTGTGGTGGGAACCAAGACTTGGAAGTCAGCACAGCATGCTTCGGATTATGGGGTAATCCGTGCTCTAGCAGTCGAACTTACTTACTCGCTGGAATCATATAAAAAGATACACAACCATTTTCCACCCTCTCTAGACAATCTCAGCATCACAAATTTTCCTGATGGAAGCACACCTGGCATGATCAATGAGTTTGAATACAATACCGATGGAAATACATTCACTTTAGATGTGAAAGAACTACAGATAAAAAGATAATTGAAAATCAGAACCAACAGGTGCACAATATCGAGAGGGACGCTTCGCTTACCCTCTCGAATTGTGACCTACACGTTGGAGACATAACAGATGAAACGAGTTGCGTCCATATTGAGCCTTGCCATGTGCGTCGGCTGCGTTAGCCAGAATGTCAACCACGGTGTCGCACGGGTCACCCATATCAGTTCCGAGCGTCTCGATGCGCAGACGACCTCAATTCTGGAGGAACTGGATAGTAACGGGTTCGTTGTTCAAGAACTGACAAATGCAACTGACCACATAATCAGTGTCTCCGGTCGTGGCATCACAGGGAAAATCACGGCTGACAGCATGGGGTATTCGTGGCGCCTCGAGACGCACGGCATATGGCCCGGTCGAGCTGGTCAAGTGGATAGAATAAGAGATATTGTAGTGCGTGATTTCCCTTAATCCAAAGACAAGGAGTCTCCAACAAATGAGTGCACACTATTCCCAGCCGCTGGACGCGTCTAGGAAAGTGTGACTCCAACGTTAGAAAAGAAAATAATGAAATCTATTATAACTATAGCATGCATCCTTGTAAGTATATGTTGTATTACAGGATACATCCTCCTAAGCAAAAACTACAGTACTTTCCAAGATGAAGTCACAAATGCAATAGAATCCACAATACTTTGGCAAGCGGATTTGAACCCTGTTAATTGGGAGCCCATCAAGCTAACACAACTTCTAAAAAATCCATTTAGATTCAAAAAAAGCGGAAATTTTTATAAGGTTAAAAAGGATACTACTGCATTTGGACACAAAGTTATATATGTTGGAATGATTGGGTATGATCTATTAGCTGGACCAAATATCATCGTTGGAGGAACTCCTGACTCTGTTGCTTCTTATATAGAAAAGAATAATGAACTTGAATTGACTCATATAAATGGTGAATACTCCTGCCAACTAGAAGAATATGTTGACTTATTAATCGCAAAAAGTCCGAATAACGAAGGACAAACTATTATAATAGGATCCTATACAGGTCCATAAATAATTTCTAACAAGTCGCTGCATGCGATTTTCAATTCCGCGCCTTCGGCACTACATTGAAAACGCATGAGCTTAGCGTTCGAAACAGAAAATAGGAGAAGAAATGATAAAAACATTAGCTATTATATTATACGTTCTTGGGTTAGCTGGAACTCATTGTTATGCCGCCTGCAATGCGGCCAATGCAGTAGATGGTGAAATTCAGGTTTGGAATGGCGGATACCAAGTATCGAACAATGGTAATGTAAACATACCTGTTACGGCAGTCATGCCGACTTTAACCGCAAAATTAACAGGGTCGCCATCAGGAACTGTGGTGTGGACATTAGATCAAGAGTATACGGATGGGAACCGTGAAGACGGGCCTGGTTATGGTCCAAAGTCTCAATCAGCTACACTGGACTGGAATATTAATGCCTCTCTTAACTCTCATTTTATCGGTGGAGATATTACCGTTACACTTAAGGCTGATGCCATCGAATGTCCTTTTACTTTTAGGATTCGAGGTCTAAACCCTCCCACAAATGTGGTTTATACATATGTTGGAACATCTCCTTGGTATTTAATTCCCCAGGTAAAACAAGAATCGGTTTCCCGCCAGTTTACCGGCGGCCTCCCTCTGCACAGCCTTGACAACGGCTGGGGTTTGTTTCAATTAACTGACCCTGAGCCGACTGTAGATCAACTCTGGAACTGGAAGGCGAATGTTGATGAAGGGAAAAGTAGAATGGTTGGATTTTATAACGATGCGTACAAGTGGATGAATGATCCTTTAGATAATGGGAAGACTAAAGACCCCAATGGGATCCCGTACCCTGGCCAAAGAATTCAGGCCTTCAATACGTATGGTTATCATGTTCCAATTGTTGATGACCCATACGGAAACGTTACTTTTAGCGATTCCTCGGGAGCTCAATATACCTTTGAAGATGGCATAGCGGTCAAATGGTATAATGGGGGTAAAAGTTTCTATTCCTGGAGCCAAGACTCTTCATCAACAGGTCATTGGCATAGAGGTGGTATCGATTATATAACAGCAGTCTGTGCGAAGGTGATCCAATGATTAAGTGTATATATCTTTTTATGTTTATATTTTTATCTTGCGCCTACTGCGTCGCTGACTCCATCACCTTACTTTTTCTTTCCCATGAGAAACGAGAAAAAGGGAGAGAGCATCTTTCCCTACAAGCTATAGATATAAACGAGACCCTTCGAGGGGCATCAAACATCACAGAAAGCACCCCAACGCTATACTGGGAAGAAGATTTGAGTAGTGGTAGAATGAAAGAGGAGGATGTGTATTCCTATTACCCTCTCGATAACCTTTTCTTCTACTACTATACAGGCTCGCAAACTGGTGGCATGAAATTTTTCAATCTAGATAAGCCATCTTCTCCTCTTAGCGTTCCGGCACGTGAATATTTCCGCTGCAAAGGAGCATGCTTTTATCTGCCACAGCTAAATCTGGTAAAATACCCAAAACGCTTCTTCGTGTTGTTTATGAATTATAATGTGGATCTAGTCAAAGCGTACAAAGAGTTATCCCTTAATGAATATCACGAGGTGCTTAAGAATGCTCACTTATTGCCGCCTACATTAAAAAGCTATCAAATAGGCTCTTTTGAAGAATCTATTGAAACCGATCTAAACATGATGACGAATATGGGAGAACGTTTAAGCGTATACCTGTCCCCTAGCGGAGAAATTAATTATATGGGATATGGATTAGCTAGCGATAAGATCAAGCTTCCTTTTACAATGCCCAAAGACATTATTTCCAAGCTGAACATTACAGATTTACCCAAAGAAAACATGTGGGTTGTCTTGCGGAACCGCCGCAACTATTTAGTCCTGACCAGACGAGGGAAAACGCTAATTTACTTCAAAAAATTTGCTAGATGGGATCTGCACCAGACTCCTCTTAAGTTCAAACTGACAGACTCCAATAAATATCTCATCTTTAACTTCATCGGTACATATGGGAAGGATCAATTTGGCGATGATCTCGAGATCTATGACAGACGCAAACTGTGCGTAAATCTAAAAAATGGCGATAGCCGTTTCATGGATACGGAAATTGATTCCAGAATAATCTATTTTGATGGTGACATGAAAATAGTACTAAATGAAACAGGATTTGAAGTGAGTAAACGCGATGAACTGTTGAAGTTCATTTACTACCCTCAAGCAGAATACATAGACGAAGTAATGTTTAAAGTAACGAGGTGAGTTGAAGAAACTGTACTTTGAGACTGAAAATCAACCGATTTGAACAAGAGTTCACCCTATCGCTGGCTCCGCCTGCTCTGAGTGACGCGAAACGTTCGGAATGAGATGACAGATGTCATATCCAAATCCAGACCCAATTGGAGTGTGATTGCTCAAATGGCTCTTTGGCTCAATCATGGTCATCGTCCTCATTGCTTGGTTGATTCATTTTGAAGTAATGAAACACAGAGACCGCGAACTGTGTGCAGAACATGGATATATTGAATGCATATACATTCCTCCTAACCGAGCTGGATTCGAGAAGAGTACATTTTTAGAAAGAAACTAAATCCGGACGGTACAATTGATGAGAAAGCAAAACTCGTCATCAATCTTGATTGAAAAAGAATTTCGAACCAAGCACTGGAGAACTATTTCAGGCTCGCGCCTGAAAAGTCTCAGTGCGATCGTTATACAAGGAATATATATGAGAAGAGGAGAGCTAGTAGTTAATTTGATGATGCCATCTATATTGATTATTGGCATAACTGTTGCTATTCTAGCAAATGCTCCTCCCCTAATCAGAAATATATCAATTACAGTTCTTGTTATCATAGCCTTTTGGCTATTAAAAAGAATAATTAAAAGACATAAAAATAATTAATCAGCAAATATCATTAAACAAACAAAGATATAAAAGTATAACAAATGAGTGCACGCTATTCCCAGCCGCTGTCGCGTCTAGGAAAGTGTGACTCCAGCGTTCAATAAGAAAATGAAAAAAACATCAGAGACAATTGAGCAAAAAGATAGATATATATCAAAATATATAAGCATTCCTGTATCAATATTTCAATTTTGTCTTGGGATAAGTGTGATTCTGACACAAAAGTTCCATCTATTTCGGGAGTGGACTGGCGCAACGGCAATACTAGCTGGCATTTTCATTACTTTGATTGGCTTATTTCTGATGACAAGTGAAATTAAAAAGAATGCTTCTTGCACCCCCTGTAAGGTTTTGTTTTTTACAGCATTGTTAGTAGTTATTTTATTTATAGTTTCTGCTGTAATTGAAGTTCATTAAAAAAAAGATTGAACAAATGAGTGCACACTATCTCAAACCGCTGTCGCGTCTTGAGAAGTGTGACTCTGACGTTAGAACAGGAATAAAAGATGAAAAAAGACATACAATCGAAGCCACTAAAATGGTTTTGCCGTCCTTGGGTAAAGCTTCTGACATTCATATTCATCACGCCAGTTTGGGTCGTCATAGTCTGGATGGACCCGAATGAAAAAAAAGGAATGAAAGTGTTTGCCAGTGTTGTCTTGGCTTTGAGTATTGCCTTTACGGGATTTTATTATTTTGGACCAGAAGCTCAGGCACGAAGAGCCTTGCAACAGGAGTGGAACAACGCGGATAGCTTATCACGCCTTGAAATGATCATGAACAGTAAAACTCATTTCGAATATGACATTCTTAGGGACGCAACACATGAGGAAATCATCTCCATGCTGGGAACTCCAGATAAAACAACAGACAACGTAAACATCGTGTATAGTATTTGTTCAACCAACGAGTCGCCGCAGGTCTGGACGTGCACACTCTGGTTTGATGGCACTGGCAAACTCACCGAAATGCGCACACAAGGACGAATGTCCCCAATGGAATAGATAAGCTGTGTCAACAATGAAACAACAAACTCCCAACAAATGAGTGCACACTATTCCCAGCCGCTGGCGCGTCTAGGAAAGTGTGACTCCAACGTTGGAAACTCAATAGATGAATGAGGCTGGGGACAATGGCAATCGAAGACAGTTGTAAATGCAACAAACAAACAAAAAGAAAAACTGATTTGCAGTCGGGTGTTGACGGCAAAAATGAAACACAATTTTGCTGGGAGCAAACTGCAACCAAAATTTGAAATCAGCTCAACAACTAAACTGCAACCAAGAATTTGCGAGTGTGATCTCGCTGATCGGAAAAAAATGTGTTGCAGCGAGAACTCCCGCAGACAACAATGAATCAATTAAAAACAAACGTTTGGTTCGGAAAGGAAACATGCGTACTAGGATAACCCAAAAGAAGCTTGCATTCAATTATACTTTTCTGTTTTTTCGCATTATGAAATTTGTGTTAAGAATAGACCTCTTGCCTGCCGCGATTTGCCTTTCCGTCTGGCTGGGTGGGCATATGGTGCAAGCCAACAGCGTTGGCATTGATCCCACAAACCATTTTGCGTGGGGCGAGAACACCGGCTGGGCGAATGCGTCCTCAACAGGTTTGAGTGTAACCGTTCACTACGATGGCTCCTCTGGCTGGCTGGATGGTCATGTGTGGAATGAAAACGTCGGTTGGATTCTAATGGGATCCTCTGGCGAAGGACCGTTTTCCAATACGGCCAGCAACAACTGGGGGGTCAACTTCGATACCTCGGGCAGTCTTTTCGGCTATGCGTGGGGAGAAAACGTAGGCTGGATCTGTTTCCCCACTAACGGCTACGGCGGGGTGTCGATTAACAAGACCAATGGAGAATTCTCAGGCCTCGCCTGGGGCGAGAACATCGGCTGGCTGAGCTTGATGGGCACGTCCCCCGACTACGGCGTGCGTACAATAGCTTTCGATAGGCAACCCCAGAGCACCCCAAATTGGTGGCTGGTGGCCAACAATGTAAGCGAAAACTCAGACGAGGGAGACGACGTACCGGCTTGGATGGAATTCGTAGCCGATACCGACCCGAACAACGCAACCTCCTTCTTCCATCTCGTCTCCGTCACGACCACAGGAACCACCGCCACAGTGGAAGCATGGCCAACCTCTACCGAGCGGTACTACACCCTTAAATATACCGATAGCCTACACCTAGGAACCTGGAGCAACGTGATGGGACAGGTAAATGTGGCTGGTGAAGGCGAGGTTCAGACACTGGAAGATGTCGGAGCAGGACCATTAAGACACCGATTTTATACGATTAAAGTAAACTTAGCGCCGTGAAGTCCATGAGCGCTGTATTCAAGGAGAACAAAACATGACAAAGACAATACCACTTGTGATGGCCGTAGCGGCCACGCTATATGTGACTCCTGCAATTCATGCAGGAAGCCTCAACCCCACAAACGCCCCGGCTCCAACCATGCACACGCTTGACGAAATATACGACCTGATTGAAGAGACCAGGCAGGAAGTTCTTACCATTAGATTGCTCCTAGAAAGTCAGGGAACGACAACTAACGCCCCTCTTGGCTTTAACATTAACTTCGCCAGTTCTGAGACAAATTTGACATTTGGGGCCGCTTCGGGCCAGACGGGGCACTGGGCGCCAGTTGATGTGGGACCCACGGTTTACCTGATCAATACGGCAGGTGAAACATCCGCTGCGCGCATTACTCTTACTGGAAGTGCTGACTCGGCCCACCCGATAACCGGACCAATTGGTGCAATGTTACGAACGAGAGCTGTATTTTATGACGGAGACGGGGAATTTTCTGCATCCATAACCGGTTTGGAAGATGGGCAATATGATGTCTATTACTACTCAAGCACCAGATTTTACGGCATGAATGCAAACGGAACGAATATGTATGATTTGTCCGGAGGAAACTACGATACACTTGGCTCAGAAGGCTCCAACTGGGGCGTCGTAACTGTGACTGTTTCTGGTGGCACCTTGACCATACTAGATGCTTCTCCATACCAATTCGAGGGTCTGAGCGGTATCCAGATCGTGCCGAAGTAGCAAAAGACCTTCGAGATTAAAAAGGTCTATTGTAGAATAGCATCGATCTGCAAATTGGAATTAAAATGAGACTCATGCTCTGAATGAATAAATTCAGGGATGTGAAAACAAAAACGGAGCGTTGATTTCAAAATGGTTTTTGTAAACAAAACGAAATCAACTTCCAACCAAAAGGTGCACACTATTTCGCTGGCGCGAAAAGTGTGACCTAATCGTTGGCTGTAAAATAATATGAAGAATGCAATAGTTACAACACTCTGCCTCATGCTTGTCGCCGGATGCCGAAGCGGGACGCCTAGTGCGGCGGACACCCAGTTGCATCCTCCCATTGCGGTTATGTCATGCGCCGTTGCCGACTCGGCATCCTCTCTCGCCTTTCGCGATGCGACGGGCAAGCTCTACACGCTGTTCTATGACGCAAATCCTCTTGAAGGTGATGCACTGTCACTTGCCGTCGGATCTGAAGGTGGCGTTGGCTCTCCACTCACACCGAACTCCCCCGTCGCTCAGCAACTCCGGCATGCACTGCACGCCTTCGTTGCCTTGAAGGCCACACCTGCGCAAATCCAAGATCTGAAACGAAGAGCAACGCTTGAAGAAGAGCTTGATACGATCACAGAAGACGAGTGGACACTGCTGGAGACGGTGTCCTTCACTTATAGGCTGAAAAGAAAATCAGCCAACAAGATCTTGGAGGATACAGGCACTAGCGCGCCTGATCCTCAAGATTGACGTTCTGAAAAAACAAAGAAAGAAAATAAACAAATATGAAGGCAGTATTAAAAGTACTTATCGGGATGTTGTTCATTTATAACGCCACAGCAGAAGGGTTCTATCTTCGTTTGGACACGACAGGAAAAGATTACGGTCCTTTTGATTCAACCGCAGGATCAAAGTTCGTTTTAGGAAAAGCGACCTTCACTGTAGTTAAGAAAACAGAAGAAACAGCAGAGATTGAAGGCGAAAAATTCACATATACATGTCAACCCATCACTCCACTAGAGATCTTAAAACCTTTTGATAAAGATTTAATAGATCAAAAAACTCCTCGTTCAACTTTTCGATCACTAATTACAGCTATGAAGAATAAAAATTGGGAGAATTTCAATAAAACTTACTGGAAACGAGAGGATATTTATAAACAACTAGGAATTTCTGCACCTAAAAAAGAAACATATATTAAAGCTTGGGATTCAGTAGAAATTCCCAAGTACGAACTGCACTATCTTATCTGTTACAAAGAATATAAAATACTGATTATTGAGTATAGCTCTAATGAATATAAAGCAGGAAGAGTAAGAGAAACGTACCCAATGAAAAAAATTGATAACAAATTTTATATTATGAATCAATTTTCTTATGATTACTCTACATTTAACGAAGTCCTGTCAGATTTGGATTTTAATATTGCAGAAGCAAAATATAAGAATATATCCAACAAATAAAAAACAATCAGAACAAATGAGTGCACACTATTCCAAGCCGCTGGCGCGTCTAGGAAAGTGTGACTCTAACGTTCTGCAACGAAAGAAACAATATGAGAAATATATTCATATTCATCGTTAAACTTACTGGTCTAATCCAACTATACCAAAGCGGCAGTTATGTTGCGTCTATGGCTATAACTCTCAGCCAGATGGCAAGAATGCAAACGCAAATGACAGGAACCTCTTCGCAAGGCTGCGGAATAACACAGGTGATGCCGCTTCTAGGATTCAGTCTGCTGACCCTTGGTTTGTCCTACCTCTTCATGTTTCGCACCAATTGGCTAGCAGATATTTTGGGGATTAAAGAAGAACAAAATACCAACAAACTGTCGAAGCTGTCGACGAACCAAATTCTTAAAGTTGGCATAACACTCATAGGCGTGTACATAGTTGCTAATGCAATTCCTGAATTATTCAAATCGTTATCTGAATGGATTATGACCTATAAGCAATATGCTTCTAACGGCATGAATGATGATATGTACACAAACATGTTTCGGATTGCAATAGCAAAAGGCTTCATATCGACGATCCTACCGTCTCTATTGGAGCTTTGTATTGGTTTGTTTGCAGCGGTCAAAACAGACACTATTATCAGATTTATATCAAAATATCAACAGGCAGAACAACCTCCTGCAGTCGACTCGTAAACTCGTGCCGGAGGTGCAACGTTATGTGATGAACAAACTGAACTATTAGGAACGACACTTGGGACATTACTGCAAAACTTGTGAGAGAGAGCGACCGAATGAACAATTTTCTGGCTCGGGACATCGTATTCATATTTGTAAAAAATGTTCGGCAATGCCAAAGTTGGAACTAGAAAAAATTTTGTTAACGCAGGAGTTGCGAGATTATGCTGCTCAATCAAATATTTCAAAAAAAAATGTTTTGAGAATTGAGAGGATAACAAGGTTCGAGGATCACAAGATTGTTGAACTGTCGAAGATATTGCTTGAAGTCGCGAAAATTGCACCGCGTAAAAAGAATCGAAACAAAATATTAGCCAAACAAAATTTTGAACTATTAAAAAAAATGAAAACAAGCATTTTGATATTTGATGATTTTTTGGATCAATCATCTGTTGATGACTCATCAAATTTCATTGAATGGATTGATGCTGATCGAATCACATAACATGTGTTTGCATGGGACACCTTGCCCGTCCGCTTTTGCGGCCGGACTGCACCGCCCTTGAAACACGGCGTTCGACATATGAAGATGAAAAAAGAACAACCAGTTACAATTCTACTACCAAAGCACGAATGTGATCTTATATCCAAATACGGCTACCCATTTGAAGATATTAAGCACCAATTGGATAATGCTGGCGATATCGATCTGATCCGCATTATTGACCAACCATTCTGGTGGGAACAAGTTGTTGCAAATCTTCACATATCGCTGGGCGAACAAAAAGAGAATCACCACCTCTGCGAGAAACTCAATAGCCTCAAAGAACGTATTATCAAAGAACTTGGCATTAACAACAACTAAAGCGAACAATTGCCGTCACCGTACAAATGACCCGGCGAAAACCGGTTCATCTGACGGTGCTGCTTAGCGTTAGAAAAACTTTTATTCCTTGCGGCTTTGCATCGTTTCCGCCACTTGCGTTAAATTCTTAATTGGCATTCATACTGATTGAAATATTATCGTTGAATGTCTGGTGAGGTCTGGATGATTTGGTCTGACATTTTTTTGACATCGGCAAGCAGTTGACTTGCAAACATCATGCGATCTTTGAGTCCTTCAGGTTTAGCGATACCCATTTCGTGCAGTAGTTTTTACAGCCATTATGCCCAAGATAAGCAAAAAAATCAATGTATATTTTAATTTTTGCTCCAAGATCTTTGATAATTAACTTGATTATAAATTCTCATAATTATATGATGCACGAATGTTTTACGAAAATTTTATTAATGAAATCAACTTATAAGAGAGAATACAATGGCAAAGGACAAGAAGAAAACATCAAAGCTTGATTCAGTAGCTTCGTTGTGTAAGAGGCGTGGGTTTATATTTCAGACATCGGAAATTTATGGTGGTTTGAATGGCTTTTGGGACTATGGTCCAATGGGATCTCAACTGAAGAAGAACATAAGAGATGCCTGGTGGCAGGATATCGTTGTGAAGAATGAAAATGTTGTTGGTCTTGATGCATCAATCATTATGCACCCAAGAGTTTGGGAAGCATCAGGTCATATTGGTGGATTTTCAGACCCAATGGTTGACTGCAGAGAGTGTAAGAAGAGATTTAAGGCTGATAATCTTTGCGAAGAGCAAGGTCAGGAACTTATTCAAGATGGAAAGAAATTCCAATTGCCTGAGGGAATCAAATGTGCATCATGCGGATCAGATGACTTGACTGAACCAAGATCTTTTGACTTGATGTTTAAAACCTTTGTTGGACCTGTTGAAGATGATTCAGCTGTTGCTTATCTGCGCCCGGAAACTGCCCAAGGAATTTTTGCTCAATTTTCAAATGTGCTTGCAACTTCAAGACAAAAACTTCCATTTGGTATTGGTCAAATTGGTAAAGCATTTAGAAATGAGATTAATCCAAGGAATTATACATTCCGTTCAAGAGAATTTGAACAGATGGAGCTTGAATTTTTCATCAAGCCTGGAACAGATGAAGAGTGGCACAAATATTGGGTACAAAAACGTTTGAGCTGGTATGAGTCAGTTGGTTTGCCGTTGAGCAGCTTAGAGCTGGATGAGCATCCAAAAGAAAAACTTGCTCACTACGCATCAGCTTGTACAGATGTTGCATATGCATTCCCGTTTGGAGTTCAGGAGCTTGAGGGTATTGCTGCCCGTGGCAACTTTGACCTTTCACGCCATCAGGAATTCAGTGGAAAATCAATGGAATATTTTGACCAGGAAACAAACGAGCGTTACATTCCTCATGTTGTTGAACCATCTGCCGGTGTTGACAGAATTGCATTGGCAATTCTTTGTGAAGCATATACAGAAGAGTGGATTCCCAAAGGTGGCGAAGGTGAAGTTATTAAAGTTGAGGATGCAGATTTAGGTAAACGTGCTCCTGAGGGTTACGAAGCAAGAACTGTCCTTAAGTTTGTTCCTAAGATTGCACCTGTCAAAGTTGCTGTTTTCCCATTGTTGAAAAACAAGCCTGAACTTGTTGAAAAGGCAAGAGAAATTTTTGAAGAGCTTCAGGAATATTGGCCATGCTTCTGGGATGTTGCAGGTGCTATCGGCAGAAGATATCGTCGTCAGGATGAAATTGGTACTCCTTTTGGTGTGACAATTGACTTTGATACCCTTGAAGACAACACAGTGACAATTCGTTATCGTGACACAATGAAGCAGGAGCGTATCTCATGCGATGAACTGCTTCCATTCCTCATGAAAAAAATAAGATAGAGTAAGAAAATTGTTAACCATCAGTCTTCGCCCAGCTACTAAAAAATGTTGTTACATTTATTAGCTGGGGCTACGTCCGACAGGCGGAAAACACCGAAAACACGGAAAATGGAAGAGTTTAAGTATTTTCCGGACCCACGCTCGAAATTGGGTGGAGGCTCAGATTGCTATGGGTGAGATGCCTATTTTTCGGTTCATAGAACCGACTCTACATTGCCCTAATCAAACAGTTTGCTGTTGTTTTCTATCAATGTAGTGTTCGATCTGTGATCGAAATTGTTTTCTTAATATGTTTGCAGGCTCAGCCTGCTAAGACAGAATCAGGTTGGCAATATTTTTTGACGGGTTGCCTTTGTAGAGTGATGACATGTTTTGTTTCATCTGATGGAGAGTGTCAGACTCTGAGATGATATCGTCAAGTAGGGCATGTATTTTCTCTTTGGTAAGGTCTGCTTCTGTGATAACATATGCGGCATTTGCTTTTTCTGCAATTTTTGCATTGTGATATTGATGATTGCCTATTGCGTGTGGGTAGGGGATGAATATTGCAGGAATGCCAAATGCTGCAAGCTCTGTGCATGATGCTGCACCGGAGCGACATATTGCAATGTCAGCTTCGTTGTACGCTTTGCCAATATCTTTTAGAAAAGGAAAGACCAAGGCCTGAATGCTTGCGTTCATGTATTTTTGTTTTACCATGTTTTTATCGCGTTCTCCAGTTAAATGTATTACTTGGAGGTTCTCCTTTTTGGGATAGTTGCATATGGAATTGGTTACTACTTCATTGAGAGTGTGAGCCCCCTGACTTCCTCCCATTACCAAAATTGTAAACTTGCTCTTTGTGAATTCTTCTTTGGTGAATTTTTTATTTAGATTGTCTCTAATTGGAAAACCTGTGAAGACAAGTTTCTGTTCTGGAAAATACTTTTCAACACCATCAAATGAAACTGCAATTTTTGTTGCAAAGCGAGACAAGAATTTGATTGCCCGTCCTGGAACAGCATTGCCTTCATGAAGAAATACTGGGATGTTGTAAATTTTTGCAGCAATCACTGGGCCTACCGATGAGTAGCTGCCCATTGCAAGCAGCTTGTCTGGTTTGTCATGAATGAATTCAAAGAGAAAACGAAATATAGAGCGAGTTACTAAAACACATGATTTTAATGTTTGAAAAGATAGTGGCTTACCCGTCACTCCACAAGAACATATTGAGATTATCTTATCTGCATAATCTTCGGTGATCTTATCCTCAATCTTTTTGCCGGCGAGGAGCAGGTTGACTTCGCAACCTCTATTTTTTAGTTCTTTGGCAACGGCTAATCCCGGATATATGTGTCCTCCGGTGCCGCCGCAGGCTATTGCTATTTTCATATTTTGTTCATCATTTTTTATAATTCTGCTTCAACAACATTGGCGATATTGTAGCAGATTCACTTTTTAAGTCAATTGCAAAAATATGATTTGACGATTGACCTTGATTTTTCGGTTGGAGGTTTTTTCTCTTAGCCACGGATTGACACTGATAAACACGGATAAATTAACAGATGCTATCGCCTTAATGACCAAGGACTCACGACTCATGACTCATGACCAAAACAAATAATCATATCAACTTTTCATGATAAGGAGGATCCCGCAAACCGGTGCTCCCAACCGATAATTTGAAAGAAACAAGTTGCTAACATGCATTGTTCCATAATCCCGCAGACCGGGACTAGCAGAGCTAGAAGACTATTGCTTTTTCTATGAAAATAAGCAATAGAACAAAAGTTGAAGACCAACGGGCTTCAGCTATCCACGCCTGGCGGGATAGTCCCGCTCTGCGGGAGCAATGCATATCTTAGAGCAAAGCGACTTTCCGTGTTTTCAAACTCTTTTCTTCTTTGTGTCCTTTGTGCCTCTTTGTGGCAAAAATTCTTCTCTTTCTTAATCCTTTTAATCTGCGAAATCTGTGGATAACTTCTTTTGGTTGCCTGCCTGTTCGTGTACTCACGCAGACAGGCGGCTATGCCGCCTTAAGTCTCTTTGTGGCTAAGATGAGTAATGTAATAGCTTACCCACACAAACCATGACAGAGCTATAATTAATAATTAACCATTGTTAATTCGCGGCTGAATGTGAAAAAAATGCTTGATTTTTAGGGTAAAATTTGTTTAAATACTTGGTTTTCTTGTTTAGAACATGGTGGTTTGTGAAAAATGAAACAAGAGAATTTACAAAATTATATAGCATTGAAAGGAGTTCTTCGTGATAAGATCTCAAGGATTATATGATCCGATAAATGAACATGATGCGTGTGGCGTTGGATTTTTAGCCAATATTAATGGCAAAAAAGAGCATAGTATTATTGAAAAAGGTATTCAAGTTTTAAAAAACCTTGTACATAGAGGGGCAACTGGTGCTGACCCTGAAACCGGCGATGGTGCTGGTTTGTTGTTTCAAATGCCTGACAAGTTTTTTAGAAGTCTTGATTTAGGTTTTGATTTGCCTGCACTAGGTGAATATGGCGTTGGTGTATTTTTTATGCCAAGAACAGAAGCTATTCGTGCTCAGGCTGTTGGTTTTGTTGAAAAGTCAATTAAAGAGAATGGTATAGAAGTACTTGGCTGGAGAAATGTTCCAATTGATGAATCAGTGCTTGGTAGGACTGCAAAAATGGAACGTCCATTTGTTATGCAGGTTTTTGTTAAGAGTTATCTTAATGAAGCAGCTTTTGAAAGAAAGCTTTATGTTGTTAGAAAATGTATTGAGAAAAATACAATCGTTGTCCCTGAAGATGAGCTTTTCTATACAGTAAATTTTTCATGTAGAACAATAATTTATAAAGGTCTTCTTCTGCCAAAGCAGGTTGCTCTATATTATCTTGATTTGAATGATGAAGCTGTGGAATCATCACTAGTTGTTGTTCATCAAAGATATAGTACAAACACTTTCCCATCATGGCCTTTGGCTCAGCCGTTTCGTTACCTTGCTCATAATGGTGAAATTAATACACTTCGTGGTAATAGAAACTGGATGGCATCTCGTGAAAGGAATTTTACACCTGGTGCTTTTGAAGGCGATGATGTTAAGAAGATTGTTCCTGTTCTTGAAGATGGAACAAGTGACTCAGCTCAACTTGATAATGCTTTAGAATTGCTTGTTAACGGTGGGCGTGAAGTTCACCATGCAATGGCAATGTTGATTCCTCAGGCTTGGGGTGAGAAGTATCCTATGGGACCTGACATGCGCGGCTTCTATGAATATCATGCTGGTTTAATGGAACCATGGGATGGCCCTGCAGCTGTTGTATTTAGTGATGGTCACAATATTGGTGCTTTGCTTGACAGAAATGGATTGCGTCCAGGACGTTATACTATCACTAAAGATGGCTTCATTGCATTTGGTTCAGAAGTTGGTATTCTGGATTTTGCACCTGAAGAAATTCGTGAAACCGGGGCATTGCGGCCAGGTCAGATGGTGTTTGTTGATGCAAAAGAGAAGCGGGTTCTTCATGATTATGAGATGAAAATGCGTCTTTCTCGTAAACAACCATATAGACGTTGGGTAGAAGAAAACAAAGTTTCTGTTCATGGTTTCTTTAATGCTATTAATGATCTGGAACCTGAAGAGAACACTCTATTAAAAAAAGGTAGATTGTTTGGATATAGCCGTGAAGATTTGAGAGTGATTCTTGATAGTATGGCATCAGATGGGAAAGAGCCGGTTGGTTCTATGGGGGCTGACCAAGCTCTTGCTGTATTGTCCGAAAAGCCACAGTTGCTATATTGGTATTTCAAACAAGTTTTTGCTCAGGTTACAAATCCTGCTATTGACCCAATAAGAGAAGAGTTGGTTATGTCTCTTATGACTTTCCTTGGTTCTACTGATGATATCTTAACTGAGAAACCAAGGCACGCAAGATTGGTTAAAATGAAACATCCAATTTTGTCAAATGATGACTTGTCTCGTCTGCGTGGTTTGGAATATGAAAGGTTCACAAGCAAGACTATTCAGATGATCTTTCCTGCAGGTGGTGATGGTACTGCTTTGAAAGAAGCTATTGATGATTTATGTGAGCAGGCAAAAGAGGCTGCACTTGAGGGTTGCAATATCTTGGTTCTTTCTGATAAAAATTTACAGGAAGGTCAGGCTCCAATACCTGCATTGCTGGCTGTTTCAGCTGTTAACCAGTATCTTGTCAAGAAACGTTGCCGTACAAGTTGTAGTTTGATTGTTGAAACAGGGGAAGCTCGTGAAGTCATGCATATGGCTCTATTGCTTGGATATGGTGCATCAGCAATTAATCCATATTTGGCATTCGAGTTTATCTCAGACATGGCGAAACATGGTGATTTAACATCAAATTATACTGATACAAAGGCAATGGAAAAATATGTGAAAGCTCTTTGTAAAGGTCTCTTGAAAACAATGTCCAAGATTGGTATTTCCACATTGCGTTCGTATAGAAGCGCGCAGATTTTTCAGGCAATTGGTTTGAATTCTTCAGTTGTTGATAAATATTTTCCGGAGACACCTTCACCTGTCGAGGGTATTGGACTTGATGAAATTGCAATTGAAACAAATGAAAGATATTTCTCAGCTTATGCACCTGCTGCAGGAAGTAGCTCAATATTACCTGGTGGAGGACAGTATAGTTTCAGAGTTGATGGAGAGCGTCACCTGTGGACACCGGAAACAATTAGCTATCTGCAATGGGCTACAAGACAGAATGATTCCGAGATATACAGAAAATATGCAAAAATAATTAATGAGCAGACAGAAAAACAGTGCACGCTGCGTGGTCTCTTCTCATTTAAAGAGAGAGAATCAATTCCTCTAGATGAAGTTGAATCTGCTGAGAATATTATGAAGCGTTTTGTTACAGGTGCGATGTCATTTGGCTCTATCAGTAGGGAAGCTCATGAAACTCTTGCAATTGCTATGAACAGAATTGGTGGAATGAGTAATAGTGGTGAAGGTGGCGAAGATCCTGCGAGATTTATACCTGATGCAAATGGTGACAACCGTTGTAGTGCAATCAAACAGATTGCTAGTGGTCGTTTTGGTGTTACTGCTGAATACTTGGCAAGTGGACGTGATTTGCAGATCAAAATTGCTCAGGGTGCAAAACCTGGTGAAGGAGGTCAGTTACCGGGGTACAAGGTGAACAAAGAGATTGCAGAGGTACGTAACTCAACACCGGGCGTAACACTGATTTCTCCTCCACCGCATCATGACATCTATTCAATTGAAGATATTGCTCAGTTAATTTATGATTTAAAAAATTCAAATCCAGAAGCTCGTGTTTCTGTTAAACTAGTATCAGAAGTTGGTGTTGGTACAGTTGCAGCTGGTGTTGTTAAAGGTCATGCAGACATGGTTCTTATTGCCGGATACGATGGTGGTACTGGTGCTTCACCATTGTCATCAATAAAACATGCTGGTGGACCTTGGGAAATCGGACTTGCTGAAACTCAGCAGACTCTTGTTCTTAACGGTTTGCGTAATAGAACGAGATTGCAGTGTGATGGTCAGTTAAAAACTGGTAGAGATGTATTTATTGCTGGTCTACTTGGTGCAGAAGAGTTTGGTTTTGCAACAACTGCACTAGTTGTATGTGGCTGTGTTATGATGCGTAAGTGTCATAAAAATACCTGCCCGGTTGGTGTTGCAACACAAGATCCTGAATTGCGCAAACGTTATACAGGTAAACCGGAGTATGTGATTAACTTTTTACGTATGATTTCAGAAGAAGTTCGTGAACTGATGGCTGAATATGGTTTTCGTAAATTTGATGATGTTGTTGGACGTTCTGATGTTCTTGAAGTTAACAAGGCTGTTAGTTTCTATAAGGCAAAAGGTTTGGATTTTACCAAGATATTTTATCGTCCAGATGGTTCAGCTGATGAATTCTATTGTAACAAAGTGCAGGATCATGGTATTGACAAGGCACTGGATCAGGAGATTTTGAGCAAGGTGAAAGATGCCATTGATAATGTTAAGCCGATTGAAGTTGAGATGAGCGTTCGTAACATTCACAGAACAGTAGGGACTATAACATCACATTATATTGCAAAAAAATATGGTAGAAAAGGTCTTCCTGATGACACAATTACCCTAAAATTTAATGGATATGCAGGTCAAAGTTTTGCGGCATTTGCATCAAAAGGAATGACTTTTATCATGGAAGGTGAAGTTAATGACTACCTAGGTAAAGGTTTATCAGGTGCCAAGATTATTGTTAAACCTAAAGCAGGGGCAACATTTGATCCGGCTGAAAATATCATTGCAGGTAACGTAATGTTCTACGGAGCAACAAGCGGACATGCCTATATCAACGGTAGAGTTGGCGAGCGTTTCTGCATCAGAAACAGTGGTGTAAAAGTTGTTGTTGAGGGTGTAGGCGACCACGCTTGTGAATATATGACAGGTGGTCGAGTTGTTATTCTTGGCGAAACAGGTGTCAACTTTGGTGCGGGTATGAGTGGTGGTATTGCTTATGTCTACGACGAATCAGGAAACTTCGATAATTTCTGCAACTTGGAAATGGTTGACTTGGAATTAGTGAAAACTGACGCTGACAAAAAAGAGTTGCTTACAATGATTGAAAATCATATCAAATATACCGGAAGCCCCAAAGCAATCAAAGTTCTTGAAAATTGGGAAAATGAACTTCCTAGGTTCATAAAGGTCTTTCCTACTGAATACAAACGTGTTCTTGGTGAAATGATGAAGGAAGACGAAGAAGTTAACCGCGACATGCTTCAGAATAACTAAGAAAATAATATTAATTTTAGATGGGAGATTTAATAATGCGAGATAAAGAACGTGGATTTATGGAAGTTAAAAGAAAAAATCCAGGCTATGTCGACAAAGAACAGCGAATTAAAAACTATAATCAGGTTGAAAAGAATCTTTCTGACGAAGGCATTAAGCAGCAAGCTGCCAGATGTATGGATTGCGGAATTCCTTTTTGCTTTGGTTCAGGATGTACAGTTGCAAACCTCATTCCTGAAATTAATGATTGTGTCTATCATGACAAGTGGGAAGAGGCATATCATCTACTAATGGCCGGTTGCTCATTTCCTGAATTTACAGGTCAGATTTGCCCAGCACTATGCGAAGGTTCATGTACTCTTGGATTGAACGATGACTCAGTATCATTCCGTCAGATTGAGAGAGCTGTTATCGAAAAAGCATACGAAATGGGATATGTTAGAGCTAAACCACCAGAATTTAGACTTGAAGAAAAAATTGCTGTAATTGGTTCAGGTCCGGCCGGGCTTTCAATTGCTGACGCATTAAACAAAAAAGGTTACAATGTAACAGTTTTTGAAAGAGCAGAAAAGCCAGGTGGATTGCTGCAATATGGAATTCCAAACTTTAAGTTGGAAAAAAATGTTGTTGAAAGACGTATCGATATTATGAAAGAAGAAGGCATTAAGTTTGAAGCAAATGTAAATGCCGGAACTGATGTTTCAACAAAGTATCTTCAAGAACGTTTTGATATAATTGCTCTTGCAGGTGGTGCACGTCAACCAAGAGATTTATCTGTTCCAGGTAGAGAACTTGATGGTGTACATTTTGCATTGGATTTTCTTACACAGCAGACTCAAAGAGTGCTTGGTCAGAAAGTAACTGGTGAAGACATTCTTGCTACCGGCAAAAAAGTGGTTGTAATTGGTGGTGGTGATACAGGTTCTGACTGTATCGGAACATCAAACCGCCAAGGTGCTGAAAGCGTACTACAGCTTGAAATCTTGCCAAAGCCTCCTGAAGGCAGAACAGGAACAAATCCATGGCCACAATGGCCGGTTCAGTTCAAGGAAACTAGTAGTCATGCTGAAGGTTGTGAAAGACGCTGGTGCGTTACAACAAAAGAGATTATTGGCAAAGACGGCAAAGTTACAGGTTTGAAATGTGCTGACATCGAATGGGAAAAAGACGAAAATGGTCGCTTCAATATGAAAGAGATCAAAGAGTTTGATGTTGAAGCTGATTTAATTCTGCTTGCAATGGGATTTGTTGGTCCTGGACCAAATGGCATTGTAGCTAATCTTGAGATTGAACTTGACCCACGTGGCAATATCAAACGTGATGACAAGCACATGACAAGCGCTGATGGCGTATTTGTTGCGGGCGATATGTCACGCGGTGCATCACTGGTTGTTCATGCAATCGCTGATGGCAAAGCTGCGGCAGACGACATCGCTGAATATCTTTCGAAGTAATAAGTGATAGGTAGGAAGTGGGAAGTGCTCGCTTTGCTCGCAGGTTGAGATTAAGGTAAAGGTTGAGAACGAGGAAAAGAACGTCGAACATTCAACTTTCAACATCCAATGATGAATGAATACCCCTCCCACCTCGCATCCGCCTTCGCAGTGCCTGACTACGGCGCGACAGGTGCGAGGTGACCTCCCCTAAAAGCGGGAGGAGCTTTGGCGGACTAGGGTTGGCTTGCATAATCAGTCCTGTTTTGTCGCGCCGGAGGCACGTAGATGGATAGTAAATAGTCCCTAGTTTTTCGGTTGGACAAGAAAACATCTGTTTGAGTCAACAAAATCAAGCATTAGAATTTCAACTTTTGTTTTTTTGGGGATAAGGTGAAAAATATTACTTTATGGCAATGTTTTTCATGCTGTCACGCAGGTGACCATTGCCGCTCCCGTTTTTCCAAGACAACGGTTGTTTGCATGCTGGGAGCGACAACTTCCTCGTTGTCATAACTACGTTCAACCGAAAAATTGGACAATCCTTGCAGTTATTAAAAACATTTGACTTTTGTAAAAGAATATTATATCGTCTGCAAACACTGTAAACATTGGCTTTTTGCACATTAAATTATCTGTTTGTAACAGTGAGTTTATCAATCAAAGGCAGAAAATCAACCTTTGAAATTATTAACAAATGTTTTGGAAACAAACAAAACGAAAGGTGAACATGCACAAACTAACTCAAATAATGATGATGACTCTGCTTTTGGGAGTATCTATTGCAATAGTTGGGTGTGACAGTGGTGGGGATGGAGACAATTATTCTGACAACTCACGCTTTCATGGCTCATACAGTGGTGTCTGGGGTGTGACAGACTCAGAACCATTGGATTTTTCCTGGGAAATCGGAAGCGACTTGAGTCGTAAGTATGATGAAGATTACTTATACATTCCATTCACTGAGACAAATTACACCAATTCAGGCACTAATGATGGCTGTTATTACTCCGAAAAAATTAGTATTTCTGAGCAAACCATCACCTTTTTATACGATAAAGAACTCGACTGGACCAATCAGTGGATTAAATCTGTTAGAACTCTAACGTTCGATAGTAGTTTCAACAGTTTTACCAACTCTGGAGTCGATTTATTAGGAACAAGCACTGTGTATTCGAGTGGAATATTCACTCGTGATTAGTTTAATTCTATGGCTACTCTCAAAGAGGTTGAAAAAATCGTTGGCGGCGGCGCATGCGTTGACCGATAGTCGGGAAGGGCTGACTTTGCCAGCAGATTAAGACTAAGGTTGAGATTAAGGTTGATAAAATCGTTGGTGGCGGTGCCTGAGCTGACCGGCCTTTTGGGTCAGCACCAGTGGTAGGTTGTGCTTTTCTTATTAATCCATCATTATATCAGGGTACAATTTCTTTATGCATTCAGGACAAATACTATGACTGAATTCTGCATCCGAATGGTTTTGTATATATGTTTCGACCTGATTCCAATATCCATCATCGTCTCTAATCTTTTTGCACGAGGCACATATCGGGATCATGCCACGTAGTTGCTTTATTTCAGATTCATGTTTTCTGAGAATCAACTTTCTAGCCTCCACACTCTCAGTAATGTCAATACAGCTGCCTATATAACCGCCAAAGTTCCCTTGTTCGTCTTCGAATGGTACTCCTCGATCAAATAACCAGCGATACTCTCCGTCATACCTCCGAAGGCGATATTCCATTTCAAATATTTCACGTTTTTTAAAAGCCGACAGGTATATTTCAAGACACATATCAAAATCTTCTGAAAAAACACCTTCCGCCCATCCATTACCAAGTTCCTGCTCGATTGTTCGCCCCGTAAAATTAATCCACTGTTGATTAAAATAATCACACTCTGTCGAGGTGTTAGCTCTCCAAATCATAATAGGAGCTTGTTCGACAATGGTCATGTATTCATTATATGATAGATTTACCTTTTCCATTTTCCTATTCCTTTTTGTAGAGGTCTATTATATCTCAAACCTGTTATATCATTTGTCTTTTAAAGCACAACAATTATTATTCGAATGTTCGCAATATTTTGTTAGTAATCTCAAAGGTAAAATATTTGCCTTTGAGTGGTTAGGTTGTTGTTGAAATCAGCTTAAAGCGAGCTGTTTATAACAATTATTTTTCAAAAGTTACCTATTATTATATGGTATTTTATGAAAAATGCAACTTTTATTTTTTATATAAATTAAAAGTCCTCAATTTTTCGGTTGCCGGTTCTTTTTTTCTCTTAGCCTCGGATAAACACGGATTTTCACGGATAAATTAACAGAGGCTATCGCCTTAATGACCAAGGACTCACGACTCATGACTCATGACCAAAACAAATTCATGCATGTAAACTTTTCATGATAATGAGGACATTATCGCTCCCATTTTTGCAATACAATACTGATTTGCAGATTTTAAGGTAGCACAACCTTCAAGGTTGTAGGCGTTTCTCACTTGCATACGACCAG
>JAQICX010000238.1 GCA_027858345.1 Kiritimatiellia bacterium | reverse complement strand
GATTTTATTCGAGGACGACGTTGGGCTTAAAAAAAAATCAAGTAATAGCAGGCCTATTGCGTATTTTTTTGAAAGATTCAACGGAAGCCGCAGGACAAAGATTTACTGCGTTTCATTTGTTCAATGCTCTAGGCTTTTTTGTGTCGTCATAAGAGTAACGTAGGGCTTACTGTTTAATGCAAGATGGACGCTTCGCTACTGTCGCAGGCTCCAGTCTCGGCAAGCCGGTTCCTATATTATGTATTCACTGCGTTTCGTTGCTTTAGGTAAACTAAAGCCTCGCTTTGCGAGTACATAAGATGAAGTAGCCCCACCCTCACTTTGCAAAAACAATTGCAAAGTAAGGGCGGGGTGCTGGCGACTCACCCGATAGGGCGCTATATACCAAGTTTCTTTATATTACATAGTCGGTGCTGAAAAAGTCATAAATGCAAATGTCTGTTTAGATTTTGTTTATATTTGTGCTATAATTTATTACGCAATTATTTTTACGCATCATATTTTGCAGGAAAAGATGCATATCTGCATGTTTATCTTGCAATTTTAAGGCGAACAATTGTCATCTATCCATCATTTCATACCAACTACTGCATCAATTTCGCCTCGCAGTAGGGACTACAGCTTCGGTTCATTTCCTTGTATTTGGCACAAACTGATGGTTTTTCAGCGACGACTACATAACGTGTTTTTAATATTAAACTGTAACGTACTGTTCATAAAGTGATTATATATATTTAAGTCTCTTCGTAAAATATACGGGCTAAGCTAGAAACGATCCTTACGTTGGCGCAGCCGTGCAAAATCATCGGCGTTTGCGGACTGCAGGAAGGGGTTAGTGCTCTTCTCTTCAGCTATGGTTGCGAAGATTGCACCGGGCGCGTCGATACGGTAGCATTCAAGCCGTTCGCGGGCAGCGGTACACGCCGGATTCTCCGCCAGAGCGAAACGCATATTCTCCTGGAGGTAGTCGTGTCCACCCAGGACGAGAGTGTCGTCGGGCAGCGCGGCCAGGCGTTGCAGGCTTTCGTAGAGAGTCACCGCTGCTTCGGCGGACGGTACGCGTCCGCAGGCACCGTTGATGAGCGCATCGCCCGTGAATACGACACCCGCATCTGGTAGGTAGAAGGCAAGGTCGTCGGGCGTGTGGCCGGGAACGGAGATGGTATGCACGGATGCGACCGTCGCCGAGCTGCAGACAAGCGGTTGCAGCTTGGAAAGTCCGGCCGTGTGGTCGCCGTGGCGATGTGTGCTGAGGATGCCGGTTAGGCGGAGCTGCTCGCTTTCGAGCATGGCTTTCACGGGCGCGGCTTCGCCTGCGTCCACCAACAGTGCCGCATCCTCACGGCAGACAAGATAGACGAGGTTGTCGTTCAGCACCGGTATGGCGTGTATTGTGATGGCACCGCGTTTGAGAGTTGTTATGGTATTCATTTTAATTAGGGTTTACTGGTTAATACAAGAATGCGTATATTTTTGCAATAAGGCATTTTCGCCTTTAGCCAGCTAAAGGTAACATGCTGCATTGCAGAAAGATGCGTGTTATTGTATTAAAAATTCATTAATAATATAATTTAAAAATTAATTTTCATCTGCACTCTTTTTTGCATAAATTGCCGAAAAACCGTGCACTTTACAGGTGTGTTTTAACTCATAAAGCCTTATTGGCGCATTGTTTATGAATTGGCCAGCAACCATAATTACACACTTGCCTTTCTTCTGAAGCAACATATGCCCAGTAGCATATCCCGATGAGTATAATAATCACCGGCAGTGGTGATAACATATATGGGATAATTCGCTTTATAATTTTATATCCTGCCAATGTTAGCTCACGGGAGCCGGTAGGCCGTACCGTGAAGCGATTTGTCAAAATATATATTTTTGCCATTAAACTTTTGAAGTTTAATTTACCAGCTAATAACTTTTATTTACCAATTAGAACAAAGTTAAAAAATCTTTTCAATCTTTTTCTTGGACATTTTTCTTTTACGTTGCAGATGACAATTTTGCGATTAAAAAATATTATCCATCTTTTTGTTCTGTGTTAGGTGCTCATTATTACTTGAGCAATAGCGACAATTAATAGAGCAACAGTCAATACGAAAAGTCCCCAAGTGAGAACAATTACTCTACGTGATGACGATCATTGGACTTCGCTAATTCACATTGGACCTCGAGCATTTTGAATAAATGCTTCGACAGAGCAGTAGGCTGGGTTGTTTTGGCACAGTCTTTCTCTAAGGAGGACATCATATCATCAATTTCTAACCATGGTTTTTTCTTTTTCATATCATTATTTACAGAACGTTACGGTTCAGGGGATCAGACACATGTGGAGGGTAACCCTGCAATCGATTGTTCGGTTTTCTCATACTTTTAAATCAGCTCTCGCGCACTTCCGTCTTCCGCCTTCGCTTTACGAGACTGCGTCTCTACAAGATGCCCTTGGAAAAGAAAGAGCGACTTGCGAGCCTTAGTCTAGCAGGGCGAAGGCGGATATTGGACATTCTTTTAGTTTTAGTATTCCAGGTATAAGTCTCGTAGATGTTCCTGCTGGTCAGCATCAATGTGCAGACCTTCTGAAAAATATGTTTCTATATTTCCGTATTTTACTTCTACTTCTCTGAATGCAGCATTTAAGTACTCTTCTTTAACACTAAATATGGCAAGTGCAATGCTTTCTTCTCCTCCAGCTTGAACGAAAGCATCAATACGATCCTGAACTGCCGGAAGAAGATATATATTACTTTGCAGGTAGTTTTCCATTACCATATCTCTAGGTACACCTAGAATAGAAAGAAAAGCCGCCGCCGCCCAGCCTGTTCTATCTTTTCCTGATATACAATGAAAAAGTAAAGGGGTTTGGCTCTCATCGCCAAGGGCTGTAAAAAGTTTTTCATATCCATTTCTTGCAGTTGGTAGTAATATGATTTGATGGTATATGTTTTCAAACCCTGCTTCTAATTTGCCATCACCAAGTTTAGCATTTGCTTTTTCTGGATAATCTAGCAGATATGCAGGATCTAATCCTGATGATGCCATTCCAGCTAGAACAGGAATCTCAACATAGTTTACACCAGGAGGTAATTCGTCGGGGTCTGCATCAATATCTGTTTTTTGTCGCAAATCAAATACAGTTTTCAGATCTAAATTGATGATTTGGGTCATATCATCTGGAGTTATCTGGCATAGCTGATTGGAACGGTAAACAAGCTTTCGTTTTACGACTCGACCATCAGCTGTGGTATATCCACCCATATCACGCAAATTTGAAACAGATGCAATTCCTAGGCTAACTCCTGGTTCTGCATCTGAGTCATTATTATCTGAGTTGTTGTCGCAACCAATCATTGTAGAAATACTGATACAGCAAATCATCAGTTTACCTGCGTTTAATATGTTTTTCATACTTTCCCTTTTTTTAAATTTTAACATAAGTGTCATACTTGTGTTAAAATTCTTTGTTGTTTATTGTTATTATTTGCGATTTTATATAATACTAAAACAATTTATCAAAAAAAAATAAAGTATGCAACTTATTTAATCTTAGTTTGGTAGAATTCTTGATTTTTCGGTTGGAAAGAAGAAAGAATTTTAGCCATCCATGCTTCGCCAGCGGGCTACGCAGGACAGGCAAGAGAACGCAGAGAAAAATGGATTAAGAACGTCCAACATCGAACGTTCAACATCCAATTTTGAATGAAGTACCCCTCCCTCCAAGCCCATCGGAGGATGGAAGCTCACTTTGTTTAGGTAGGACTCACGACTCACGACTCTGGACTAAAAAAGGCCGTGAGTGAATTGACACGACCAACGGAAGAGAATGCAAGGGCGGGGGGGGGAGGAAGGTCGTAAGTTCGCAAGAGCGTAAGTGCGTAAGTTAAGATACCCCTCTGTCCTTCACCTTTTCGGATTTTAGCACGACAGGACAGAGGATGGCAAGATGATGGGCAGGGTACAACCGGGGGATGATTAAAATATGGCAATGTTTTTCATGCCGTCACGCAGGTGACCGTTGCCGCTCCCTCGGAGCTGTAACCTGAATGCTAAAAAATCTTCTTTCCTTTATCCTTGAAAACCTGTGATTCCGTCGGTCAACGCCCGACGCTACAGGTGTTATATCTGCACCGCATTAGTCCGCCAAAGCTCCTCCCCGGCTAGCTCGCTAGTCCCGCTCTGCGGGAGGAGGTGTCCGAGGAACGAGGACGGAGGGGTTCTTCATTTAATATGACCACTTCTCCCGCTCTGCGGGATCGTTGCTTTAGGTAAACTAAAGCTGTTCTCCCGTTGGTCGAATGGACGTTGAACGTTCGATGTTCTCTCCTTCTTTCCTGCAACTTGTTGACTTCCTCTCCCTCCTCCCTTAACCTTAATCTTAACCTTAATCTGCTGGCTTCCGCCAGCTTTAGTTGTGGCTATTTGTTGTTGGGGGTTTGTTTGAGACGTTTTGCCAGTTGGGCGGCGTGCAGGTCGGCTGGCTGCAGTTTCTCTGGTGGAATGGCTTCAAACCACTTTCCGTCTATTTTTTTGATTGATTTCCCGTCAGTCTTGATGCCGACTATGTTTATGGAATCGGGTCCAAACTGTTCTGGTGGGTAATAGATGTTATCTTCTGTCTTTATACACCAGAATGTTCCGCGGGCAGCCGAGTGCTTCCCAAGTGCTTGTCCACCACCGGATCGCCATATCTCATTACCTTTGCCTATGTCAATATTACATAATAGGTTTTCGTATGGACCTCTTTTGTGATGATCCAGAGAGAGATTGATACCTTTGCCATTCTTGATAACATTGCCGTTATTGGAACCAGAAACGGTGAAATCATGAACAAAATGGGTTTTGAATTCAAAGTTCTCTACTAAGCAGTCGCTACCAAATGATATTCCATGATGTCCAGTTGTTCCTTTGCCATCAGGTCTGCTGGAGTCTATAAGTATTCCATCGGCCGTGCAGAATTCACCGGCAAGAAATATTCCGCTGTCGCTGTTAGATATCTGCACGTTGCGTATCCAGCAGTCTGCAACACCGTTCATGGCTATTCCGTTCATGCCAAGTTCCTCGAAGGTGTGACCCGGATAAGGTTTGACAGGGAACTCGATGGAAAGATCTTCAATACCAACCTCGCTTACATTAGGTTCATAGGTCTTCAGTTTGGGTGACCATGATTTTCTTATGTCTAGACGCAATGGACGTTCAAGTGTAATGGTGTTGTCATTGACCGAAACAATCCTGTTATTCATTCTTATAGTTTTGGGTTTTGTTATTTTTGCAGTATCGCCTGTGTCACCAGAGTAAATATGATTGAGAAGTGTCCTCTCAGCATCATCTTTCATTTCTATGGTTACGCGTTGCCCCTTGCGAAGTTCAACATTGGTTTTGTCAATCTTGATTGTTTTTGAACCGCGTTGACAATCCTCGGTAATTGTAGCAATGCTATTTCTTCGAATCGAACCTTTTGCCCATATGAATCCTCCCGACCATGAATAGTTTGATGTAGGTTTGCCGGAGGTGGTTGCACCCATGTTTGTTTTTACATCTTCAAGTGTCTTTGGAAAATATAGAATCGTTTTGCCAATACCTGCACCGCGTAGGACAATACCAGATTTTTTAATCCAAATTATATCATTGATAATGTAACGCCCAGCAGGAATAGTAATGGCTCCATTGTCGGTTGCCTTAATTGCATCGATAAATGCCTGTGTACAATCTGTTTTCCCATCTCCCTTTGCCCCAAATTTAGTCACATCTGTAACTGCTTTTATATCTGGCAGAGGACTTTCACCGCAATGATATCCGGCAAAGGAAAAGTCGGGTAACCGGCTTTGTGGAGTCCATTTTTCTCCGTTTTTACCCCATAGCTCCGAGTATTCCTGTCCGTGAGAGAGGTTAATCTGAAGTGCCAGCATAAGTATAAAGCTCCTTAATAGTGTTGTTCGCCGTCTAAATGTTTTCTCTTTTGTCATATTTTCTGTCTTTTTTAATCAACAAGTTCAGCTCCTAGACGTAAAAAACCATGGTTACCATCAATGCAGAATATTACATCTCGAACCTCGTGATACTCATCAGCAGAAATGACTGTAACACTTATTGGTGTCGCTCTAGACCAGTTGCCAATAGACTTTGCACTATCAACGAATAGACGAACATCTGTCGCATCGGTGTTCACAGAATACCGATAGGTGAGATATGAAGAATCTCCTTCTGTGCGAACATTTATTAAGGTAGGCGTGGTATGGTGTGGTTCGGTTCCGGCTCTAGTGCCCATTGCATGCTCAACTAAATTAGGAAATCCGTTTTCACTGAAATCGGAATTGTTTTCTACAGTATATTCTATTGAGTTAGAAACTTGACGATAAGCACCATCTAGATAGGCTTGTAGGTAGCACGTGTAGACTCCTGGCTGGTAATTCATGTAATATGTGTACGTGAGTTCATTCTTGGCGCTACGTTCAAGCATTGGCTCGTCATCTTTTGATATGATCCATGTTAGAGACTCGTGATAGCCTGGGGAGCGAGTGATGCGGTTGAGTTCGTCGAGCGCCAACAAGTACAGCTTCGAGTATGTTTCAGAGCTTTCCGGTGTTCTCACTTCAAAAGTGACAGGGGTTTGTGAAACAGCATCCTCCTCAGTAATGGAGATTATGGATTCGGTGACTCTTACTGTCATCGGCGTGCCTGTAATCCGACCGTTTGTACCGTTTAAAATCAATCCCACAGGAAGTTGATCTGCCTCAAAGTAAATAGGATTACTCGTAGCTTGCAATTGTATATCGACTGAAGTACCCGACTGCAAAACATATTTTCTATCATTTATTAGTATAGGTCCTTGCTGGTCGCTTAAGGTGCGGTAACCAACAATGTTTGAAACTCTTGTAAATTCACCGTCTACAAAAGCTTCAAGAAATACTGTGAACTCCCCTGATTTGCTATGCCGTTTATAGTTAAACATTGTGTTCCCTGTATCTGTGTACTCATATATTCTTTGTCCGTTACGATATACAGTCCAACGAAGCGATTCGTCCGTTCCAAATGTTCTCATTATGTTGTACTCTGGTAGTACTGTAAGTTGAAAACGATCCTCGTTAGAGATCCGTGTGTCTGGTATAATCTCAATTTTCAGATTACATTCAGTTGTCCCGTATGAATTTACTGCTGTTATAACTGGAGTGAACACACCTGAGTTAGTTGGTGTGCCTTGTATCAAATGTGTTTCACTGTCATAGGTTAGCCCAGGAGGAAGAGCGTTCACTTCTATAAGATGAGGATCCCCTGAAACTTGAACTAAAATAGGGTCTATAGCCGAGTTTAGATACCCACTGTATGACTCTGCCATCGAAAATATGGGTTGTTGTTGCAGAGTGTCTTCATTTGATCGATAACTGATCGTGTTAGAAACAGGTCTGTATTTACCTTTAATCCAGGCTTCAAGACGAATATGTATATGGTCAGATGCATTATCTGAATAATAGCTGAAACTATATTCCCCGACAGCACTACGCCGTACCACTTCATGGTTCCCGTTGATTCTCACAACCCAGACAAGCCCTGGGTGTTCTCCCGGTGTTCGCGTTACAACATTATCATCATTTATTGAAAGTTGGTATTTTGTTGCAAAATTATCATCTCCTTGTTGGATGTTGAATGTGACAACTTTTGTTGCTACACCACTTGTTCCACTTGCTGATATAGTTACAGGGAAACTACCTGATTCTGTAGGCGCTCCTACAATGATTCCAGCTGCAGTTACGTTGAGACCTGATGGTAATCCGGAAGCGGAAAATTGATTACAAAGTTTATCCGTAGTGATGATGTATGGAGCGATTTCTTGTGCAATAATTCCTGTGTGAGAGCTTGGGCTCGTTATGTTCAAGCTGTAGATAGGATAGCCAGGTTTGTATGTTACAATATTGGATACGCGTTGCCCCAATGACTCTAAGTATATGTTATACACATGCCCATAAGAATTCAGATAGTATTGATAACGGGTCTCACTTAAAGCATTGCGCCCAAGAACTTGTGTTCCATCTTTTTTGATAATCCATACTAACTGGTTGCTATAAGGACCATCTCCATGCGTACGAGTGACAACAAGGTTTTCATCTAGAACGATGGTGTGGTAATTAAGTAGTCCTCCACCATTGTTTCCACTAACAACATCCAATCGTAATGTTGCAGTGGTCCAATCTCTATTGTTTTCTGCATACAGTGTAATGAGGTATTGCCCCTCTTGTTCAGGAATGCCTGTAATCCGACCGTTACAATCAATTGTCAGTCCCGCAGGTAAGTTTTCTGCATGGAGTTTTGTAGGTGATCCCGTGGTCGTGATTTGGTACTCGTAGGCCTTGTTAACCACTGCGACCTCAGCGACTTCACTTGATATGATAGGACCATTATAGACGACTCCCACTCGATATCCAATGGTGTTGCTTATTGGGTAGTAACGATCTATCTTCCAGCTATCTAAATAGACAACAAAGTCAATGCCAGCCCTATTCCGGTAATAAGTGTATGTGATTTCGTTTAGCGCATTACGCCCGAGTTCCTCAAGCCCGTTCTCTTTTATAACCCAACCTAGGCCTTGGGACTCTGGTGACAATGTACTACGATGGATTTCCAGATTTTCCAGCCACACTTTGTATGGCATTAGTTCCTGTAGACCTTCAGTTGCAAAAAGTTGCAATGCAGAGATAAGCAGCACAAGCATCAGCGTGCTAGCTTTTAGCCATTTTAGATTAAAATATTTTGTTTTCATCTCTTTTGTTCCTCTGTTTTGGTGAGTTTCTTCTTCCATTCAGATACGTTGAATTCTAATTTGCCAATTTTTTCTAAGAATGTGGATGCTGACACCCATGACTTTTCCGGAGTTCGAGCCTCCATACAAATGACAATATCGTGATCATCATTCCAGAACCAAGAATAGATTATGTGGTATGTCGCATAATGAGTTTTTCCAGAGCTATATACTTCCCTCGTGGACAGCCTTTTTACTTTGAAATAATCGTTTGTGGAGCCTACTTCAGATTTTAATATTTTTAAAGAAGTTGACTTGTCATGAATTCGATCAGCAACCCATTTTGAGGCTATGACTCCTGTTTTATCCTTAACCTGTGATAATGAATCAATTTTTACTCCAGTTTGATAATCAGCTATAGTTAGGTCATCTGGGGTAATTATCCAGGAGGAGCTGGTTTGATTTGATTTTCCAATGATGTACCAGTCTTTGGGTACTTGAATAGAGCAGTCAATAGGTTTCAGTATGCTGGCATTAAATTCTTGAGTAATCTCAACTGCCATCAAAATACTTGCCTCCAAAATGAAGCAAAGGATTATCCATTTCTTTCTCATAAATTTTCCATTGATGATTTTCCCATAAAAAGCTTATCAATTCATATCACTGTGACTTGTCAATTTTATGCCAGTTATTAAAAATATTATCTACAATGCCACAAAAGAATATTAATTAACCTAGTAACTAAAGTTAACAACTTTTATACAGCCTAATCACATCAGTTATACATTTATCCAAGTTCGCCAACCAATTAAAACAAAGTTATCGAAATTTTTCAATATATTTTTTCTTTTTTTTTAATTATGTCCAGTTAACCTTGCTTAGTAGGACGCTTTGGAAGTCTTCTGATATATGCGTCATATAGTGTTGTCCATTATGTTTGAAAAATTCAGGTATTTTAATGTTTAGTTCTGTAAGCAGTTTTGAGTCATCATTGATTCCGAACGAACGTGGATCTTTTGAACAGTATACACATGTTCTGAATGTCATTGATGAGGTTCTGAAAAAGTAAAAATATCCGTCAATGTTTAAAACAAAGGGGCTCTCTGCATCAACAGGTCCGCCGCCACCTTTGCCTCCTTCCGACACAATTATTTCATCATGCCAATTTTCCAAGTCGGAAGAAATTGAGGACATAACGTAACTACGCTTTCTATCAGAAGTTGTTTCTGTAGCATAAGAGTAAAACAGATCGTCATGTTCCATAATCATGATATCTCTTCCACCTGGAATTGATGCAAGATTTGTCAAACTTGCGGGTTTGCTTATCTTTGGATTTTCAATACGTTTAAAGTCGATTCCATTTTCAGAAACAAGTTTTCTGATACCGCCGCTGTGATAAAAACAGTAGTGCTTGTCGTTATGATTTAAAAAGAAAGGAGCACCTAATGACTCTTCACCATCTTCTCTTACAATCTCACCCCATGAGGCATCAGCACGCATTTTGATTCCGTCATTTTTCCAGATAGAATCAAGATCATTGCCAACCCATCCATATATCAATCTGCCTACTTTTACTCCACGTAGACAAGCCCAAAGCTGCCACTTGCCATCAGGTCTTTGGATTACGCCATGGTCAACAATATGCTGCCTTTCCGGCTTGGAACCATTCAGCTTTTCTAAGTCGGGCATTTTACATATAACGCGTGTGTCTGATATAGTTGGTATTCGCATCTTATCCTATCTTTTATCAGCAATTTTTAGAAAATTGCTTAAGTATTTGCCACTTTGGTTATAGCTGTTAACCGCTGCGCCATGAAATTGTTCTGAATAGACAGGTCTTTTCATGCTCTTTAATGTTTGAATGTAAGTGGTTGATGCTGTTTCACGAAACTCGCTGTATCTTTTATCTTTAAGGAACAGAGGACTGATTGCCCAACTATGAATTTCAACTGCACGAAATGGATTTGGCACATCTTTGAATATTGGATCATTCAGAAATTCTTTTTTGATATTAACTGGTTCCGGTTTTTCACCCTTGTAAACTCTGAACATGGTATCATCGAACCAACCCATCCAGTGTGCAAAACTTACTCCATATGCCATTGCCATAAATTCGTTGCCCGCACAAATACCCATCATAGGAATGTCATCAACCTCTCTGATGATTTCATATTCACCATAATATTCGAATATTGGAAGGTTCTGCCAGTCTGCATTGTTGCCACTGCAGATTATTGCCATAGGCTTGTTTTTCAATTTTTGCAATACATCATATGACATCTCATAATGGGGGATGATGATGGCTTCATATTCCTGTTTTTTTACAAATCCAACAAGATCTGTATAAGTGTAACCATTCATCTGGTTGCCGATGATTAAGACGTATTTGCCTTCAGGAACTTCCGGAACTGTTGGCTGTCCTTTTACATATGGAACGATCACATTGATTTGCGCCTGTAGTGCATTTTGTGAGAAAATTGCAAGTCGGTAATAGCGGGCGTTAACAGGAGTAAAGTCAATGATGTTTCTGTAAGTATCATTGTCTTTTATTTCCGTTTCGGGTAGGTTCGTCCATTTTTCTTTATCATTGCTATACTGCCAGACAAAGTGAGTTAGCCAACCTGCAGCCATACTTGTTTCTCTGGTTGAAAGCATCCAGAAACGTGTAACAGGAGTTGGTTTGCCCATGTCAAGCATAACCCATGAAAATGGTTCGCCTGCTGGAGGAGCGCTATTCCAGAATGTGATTTGCCCTTGGTCATTCCAGTCAATTATATTTTTAGCATCTTCACCACTTGACACGAAAATATCTTTTACAGAAGCACGTAGAAATCCGGAGAAGGTGCGAGAGTTTTTTACATCAACATAAAATCTTGTCTGTACCCATTCACTCTTAGTACCGTCTTGCATAACAGTTCTTGCTCGCCAATAATATGTGCCGTCGTCAAGTTCGTCGCCATCTTTAACCTGAAGTTCACTTATTCCTCTGCTTTCACATTTAATATCAGAATAACTAATTGTTTTATCTGCCGGGAAAGTAGGGTTCGTTGACAACTCAAATTCCAATGTGAATGTTGCAGGATCATATGTTGGATTGTTCGCTGATAATATTGGCTTTCTGTTGGTCAGAACCATATCAAATTGCGGATTGTTGTTGAGACTTGGAGGTAATACTTTTGCTTGAGCGTTTTGGTCTGCAAAAGAACAGGTAAGACAGCAAACTGTTAGCATAATAAAGGTTGTTACACTTGCGAATATTGATTTTGTTTTCATATTCATGATTTCTCCTTTTGTTAATTTAGTTAGACAGTTAGACAGTCAGACCGTTAGAGTGTTATAAATCAATCCCGCTTCGCCCAAAGGCTATGCATGACAGGTCGGGATGCAGACTGTTAAGCCTTATCCCACCTTTCCTTTCGGTTCATAGAACCGACACTACAACTGCCAACTGTATTTTAAACCATAATAATCAATATAGGCTTGTTTTAAATTGCAGCCCGTTGTAGCGTCCGCTCTATGAGCGGAATTATATTTTTCATACAATTTTTGACAGAACCTTAATTTAATTCGTCGGTCAACTGTGTCCTGCGAAGCTCGCAGAGCGAAGAATGACGTCCGCCGCTACAGTCGTTAATTTCCAAATTATATTTATATAGATGCTGCTTGTTCGCAATTTTCCGGTTGTCCATAACTATGACAACGAGGACGTTGTCGCTCCCGTTTTTCCAAGATAACGGTTGTTTGTATGCTGGGAGCGACAATGTCCTCATTGTCATAATAAATTATTTTTCAACTTTATCACCCTCTGTGTCCTGCATAGCTCGCAGAGCATCGCATGGAAAAATGAAAATTTAAGGGACTCACATCCTGATTCCAGAGCTTTCTTCAACCGAAAAACTACGTGATTATTCCGGGGTGGTATAAACACCGGACATCTTAATATATTTTCCGGCAGGACAAAGCCCGCAGGCGGTATAAACATAGCCGTTATGTTGCATAACCTGTTTGATCATATTATTTGCTAAAATACCAACGTCTTCTTTGGGGTAATTTTCTGATTTTAGATGAACATCAAAGCGCATCTCTAATTCATTGAGAAAGAATTCAATTGCTGGAAGTCCCTGAGCTGTAGCAAGAGTCATTTTTTCAATTTGTGTTTCATCAGAAATGAAGTTCCACAGTTCCTCTGCGAATGGTTCATTCATCAAGTAACTAAATCGACCCGGCGTGTAAATTGAAATATCAAGTGACATAATATGTATTCCTAAAGTTAAATCTCAAAAATAAGAAGTTGCTTGCTTCCTGTATTAAACTAACTGTCATATTCTAAATAACTTACTGTTTCCTTTTGTAATACTCGACTATATTACATTTTTAAGGTAAATGCAATTGTTTTTCTAATCTGGAAAACTATTTGAAAAGTTTCTGTCTGTTACAGGGCAACACACACAGTGCCGACAGTCGATGAGAATACGTCCAATGAAGCATTGATGTCTGTGGTTCCCTTTTTGGTCTTGACCTCAATGACCTCTGCCGAGCTTAAATCGTCGCCGACTATGTCGTTGTATACCTCCCCAACATAGACCCCATTCGGAACAGCGAATTGCACGCAATAGTCTCCAGGTTCAACATCGGAGATTGTATAGGTGCCATCGGTTGCGGTCTCGACCGTTGCATACAAGGTCAAACTTTGCGATGTAAACGCTGACACCTTGATGCCAGCCAAGGGTTGTTCCGCAGGCCCCCCAGTCACCGTCCCCGACACTTCGCCATAATTTTTCACTGGTTTTTTATTAAGCTCCACATCCTCCAGCGATTCGTAGCTGTTCTCAGCCGTGCGTTTATGCACCACGACGTTCGTCCCTGAAGCCAGATGCGGCTCCGTCACTGCGATCGACCCAGCCGGTAAAACCAGCACCGAGAGTGCCCACGTTAAAAACAAAATAACTTTATTCATATAACCTCCTAGCTGACCCAAAAACTTCTCGAGTCAGGCAAACTTTGTTTTGAATGATTTCAAGTTCCATCCTCCCCAGAATAGAACAATTAATATAATTACGCTCGTAAAATAATGGTTTTCAATATTTTTGAAGGTTAATATTCACCTTTTATTGGTTAATTTTTATTATTAACACGGTTTGAAAAGAACCTTTTACGACTTTTTATTATAAAAGCGAAAACAATACAGAGTTTTTTCAAAAAATGCAAGCTTTATTTTGATAAACAAAAAAATAATTTGCAATACATGATAATATTGATGCTATACTAATATGAGAATATTGGGAAGTGTAATGCAAAAAATGTTTGTATTGTCTGTTTTTTGAATCGAAATATGCTTATTTGCTGTGAAGTGTTGAGAAGCGATAGGGGAAGTTTGAAGTTACCATTGGAGAGTGAATGGTTTTGTTGTTAGCTTAGCGTTAACACCCAACGGAACAGCAACGCAGTTTTCAATGTGACCATAGGGAAAATTGGAGACTGCAAATTCAAGATTTTCAAAAAGGTAACCACTCTCATTCCATACATCAATTTCGTTTTTCTGGTAGGTGAATTTTCCAATAATCAGTCCTTTGACTTTGTCAAGGAAACCAATTTGTTTCAGATGAAAAAGATTGCGTTCTATAACGTAAACAGGTTCGTTGACGTCTTCAATGACCAGAATGATATCTTCGTTTGTTGGGAGGTACTCAGTTCCTATCAATGTTGTTATCGTTGTCAGGCATCCGCCAATAAGAATACCCGAAAAAGTGCCGGACTTTTCAATTTTAATTTCAGCGTTTGGAATGTCATCCAATGTAATTTCAGTTTTGCCTTTAAGAATTTCAAAAGATAAGTTTTTGTAAATGTTGTTTTCTGTCATATGTGTTGTCATTCCCATGCCGGAGAGGGAGGGTAAACCCGTTTTTTTGAATAGGGCAAGTTGAAGTGCTGTAATATCGCTGAAGCCAATCAGTGGTTTTTGTTTTTCTTTCCAGAGAGGCCAATCTATTAAGTCGAGAATCATTGGGCTTCCTGAACCTCCTCTTGCTGCATAGATGATGTCAATGTCATCACATGATAAGAAGTCATTAATGTCATCGGCACGCTCTTGAATTGTTCCGGAATAGTGTCGCTCTTTGCCATACAGGTGTTTGCTCTCAACAACAGCGAAACCATGCTGTCTGCATATCTCACTTGCAGACTGTATTGTCTCTTTGTTTATGGCTCCTGCGGGAGCAACTAATCCAATTGTTTTTTGTACTGTCATCTCATTTCCTTCAGGAACGCTTAGCTCTGTCCATGTTTTTTGTTCCATTTAACCTTCATCTTTTTCATCTCGGCATTGAGAGGAACGCTTTTTACTGGGCATAGGTTCTTTTTGTCGTACAACCAATTTCCCTTGTTGTCGCAGAGTACAGGCATCCGTTTCAGTACTGTAGGTGGAGTCACCGCTGCGGCTGGATGTTCCGCATACCAATAAGCCACTGAGGCCATCTCATTTGCCAAGTGATTTCCGTGTCCGTGTTCCATTGTAACCTTAATCTCTTTCTCAAACATAACAGGATTTTCGATATGTAGTACGTAGCTGGTCTGGTAGCCATTGGTGCTTTTCTCATAGATAGACGAACCGTTGCGCAGAAAAGCATTTGGCTGCATTGCCCAAGCTTGATTCAAGTAGTCTTCGCTGCCTGTGCCGTGCAGATCTGGTGGCCATTTGTATCCATCAACCCAAATCATGTCGTCACCTTCGCCCCACCATGTACCTTGAAAGTTTGTTACGGATATGTTGCAACCAATGTAGTGTCCCTTGCCTTTTGTATCGAGAATAACGTAGTTGTTTTCCCAGGCTAATTTCTCTTTGTTGACTATGTCAGCCTCTGGTGTGTTTACGAGAATCTCGTGTCCCCAGCCTCCGAATGGATTGGTTCGTCTAAATTCTGCATGGAAGTAGCCGGCATTCGACTGAGGTTCATCCAGTGTCTCATAGTCAATATAGAAATACTGTTGATGTCTCTCCTTGCTCTCGTTGACCAGTTCGATAACCGCACGTTCGCCGAAAGGCATACGTGCATAGCAGTTTAGTGCACAACCTTGGTTGAATTGATGGTTTATGGCAGTCGATGCCGTAAATAGAAGCGACTCGAAGCTGTTGACGATGCCGTTTCCAAGACAGAAAAAATCGCCAAGAGGCACGAGAACGCTCGGTTTTTTTGCATTGTCCCAAGTGATTCGAATCAAACACTCCCGATAATGGTTTGCTTGAGTCATCCAAATATGGGTGATGGCTCCAGGTCCTTTTATGTCGGCAAGTACACATGATTCGCCAGGTTCGATTGTCCATGAATCGGCATTCCTACCAGTTGTGTCCCATGAAGAACAACGGCCGCTCGTTCCATTATGTAAGGTTGATAGTTCGTGGATCATATTTCTTCCTTCTGTTTTGTCTCTTAGGGCATCCTTCTGAATTCAATTTGCAAGTGCAACGGTAAGCCCTATCTTAGTAACAATAATAGGGCGCATTGTTTAGCCCTTTGAGATTTTTTACTATATGATAAAATATATAAAATTTTTGTGGAATTTTATCATTACTATTGTCCTTGTCAAGACGATATAATGTTTTGTTAAAATTTTTCACAAATGTTAAAATTTTTCACAAGATTTTTTTATTGAAGTGATTGTACTTCTGTTTATAACTTCTTCGGGAGCAATTAACCTAAGTAGAGCTCCCTGTTTAATGTGAGATAGAACGCTTCGCTGCTGTTGCATAGAGCACTCCTTTTCACTATGTTGCTTGACATTTGTCAATCTGAGAAACTATTTTTAAAGATTATAGTTTTTGATTGCACCATAGAAATTCTTGAAATCAGATTTTTTCAAAAGAGTAGCAATTTCAGATACTCTGGTCAAGTGGGTAATAAAAGCGTCACTGCTACATTTACCAGCTTGGCTTGCAAACATGAGAACTTGATTTGCCTCGATAGATGAATTACTTTTCCAATCGGGAAATACCCCTGTTCCTCCAAAAATATGAGATGAGTATGTGGTTTGCTCTGGTTTAATTACTTTGTTTTTAAATTGTCCAGGGATTGAACTGAGTTGTGCTATTGCGCTGAAGTTCTGAGATGTTTTCAAACCCATCTGTTGATCTTCCATATCAAAACATTTAAATTCGCAGAATTCTCCATGAGTGCTTATGCATAATCCTCCAAATGAAAGGTAGAGTGGTGTATGGCAGGTATGGTAAATGATATGAATATCCATATCTTCACCTGGAATAGTGCATTGATAGATACGTCCAATCTCCTGGTTACCAGCTATGGCATTTTCAAATATTGCCCAAGAGGATATTCCGTAGTTTTCAGTTAGCTCCTCGCAGATAAAGCTACTACGATAGCACCATTTATAATTTTCGAAGCGATAGCCAACGCGGTTAAAGCCTGGATCATTGCCTTTTTCTCCAATTAGTCCAAATCCTAAAGCGCCATCAAATACTTGTTGTCCGTATTTGATGCTAAGTTGCCATGCAGGTGAGGTTCGAGGCTGTTCAAAACAGAAAAGACGTGCATGACCTTCATTCTGTTGGATGAGAAACTTTGGTCCATCTATACGGCATATGATATTTTGATTTTTATCAGCAGGTAGAGGCTCTTCAGTGTCTGACCAAAATGGATGATTTTCAGGTAGTGCTAAAGCAATAAAAGCTGTTGATGACCAGCAGGCAGAGCCTTGGTCATTATATGTTTCTAAAAGATTTGGGCTGTAGTCTATATATCCTGGTAATAATAAATCATCTTGTGAAATTATTGAGGAATTGTCATTCTGAAAGAAATATTTCAGGTTGCCTGATGCAATTCGACGTGATAGACCAGGACTTAAGGGGGAAATATCCGCATACTGAGCCCAAGTCAAAGGAGCCAGAAGTGCATGACGATAAGTTAACGATCTTCCCCATGGAACAGAAGAGGCATCAGAGCTAAAGAAAAGAGGATATGTTTTCAGAAATGATGTTGTTGCTTCTTTTATATGGTAGCCATAGAGTTTTTGCCATTTCTTACATCCACAGTAAAGCAGAAGGTTGAAATAGTGGAATCCCCAGTGGTTGTAATAGTCATAAGATTTATTCGTTCCATCAATGTACCAGCCGTCGCCTTTATACCACTCAATGAGCCTTTTCCATTTGTCTGCAAAGTATTCTGCATCGTATTCTATACCGCATAAATCCATTATAGGAACTCCCGCCAAGTGGAAATACCAGTGGTTGTTTTCATGAGAACTATGCTCTGCCAGACGTTTCATAAAAAAGCCTATGTTCATCTTTTGCTCTGGGGTGAAAGGATCCCAAAAGTATTCGGGAGCAATCATAATTGCCATAGCGAGACCATTGCCAAATGCAGAGTTTGGAGGCAAATCTTTCCATTCGTATTTACTTCCTGATGTTGTTCCAATAATTATTGCATTTTGATAACTTTCGGCAAGATCATATTTCCAACCATCTGCTTTTGTGATTCCTGTACCCTTTAACCATGCAGTAGCCATGATTAGGTGACGTTCAAAGAATTCACCCATACCGTAAATATTAGGATCTTCGAGGTGAGTCGTAGTAGGAATGAGAGCACCTATTATAGGCATAAAGGTTTCTTCGTTGAGGGTATTTAGGTATCCTCCGATAAGTGTTTTGGAGAGATGTAGCCAGTGTTCACGTGTCCAGCCTGTGTATGGGGATAATTCTGGGTTCTCTGTCAGCGAATCAAAATCTAACGGCATATCGTGTTCCTAGTTTTATTGTAGATTTTTAATCTCAATCTTAGTCTTTATCTTAAAGCGATCATTCCGGGATGAAGATGGTTGCTCCTGCTCTAACCAATCTTGCATCTTTGATGTTGTTTGCCTGCATGATTGATTTTGTTGTGACACCATATGCTGCAGCTATTTGTGAGATTGTCTCGCCTGTCTGAACTACGTGTTCATAGCCGACTTGTTGACCTGTCGACTTATAATTTCCCTGAGATGTTGAGGAAGAGTTTGCTGCAATAATTTTTGAGACTTTTGTGCTTATTTCCGTGATTATCTCAGCTTTTGCAATTGCAATTTTTTTGTCGACATCCGCTGTTTTAGCATTTGCTTCAGCGAGAGTTTTCTGTACATTCTGTTTTTGGTTATATAGTTCAGCATTCAGGTTGTCTAATTGCATGTATATGTCATTCTTTGATTTAACTAGAACTTCAACTTGCTGTTCAAGAACCCTAAGTCTTTGTTCCATCAAAGCCATCTGATCTTTGCTGTTGTCTTTGAGTGATGTTCTTGCACTTAGTTGTGTGCATAGTAATGCTGAAAAGAGTAATATATTGATAATTTTCATTTTTTTCTCCGTATTCTGTAAGCTAGCTGGCTCTGCCAGCGAAATAATTTTAACGTAATGATGTTAGTTTTTAGCTAAGACACTACCGTGGGTAGGTAAAAACTTTGTTTTTATTATAATCTAGGGCATTGTCGCCAATCATGGCTCCACGGGGACAAGCCCCGAGGTGACCCAAGAGTTGCTAGTCTTATCTCGAAATTCCCGAGGTTGCTAAGGACTCTTGACCAACTTTCTTAGATAATCATTTTTCGACGAAAAGACTTCAACGACTACTATCGACTTCAATAAAAGCTAGCCAGCTTCCCACTTCCTACATTCCGCTTAGCACTTATAAAATATGTCGCTCCGCGACTCCACTCTTAGCCTTAACCTTAATCCCGCCTTGCGGGACTAGCATAGCTAGTCATCTTCATTTTTAATAAGTCGCTAAGCGACTCAACAATTCGTAATTATTAATTTGTAATTCGTAATTGATTATTATTTTCCACAGCAATTTTTAAATTTTTTGCCACTGCCACATGGACATGTGTCGTTTCTTCCAGGCTTGTTATTAGCCTGTATCATGGATTGAACCATGCGTTTTCTGTGCTCTTCCTGTTGCTGTTTTTGTTCTTCAATTATCTCTGCTGCAAGTTTTTTGAATCTTGGCATTGTGTGTTTGTAAAACATTTTGATTGCAGGGCATATAAGGCTTACGCCACTCTCGTCATTCTTTGAAAATCTATTTTTCTGACAGTCACCTTGACAGATGAACAAAAACTCACATTCTTTGCACTGAGGTGCAATATCCTGTTTTTTAAGTCCAAACTCTGCATATTTTTCATGATTTGCAAAGCTCTCCCAGCTATCTGTATTCAGATTGCCAAGTTTAAGGTCCTCCTGTACATAAAAATCGCAAGGATATATATCGCCATTATGCTCAACGACAAAGTAGTGTCTGCAATCATTTCCCATAGGACAGCAAACGATGTTACCATTCACAAGTTTATTAAGTACTGCATCAAATAGACGTATTGAAATCTTTCGTGTATCTTCTTTGTACCATTCATCAAAAATTGCACATAAGAATTTCCCCCACTCTTCAGCTCGAACAGCATATGGCATAAGCTTTCCGTCTTTGTCAAACTCAAGACATTCAATATACTGCTGAAAGAAGAAGCCTTTTTCTTTCAGATAGTTGTATACTTCAATTGGCTTACTGACATTTAAGTTGTTAACCAATGTTAAAATATTAAATTCAACATTGTTTCTCTTCAGAGCTTCGATGCCCTTTAGCACATCGGCATGGCTGCCTTTGCCTGAGCCATATTCTCTGTAATGGTCATGAATTTCCGGCATGCCATCAACACTGACGCCAACTAGAAAATTATATTTTGCCAGGAATTGAGCCCACTCATCATCAATGAGTGTGCCGTTTGTCTGCAAACCATTTGAGACCATTGCCTCTTGGCGTCCATATTGTTGTTGAAATTTTACTGCTTTCTTGAAAAAATCTAATCCCATTAAAGTTGGCTCACCACCTTGCCAGCCAATTGAATATTGCTGCATGGGGATGGACATATATGAACTAATCATTTTTTCCAGAGTTGCATCGCTCATTCTGAGACGAGGCAAATCTGGATATAGTTCTTTTTTTTCCAGATAGAAGCAATACGTACAACGCAGATTACAATCTGCAGAAGCAGGTTTAACTAATAAACTAAATGGTTTTAGCATGTCGACTAGTCTTATTTTACTGGTGGGCGAGCATTTATCTTCTCAATGTCTTCTCTGATCAACTCGCGTTTGATTCCATCAAGATATATGTCAACTCTTCTGTTGGCAATATTCCCTGTGATTGGATCATTTTTTGCAATTGGTCTTGAGAAACCATATCCAACAGCTTTAAGTCTGCTTGGCTCAATGCCTTTAACATTTTCGATATAGCTTTTAACAGCTTCTGCTCTTTTTTGAGAAAGTTTTTGGTTGTAGCTCTTTGAAGATGTTTTTCTTTTGTCAGCATGACCTTCGATAACAGCTGTAGCTTCCGGATGTCTTTGCAGTACTTTGCCAATTACATCAATCTGGTTGAAATATTCCTGCTTAATAACTGCTTTGTTTGAATCAAACTCAATGTTTAGAGAGAATAGAACAAAATCATCGCTGCCATCTAAAGGATTTGTTTTGTCTTCAAACACTTCGTGTCCATCAGAAACACCACCGTTGTCTGTGTCATGCAGTAAAGGATTTGTTTTGTATTTGTTAACTTCTTCACCATCTTTTAGCATGTCAAAGTCCGTGTCAGGATTTAGGGCATCAGTTTGAGAAGTATGCACTTCGTATCCATCTGTCAAACCATCGTTATCACTGTCAGGGTTAAGTGGGTCAGTCATTGATTCCTGAAGTTCATATGCATCAATCAAACCATCGCCATCAGTATCAAGAGGTCCATCAACTGCCATGAAATCTTTTGCAGTTTCAGCACCAATTGCATATGCGGCACCAACTTCAATAAGCATGTTAGCATTTGGAGTGCTTCCAAAGCCGGCTAGCATACCTTTTGCAGTAGCTCTAATGCTCCATGAGTCTGAAAGATGATACATCGCACCAGCACCAGCAACAAGAAGCAGGGCTGTCTCGTCCTGTTTTGGAAGATCATCCATGTAATGATCAAAACCAGCTCCAAAAACTAAAAATGGATCAAGTCGATTCCAACGTGTAAAGTGAAATAGTCCTTCAACTGTAAAACTTACAAGAGAAGTGCTGTCAATAGTGGCACCACGTTCTTTACCTTTGTCGCTGATATCAACAGTGGGTGCATAATAAATTGCTGCTTCATAACTCCACCATTCAGAAAATTCATATCCCAGTTTAAGACTGAAGTTTACGGTGTCGTCGACATCTTGGTCGCCTTCAAAAGTTAGCATTCCAAGTGTTGCTGCAACATACCATAATGACTGTTCGCCTTCTTCAACAAATTCAACATCTTCTTGTGCCATACCAACATTAATAAAACAAATTACCATCAATAAAATTGCTACTAAATATTTCTTCATTAGGATACTCCTGTTTTCTGTTTCTTGATTATTAAAATTCAACATAGGAATCATAGCTGAAATGTGTTAAGAATTCAACATTACTTTTTAAAAAAAGACAAAATTATTTATCGAATCCGAAAATATGCCCAATTTAGTAATGCCTGGCGCTGTTTTTTACGGCACGACATATCACCAGCAGAGCAATTTTTTGTAACTTGAGCAACATGTCTTTTCATTGCTTTCCATCTTTTAATCTGTCTCTGGTCATCGTGGGATCTACGTTCCATGTAATAACGGCAATACCACTGAAACCAACCTCTTGGATCTATCCACCCTTTCTCCAGCCAAGCTTTTAAGGGCAGAGATGCTCTCACTCCAAAGAAGTTGCAGTTGTTATCATCCTTAGCTTTTCGGTTGGGGGCTGAAACATGCATTTCGACCAACAAAACCAGTGATTGATATTTTGTTTTTGTCTGTCTTGGGTGATGATTTTGAAAATTTTATTTAAAAGGCGGGGTGAAGCACC
>JAQICX010000166.1 GCA_027858345.1 Kiritimatiellia bacterium | reverse complement strand
TATGCCTGTGCGGATAAAACACACGCAGACAAAATGGAAATCATTATGACAGAGAAAAATCAAATAATACCAATAGAAAATATCCAAAATCACATTTTTACTATTCGTGGTGTTCAGGTGATGCTTGATAGTGATTTGTCATAATTATACGGTGTGCAAACAAAAAATCTTAATTTAGCTGTTAAACGAAATATTGAAAGATTTCCTGATAGTTTTAGATTTCAGCTTACAGAGGAAGAAAATAAAAGTTTGAGGTTGCAAATTGAAACCTCAAAAGAAGGTAGAAAATAAATTATACCATTTTGGTGTGAGCCTAAAAGATTTGGGCAAAAAATGGTTTGCGTTCTCCAAAGCTGATTATTAAATTCATCAAAGAATATGATAAAGCAAGCAGGGACGATATTGATGCTCTTATTATGGAGAAGCTTTCAAACACTTTAAGTGAAAAACAAAAACGAACTAAAATCAGAAATCTGCTTTATGAAATGTCAAAGAAAGACGAAACTATTTTAAATAATAGTAAATCAACAAATAAACCTGAATGGAGATTAAGATAGAATAAGATAGCTTTAAGATAGAATTTAAGACAGAAGCATATCTAATGTATTCATATTCATTCGATTAGTATGGTGTTCGATTGGAATTGTAAAGATAGAAACAGAGAATTAATAAGATAGAAACAGAAAAGCCTTAAATGTTGGAAAGAACTCAAAGATTAATATCAGCAACCTTCATACTGACAATGTTGTCTTCTCTGTTGTTTGTTGCTGGGTTCACATACAACTCAACATATCTGCAAGCTTTTGGAATTGCACCAGATATCTTTCAATATGATTAATTTTTCTTCAGATCAAGCAAAAGATCTTGCAGCACAGGACATCAGCCTGTTTAAAAAACTCAAAAAAGGAATAATTTAAACCTACAGGAAAGAATACTACATGAAAAAAACTAAAGGAAAAGAACCAACAACCAAACTCACGCCGAACAACTAATGCAAGCAGTGCTAAAAAAAGCCTTCTCCCAACAAGAGAAAAAAGCAAATAAAGTGGCAAACTTATTGACAAAACTTAGACGTGCCGGAAAAATACATAATGTAGCTTCCAGGAAAACCCCAATTTGGAAACTAGATGCAGAATAAATGCAGAATAAAGTTTCAAGTTGGGCAAGATGATTTTATTTGACTGTTGGGCTATGGCGGACAGGCCTGTGTGACAGGCAGCGAGCTCTACAGGTAGCTGATAAAAGTCTCAAACAGGTGTAATTCAAATTGATTTTTGAATTGAGGGATTGTTTCTTGCTTCACATATGATTTGTGAAAAGAAAGCAATAGGTTAAGTAGCTCAGATACTTTTATGGTAGCAGTTGCAGTTGGAGTATAAGAGTTGGAGTTGATATCTTCTTTGATAACTTTATAGAACTCCTGACATAGCTCATGAATGTAAATAAGATTAATGGGGGCATCAATAATTATTTCAGGTTTTTCGTTATGAGCAACTTTGTAGCAGAATGTTGAGACTACTGAATTGAAAAATGGTTTTCCGTAAGGTCCGAAGGTATTTGGCATTACCATGGTTGTAAATTTTGCACCGCTTTGTGCTGCCCAGTTTTTGAATAAATTTTGCCCATCGCGCTTTGAAGCATAATATTCGCCATCGCGCATCTCATGCGTGGTTGAAGCAAATAGAACATGATTACTATGTGTGTTTTCTAAAGCATTGATTAACTTTTTATCAAGCTCAATATTATTCGCATAAAGTAATTGCAGATCTTGGTTTCGGCTCATTGCAGCAAGCTGGATGATTAAATCGCACTTAGATACAAATTTTTCGAGCATTTTCGGTGAGTTGAAATATTCGCGACTAAATTCAATTATTTTAATGTCGTCTTGAACTCGAAAATAATTTATCAGGTGTGTCCCAATAAAACCATTTTGCCCTGTAATCCCAACTTTTGTTGGAACACTTGTGTTCTTGTTTTTTAATTTTGCATTCACTTCATTAATTCCTGATTATTAATTGTTATCAGGAATAATCTCGCCAACACCATTGAGAATATAGTCCGGGCGATATGCAAACCGAGTAATGTCCTCGCGACTGGTTACACCACTGAGTACAAGAACGGTTGTTATTTCTGCTTCAATTCCTGCCAACACATCGGTATCCATTCGATCTCCAATAATAGCAGTATCTTCACGACGAGTGCCAAGACGTTTTAATGCATGACGCATAATTAATGGATTAGGTTTTCCAACGAAATATGCTTTTGCACCAGTTGCCAATTCAATAGGAGCAATCAGTGCCCCGGTTGCAGGAACAATACCTGTTTCTGTTGGTCCTGTTAAATCAGAATTTGTACCTATCAATTTTGCTCCGTTTCGCACAAGATTTACAGCATGTGTCAATTTTTCAAAATTATAGTTACTGGACTCTCCGACGACAACGTAGTCTGGATTCTCATCATTCATCGAAAATCCTGCAGTATATAGTGCATTGGTAATTCCAGTGTCACCAATGACAAAGGCACTCCCTCCTGGACATTGTTGGGCAAGAAAAGTTGCAGTTGCCATAGCACTCGTGTAGAAGTGTTTTTCATCAACATCTAGACCGAGTCGTAATAGTTTTTCTCTAAGTTCACGTGGCGTTCTGGTACTGCTATTGGTTAAAAAGACAAATTCTTTTTTTGATGAGTGTAGCCAATTGACAAACTCGTAGACACCAGGGAGTAGGCGATTGCCATGGTAAATTACTCCGTCCATATCACAAATAAAAGCTTTTCGACTACGAAGTTCCTGCATTTATAACCCTTTCTGTTTTCTATAATTTTCACTCTGTCACTAATTTATATAATAAAGGATTTGTCTCTAAAATACAATCTTATTTCAAATAACTATTGTATTAACCTCAATTTTTCGGTTGAGTCATTGCATGACGGCATATCCGTCGGTCAACGCCCGACGCTACAGGTGTTAAGTTTTGCAATTAACCGTTAAACTGCACGTTTCATACTGTAGCGGCGGGCGCTGACCGCCGAAAAATATTTTTCCAGTTTTGTCAACTAAAACTGCAAAAAAACATGCTCTCATTTCCTAATTTTATTGACTCAAACGCACTTTTTTATCTCCAACCGAAAAATTAAGGTATTAACCTTGATTTTACGGTTGAATGCCCTTTTCGGCGGGGTGAAGCACCCCGACCCTACAGTTACGGATGCTGCAATCAAAGCTAAATCCTTGATTTGCAAGTGTTTTGTAGGGTCGGGGTCCGTGACCCCGCCTTTGAAATCTTTTTTTGTTGGCTTTAGAGTTTTGTAAGATTCAGAAATATATTTTCGAATCAAATTTATCTGCATGACCATTGGTTCAGGAAGAGTTCCTAGAATGTCATAAATTGCAGATCCCATATAAGGTTGTGCATGTGCTACAAAAATCACCTGTATCGTTTTCTCCTGTTGATTACAATTCACTACCATTTATTCTAGAGAGATATAGCAGGTGTGGACAAACCTGGGAGAGCATACTGCAAAGAATATTAAATCGATTTGACCAATGTTTGTAATTCGCTGAGGTGTGTCGGCTGGAATCTGTATGACATCACCCTCAGAAACTTCAGTTGGTTCAAGGTCTCCAATTTCAACTAGACCTTTTCCTGAGGCAATTATGTATCTCTCATCTGTTCCTTTAAGTTTATGCCAAGCAGTTGTAACTCCTGGTTCGACTCTTGCACGGGCAATAGACACCGATTCATCATTAGAATCGTTTGATGTCTCTACAATATAGCATCTTTCATCTGTCTCAAATTCAAGGCTTTCATTGTTCTTTCTTATTTCAGGTTGCATATTTTCCCTATAAATCATGATGAAAATTTCAATTCTGCTCGATTTTATCATTAATACCAGTATAGTCAAGTTTTTGTTGGTTTAGTTGATTTGGTGCTTTAATTTTTCGGTTGTCGATTGTTTTAATAAGCCATGGATTGACTTAGGGCGGGCTAGCCGCTTGTCTGCGTGAGTACGCGAACAGGCAGGCAACCAAAAGAGATTCTCGCACGAGCCGAGACAAAGTCGAGACAGGCTTCAGCAAAGCTGGAGCAATGAGCACAGCGAATGGCAACGCACAGAGAACGCAGAGAAAAAGACAAATGGATTAAGAACATCCAATCCACGCTTTGCGGGACTATCCCGCAAGGCGTGGATAGCACGGTCACTGTGTCCTGCATAGCGAAGCGACGCATGGAACATCCATTCGACCAATGGGAGAACAGCTTTAGGTAGGCCATTCGCTACGCTCCATTGCTGTCGCAGGCTCCAGCCTCACTTCCCTCTGGTTGTGTGCCCTAAAGCAACGATCCCGCAGAGCGGG
>JAQICX010000137.1 GCA_027858345.1 Kiritimatiellia bacterium | reverse complement strand
TTTGTCAGCAATAACAATATCTTTGTTGTTTGTTATGCCAAGACCTTCTGCTCCTTTTGCAGTGGATACAACTGGAGAACCAGAACTAAAGTATTCAATAATCTTTAGTCTTGTCCCTGAGCCGGAAAAAATAGGGGAGATGCATACATCCGCGTTTTTCATCCATGGAACAACCTCGTCTACACGTCCCGTAAAATGTATACTGTTATGATATGAGGCCCTATTTGGAGGTATTGGTCCGCCGCATATAACAATCTTAAAGCTGTCTGGTTGTGCTTTTTCAAGTTGTGGCGCAAGTGTTGCGTTTATGAACTTTAGAGCCTCTTTGTTTGGCTGGTAATCAAGCTTGCCCATAAATAGTAGAACTTTATAACCATCAAGTTTTTCTTTCCACTCATTGGGAATCTCCGCCGAAACACTACTGAAACCAGATAAGTCAACCCCATTTGGAACAACGGAAATTTTTTCGGGGTCAATTCCATACTTAGAAATAAAACCTTTTTTGTCTTCTGGTGAGCAGCAGCAAATGTGTGATGAACCCAAAAGTGCATTTTTCTCAGCTTTTGCGACAAGCTTAGAAAAGAAATGATTTTCGCCAAATCGTTCTTCAATGGCAATTGCATCAACATTGTGAGCATCAAGAACCTTAGGTATCTTTACTCTCTTTATTGGATGAAAGTCCCAGATAGATGTCATTATAATTGCTTTGGGCTCTTCGGCTTTAATAAGCTTTCTGAGTAATGATATTGTTGAAGGTATGTAAAAATTGAAGATTCCCCAATTGATGCCCATTTTCTTCTTTCCAAGATCTGTTTTGTAGATAGCAGATTCGAATTGTAGGTTTTCAGGGGCTGGTTCACATAGTAATTGTTCTTCTGAAAACGTTTCGAGAAGTGCTTTCATTCTTCTGCTACGACCATTAACTGGCTCATTTATATTGCAATAGGATGTAATCAAAATTTTTTTCATATATTTTTTGTTAAAATGGTTTATACTATCAATTTTAACATAGGGTTTTGCCCTACGCTAGTGTGTTTCGCACTTTCAGGGCTGAAAGGTTGTTTATTTATAATATTTTTGACTCAATGACTAAGTAACTCAGTGACCGAGTTAAGCATTTGCAATTATTTTCGCAGGTCAACTCTTATCTTTTAACTTGGCGAACAACGTGAGCCCGCTTCTCTCTTATTACTTCCTACTTCTCTCTTAACACAGCTGGTAAATCCAGCTCTCAATCTTTACCTCAACCTTAATCTTAGTAGGTTCTGTAAATCAGGTTCTGAGGTGTTTCATCTCGTTCAACTTCCAAAGCAAATGAACTTGCCCGCCCTTCAATAAACTCACCAATCATATATTCAGCACGACGCCTGTTTGTAAGTCGCAATGCGTTGACCTTTGTTATATAGTCGCCATTCTGCAATCCAACAGCATTGATAAATTCTTTTTCACCCTTGATGTCAATCTTGTAGCCGGTTATTTTTCTGTCCTCGTTGTATACAGGAGCAAAGGAGTCGAATAGATTTAATAGTCGTTTGGGGTCAGCCATCAAATCATCGTAATACTTCATGATTTTATCTTTTTTGAACTCCCATTCATTATTACCTGTCTTTTTGCCTCCAAACTTATTTGTTAAGTCTGTGTCAGGTTTTGCTGTGTCGACCGTTGTGCTTGCAGATATATCGGGATTTATTGATACAAAAGGAAGAGTTAGAATTTCTTTGGTTGTTCCGTTCAGAAGAGTCACCTGATCATCAACTATTTCAATAACTTTTCTGCCATCTGATAACTCCTGCTGCTCTGATATGATTAGCTGACTGTTGTTTTGCAAATCATCAATAATAGCTTTTCTGTGAATATTATCATGATTCTGGTCAACAATAAATGTACCTCTTAAAACATAAAGTTGGTCAAGAGGTAAAGTGGAGACGGGTTTCTCAACCTTTTTTGATTGAAAAATTGCCCAGTCAACATCAGAAGGAATAAAACTCTCTTCGATGTATAGTGGCTGGACTCTCTGACTTGACGAAAAAGTCAGGTCTGTAGGTGTCTCCACGTTTGGTGAAAAATAAAACTGAACAATCAAATAAGTTGATAGAGCAGTTAATATTATAAAAGCAAATATGCTTATCTTTGGTAAAATTAAGTTTAAACGATTGAAAATAGTCATAAGCCGGATTCTGTTCACTAAATTAGTGTTTGATCATTTATCTAACGCAATCAACCCAAAACTGCTCAAAGACCAAGACGGATCGCCTCAGGCAAACAAGTTGCACAGCTTTCTATTTGATATTGCTCCGAATGGGGTTTACAAGACAGCAAACCATTACTGATTTCGCTTGGTAGTCTCTTACACTACCTTTTCACCCTTACCCCGCCATCACTTTACTTTTAGTTTTTACTTTAGAGTAAAGTGATGGCGGGGCGGTATATTTTCTGTTGCACTTTCCATCCACTGCGATTTCCACAATGCCTCCGCCCATTACAGGTGGACATTCTATCCTATGGAGTCCGGACTTTCCTCCCTTATCTCTAAGAGCGACCAAATCTCCATTCTCAATCAAAACAAATTATTACCTTTTTTTAACGTTAACAAGATTCGTATAGGAACCTTCCACAAAAATTACATGTTACAGTTGGGGTTTCCTGCTTCTTAGCATCATAAATGACATAAGCAGGTAAACTCATGTTGCAACCTCCGCAAGTTCCGTCAACGACAGGAACCATGGCTGGGGATTTTCTCTCCGCCATTCTATTGTAAAGTCTCAATGCTTCATCAGGAATACCTACCGTTAGTTCTTCACGCCTTGCTTCTACAATCACAAGTTGTGCTTTAACTTCTTTTAACTTAGTGTCCCAAATTTTCAGCTCTTCTTCTACAATGGTTTTTTCTCTCGAAATATCTTTTTTTTGTTCAGAAACATTTTTTGACATAACCTCAACACTGTCCATCTTTACGAGTTCTTGGTCTTCAAGATTCTGAATCTTTTTTTCAAGAGTTTCAATTTGATGTGACATAGCTTTGAATTCATCATTTGACTTCAATAACATCTGTTGTTGTTTCAGCTTTACTATGTGTTCTTTAATTGATTTGACTTCAATTTCAATGTTCTGAACCTCCGCTTTGGCATGCTTTAATGCATCGTCAGCTTGGTTTGTTTGTCCAATATGTTTTAGAAGTCTAGCTTCTTCTGACTGCTTTTGCAAGGGCAAATCAATTGATTGTTTTCTTAAATCTTTGATTTGCAGATCACACTCTTGGACATCCAGCAATTTTTTTATGATTTCACTCACTTTATGAGCCTCTCTAAATTTTCAGTTTAGGGTTATCTAAAAACACACTATTTTGTATCAAAGAGTTAACCCCATATGTTTTAAATTAATGCACAAGTATAGTATAACCAATAAAAAAAGTCAATAGCTCAAAGTTTAGATTGCAAAAAAGTTTCAATAGATGTATTATAATAAGAAATTATTATGAGGAAGGTTTGACTATGAAAAAATTACTAAGTTTTACTACTGTTGCATTACTTGTTACATCAACTCTTTTTGCCGCAACCACAAGAGAGATATATTATGTTGTCCAACAGACAAATTTTTTGAAAGATAAAGGCTTCAGAATATATAATGATGAAGAATACAAAGATCTTCAGGAGCAACTTAAGCTTGAAAAAAGATATTACTCACAAGCTGTTAAACAAGCTCAAGAAGAGTGGAAAAAAGACGAAACTAATACAAACCCTTTTCCTACATACGCAATAGCTCCAAGAACAATGATGCTTAAAGGTAAGTATACAGATAAAGAACAAGCTGATGAAAAATTGGCTAAGCTTAAAGATTCCGAATATCAAAAACTATATGGCAATGATAAGAAGTCTAAAAAGGGTGGTTATAAGAAGCCAAAAAAGTCTGAGGAAGATATTTTAAAAGAGGAACAAAAACGTCTGATGGGCGTTGAGGCCGGTAAAGCGTTTCAGGAAACATATAGCGATTATGTAAAAGAGAAGACTGGCAAAGAAGCTCCAACATATGTTGAGCATGTTGAGTTGGAAAAGAGGAACTAGTATATGTCCACCGTTTTGTTTATATGTCAAGGCTATACACCCTATTATGGTGGAGCAGAGAATGCTTTGACAGCAACAGCGGAGAACGCTGCAAAAGATCCGGAACTTGATGTGCATGTCGTCACATCAGATATCGGTGGTCGACTTCCTGCTTTTGAACAACTGAATGGTGTTAGCATACACAGAGTGTCCGCTCCCAAAAAAGAGTGGACGCGGCACACCGTAAAAGAGTTGCTTGGTTTCTATTTTTCGGTAACTAAGCAGATAGGTTATCTTCAAACAAAGATAAATCCCGACTTTATCTTTGCACATTTTACAATGCCGGCAGGTCTTGCAGCACGTAAATGGTTTTTGAAGTACAAAATTCCATATGTTGTTGTTTTACATGGATCAGATGTTCCTGGATATCAACCAGGTAGGTTTAAACTAATTCATATCCCGATGCAGATTGTTGCGAGAATGGTTTGGAAACATGCCGAACATGTAGTTGCTGTTGGTCACCCTCTAAAAGAACTGGCTAATAAGACATGGAAGAGGGATATATCTGTCATCCCCAATGGTGTTGATCTCAACATATTTGTTCCGTTAGAAAATAAGGAATTTCCAGATAGCACATCTCAAATCAAATTTGCTCTTACCTCACAGTTAATACCTAGAAAAGGTATTCAGCACTTGATTCAAGCCATATCCATGCTGTCAGAAGAGCATAGAAAAAGATTAAAAATTAATATTTATGGTACAGGTCCATACAAGACAGAACTTGAAAAAATGATTGATAGTTCGGGACTTAATGAACAAATTCAGCTTTGTGGACTAATCGCAAAAGAAAATATGTGCCAAACATTGCAGAGTAATGATATGTTCATAATGAGCTCTCTTCAGGAAGGACTTCCGCTGTCACTACTTGAGGCAATGGCATGTGGACTTCCACCGATAGTCACACGAGTAGGGGATGTGGAATCAGTAATCACTAATAATCAGGATGGTATACTTATTCAACCAGCGTCACCAGAAGAGATTAAAAGTGCTCTAGAAAAAGTGCTGAATAACCCATCGATCATTTCTGAAATGCGAGACAAAACCATTGGGCGATCACATGAGTTTTCATGGGATAAAATTTGGCGTCAATATAAGGAGTTAATGTGAAAGTAGCATTGTTGTCTTTTTCTGTAGGAGCAATGGGATATTACGTTGCGGAAGTTGCAAATGCATTGGCGGGCACAGGTAACGATGTTATTGTGTTTGTGGATGATGAAACACCTGTTGAATGTTTTCATACTGGTATAACTATATACAGATTTAAAATACCGCAATTCTTCAAACTAAAAGAACTTCTCAAGTTATTTTACCTGCCTTATGTTGTTTTGAAAGTCAAGAAAACAATTAAAACATTGCATCCAGATGCAATACACTTTAATTCATCCCACTGGTACTTTCGATTCTTTACAAGTCTGAAAAATCAGGCTCCAATGTTTGTTACCATACACGATGTATACGCCCATCCTGGAACCTCTGAAAAACTGGAAGAGATTAAAAAACGACCAATGATAGAGAATTGCAATGCAATCCTTGTGCATTCCGAACTACTCAAGGAGCAGGCAGTCAAAAAATGGAGCCTGCCTGAAAAGCAAGTTCAAGTTGTTCCATTCTCAAATAACTTAACCCATTGGCTGAAATATGTAAAAAATGATTTATCAAAAAACAACCTTAACAAAATTCTATTTTTTGGACGTATAAGAAAATATAAAGGTATTGATATACTCATCAAAAGCTTTAAAATTATTCAGCAGAAAATACCAGATGCAGAAATGGTTATTGCCGGGCAGGGAAAGTGTGTTATACCTGAAAAAAGCAGGAATATTACTTTAATAAACGAATATCTTTCAGATCAGAAGGCAACAGAAATAATATCAGAGTCAACTCTCATTGTCGCTCCGTACATCGAGGTGACAGCAACCACTCTGCCAACTGTTGCTGCTATGTTCAAAAAACCAATCGTAGCATCAAACCTACCAGGACTAAGAGAGTTTGTTATTAATAATGAAACAGGCATTCTGGTAGAACCAAACGACCATGAAGCTCTTGCCGACGCCTGCATTCATATTCTTAAAAATCCCGATCTCGCCACACAAATGGGAGAAACCTCAAAAGTTATAATGGATGAAAGGCAGTCTTCTCAAACAATCGCGAGCGCCCACACCAAAATCTATATGTTGACGTAGCCAGCGGTACTAAGTGATAAGTACTAAGTTTCTCGCAGAGATGTCTAGTCCTGTGATAAGTTTACACTTTTTGAGATGGAAAGAGAGAAAGTTAAAAGTTAGAGGAAGGAGAAAAAATGAATACGTTGGTTTTGTATTATTCGTTTACAGGAAATACCAGGCTGCTTGCAGAGGGTATTGCAGCCGGTGTTGATGCGGATATTTGTGAGTTGAGAAATGTTAAGCAGGTGCCAAAAGGAGGAATGTCTAAAATTTTCTGGGCTGGTCGAGAGGTTTTCATGAATAAGTTTCCTGAGATTGAGGATGTTGATATTGATTTTGATGAGTATGATGTTATATTTATAGGTACTCCTGTTTGGGCTTTTACATATGCTCCGCCTTTTAATACTTTTTTTAAGAGGAATAAATTTGATAATAAGAAGATGGCATTTTTTTGTTGTCATGGAGGGCGCAAGGGGAAGATCTTTGATAAAATAAAAGAGGTTTTGTCTGGAAATATCATTCTTGGATGTGTTGATTTTGTTGAGCCTTGTAGAAATGATTCACAGAAGTGTGTGGAGGGTTCTGTTGAGTGGGCGAAGGAAATGCTTGATAGTAGTACTTGAGAAGTAATAGGAAGGCATGCTTCCTCTTTTTCTGAGTCGGTGCGATTCGGCTAGATAAACTAGTAACTGCTGGCAAATGAGAAAAGTTGGGAAAAGTAGAAAAAAGAGCTTGAAATGTTTTTGAAATTATGGCTTAATACCCGTTTGTTTATGCAGAAACTGTGTAAAAAGATTTAATATTATTATTAGTGAGGTTACATTATGGGAACAGGAAGAACTTTAAACAAGGCTCCAAAGACACGTCCAAAGAAGAGTCCATTGGAAAGAAGACGTCGTGAAAAAGTGCAGAGAGCAAGACTTGTTGCAGCTGGCATGGATTCAGAATGCGTCCGCAAAATGACTACAAAAGATTTGCGTGAGAATCTTATGCGTATTGCAAGAATATCAGCTTAGTCTTTTAGAATAAGGGTATAACATAAACTAATAGGCACTGTGTGTCTTTATTACGTTTAGGGTTGTTCCCTTTTTTTTTGTTTTTATGGTTTGATGATTAAAGCTAATGTATTATGGATAACAATAAGAAAAATTTATTTGCATGGCGAGAACTCCTGGCAACTTTGGCACAACGAAATCTTAAGGTTCGTTACAAAAGTTCTGCACTTGGATTCTTCTGGTGTCTGCTTAGTCCACTTTCCAAAATTTTAATTTTTGCAATGTTTGCTGGTATCTTGAAGTTTAATTTAGGCATGCCTGATTATCTGCCATTTCTAGTTATTGGTATAATTATCTGGGATTTTGTTGCATTGTGTATGAGTGATGCACTTGGTTCAATTGTTGGTAATGCAAACCTTGTAAAGAAGACTAGTTTTCCTCGTATAATATTGCCACTTGCAAATGTGTGGGCAAATCTAATTAATTTTCTATTAACCTTTGGTGTTCTCTTTATTTTTCTGCTTGTGTGGTATATACCTAAAGGTACATTAAGCATGCAGCACCTGTGGTTGTTGCCGGTTATTATCGTTTCACAGGCTGCCTTCTGTTTGGGAATTACAACACTTCTGGCAGCAATGAATGTGTTCTTTAGAGATACAGAGCATATTTCAGGCGTTTTCCAGTTGGCATGGTATTTCCTTACACCAATTTTTTATACAGTTGATAAGCAGACATCAATACTTGCGAACTATGGTAATATTTATCCTTACCTTGTGTTCCTAAATCCTATGACAGGTATTGCGTGTGCATATCGTTATGTGTTGATGGGGAACAACTACAAAACAATGTTTGAGTCGGTTGATTTAATGCCTTCTTTAGGTATGATATCTATATCTTTTGGTGTATGCTGGCTGTTTATGCTTGTGGGTATATCTGTCTTTATCAAGTGTCAAAAATTATTTGCGGATGAGTTGTAATATGAATACTGAAAATGTAATAGAGGTAAAGAATGTTACCAAGACTTTTAAGTTGGTAAAGTCGCAGACCTTGAAAGGTACTCTTGTTGATCTACTTAAGCTCAGATCATCTAAAAACACATTTAATGCACTTCATGATGTTAGTTTCTCTGTAAAAAAAGGGGAAATATTGGGTATTATTGGCGTCAATGGTGCAGGAAAGAGCACGCTGCTTTCTGTACTTGCTGAGACTATGTATCCTACAAGTGGTTCTGTTGAATCAGTTGGTGTTGTTTCTTCGCTTTTGGAACTTGGGGCTGGCTTTCATTCAGAGTTGACCGGTCGCGAAAATATTTTCTTGTATGGTTCCATAATGGGCATATCTCACAAAACTATGGAAGAACGCTTTGAAAAAATTGTTGAATTTGCTGGTTTGGAAAAATTTATTGATCAGCCTGTTAAACATTATTCATCAGGAATGTATGTTCGCCTTGGGTTTGCAGTGGCTGTTGAAGTTAATCCGGATATTCTTCTTATTGATGAGGTGCTTGCTGTTGGTGATATGAATTTTCAAAAGAAGTGTCTTGCAAAGCTAAATGAGTTTAAAGAGCGTGGAAAGACTATGCTTATCATATCCCATGATATAACAGTTATTCAGCGTATTAGTGATAGAGTTCTTATTCTTGATGCAGGCAAAATTGTTGACCTTGGAGAGCCGGATAAGATGGTTGGTGAGTATGAGGATATATCACGAAAGAAGGCTGGCGTTATCTCTTCAAAAGAGTGGGGAAGCGGTGAGATAAGGGTTGTTGGAACTAAAGTTTTTGATGACAATGGTCAACCAGTTGAAATGTGTGATGTTGGTAGCTCTGTTACTCTTGAAGTTGAGTATGAAGTGGAGCAGTCCATTGATAATCCTGTGTTTGGTTTTTCCTTAGTCAATTCAGGAGGTATGATTTTGTTTGGTAGTAACACGCAGATTGCAGGTTTGGAAACAGGAGTAGTTGCACCAGGAACATATAAATGTCATTTGAAGTTTGACACTTTGCCTTTGGCTGATGGAGAATATTATTTTTCTCTAGCTATTCACTCTTATGATCATGCAACCAATTATCATAGAATTGATCGAGCTGCTTCTATATACGTTAAAGGTCCTCAGAAAACTGAGGGCGATATGTTCATAAACACGAGTTGGAAAATCTAAAAGGAACATTAAAAGTTGAATATCCAACACGGAATGTCCAATAAAAAAGTTATACCCCTCCCACCTCGCAGGCGAGGTGACCTCCCCTAAAAGCGGGAGGAGTTTTGGCGGACGAACGTTAGTTTGCAGAAATAACGCCTGTAGCGTCGGGCGTTGACCGACGAAAAAAAGTGGGGATAAGACTGAATAGTATGTATCCTGACCTGTCCTGCATAGCTATTGGACGACTGTGTCCTGCATAGCCGATGTGTCCTGCGTAGTCGCAGACGAAGCATTGGAAGGCGAAGCATGGAAGCGGGATTGATTTATAATGAAATGGGTGCAGGCTCAGCCTGCAAACTTTTGACAGAACCAGGTTTTGCTGAGAGATAAATTATGAGTGTTGAGAGAAAATATATTTCAAAGAGTGTTGAAGAGACACAGCAAATTGCATTTAATTTTGTTAAAGAACATCCTGAACTTAAGGTTTATGCTTTGCATGGCAATTTAGGAGCTGGAAAGACAGCATTAACCGCCGGCATTGCTGCAGCACTTGATATTCATCAACCCATAAAGAGTCCAACGTTTACTATTATAAATGAATATGCTGGAGGCGGTTTACCGCTATATCATATTGATCTATATCGCTTGAACTCTCCTGACGAAGCTCTTATGCTTGGTTTTGAGGATTATCTTGAGTCAAATGGAGTTACAGTTGTCGAGTGGCCGGAGAGAGCATCTGAACTGTTTCCTGAAGATACAGTGCATATAACTCTGACACCGCTTGACGATCCAAACCATCGAGAAATTCGCTTGTTCTTTTATTCTTAATTTTCGGATGATTCATTTTTTTATGTTGAATTTGGAAAGAGTAATCTTACATTATTCTTGAAAATATCAGTTAAATATCTGCTGTCAATTAACTTTATGAGAACGAGGACGTTCTCGCTCCCGGCATGCAAATAATCGTTGTCTTGGAAAAATGGGAGCGACGATGTCCTCATCGTCATAATAATTTATCTTTTCATTCAATAGAAAAACTTAGGTTTTTTCTTAGCTTAGATCTTGGCCTTTTTGGAAGCATTGAAGGTTTCCAGCAATGACTGCGTCTTTTTTGCCTTTAAACTTATCCTTAATTGCCAGCTCCAAGTTTTCCACACTTAGTGTTGTATCAAGTTTTGCCATTGCTCCAAGCATCACCAAATTTGCTCCTCTTGGATTATTAAGATCAATAGCAATTTTTGATGCATCAATTTTTATAATTCTAGGATCATCAGGAATTTTGCTGCATATTGTGCTGTTGACAATTATTGTTGCAGTAGGGGATGCTTGTCCAATAAATTTATCCAGACTTGCTTGGTTTAGAAGCAGTATTATGTCAAAAACTTCAGATACAGGAGACGCAATTTCTTTTTCAGCCAGTACTATCTGGCAATTTGCAGTTCCTCCGCGCACTTCCGCACCATATGATGGATAATATGTGATGTATGGAACGTCTTTAAGTGCTGCTGTTGCCACAATTTTTCCCAATGAGACAACACCTTGTCCACCTGTTCCTGCAAATAACATACTTTTATTCATTGATTTTTCCTCCATCTTTTCTAAATAGTTTAACAGGGAAAACTTCTTGCATTGGTCCTTTTACAAAATCCATAGCACCGATAGGTGTGGTGTGTTGATAAGTTGGGCAAGGTGATAGAATCTCAACAAAAGAGTACCCCTTACCTGCAAGCTGTGCCTCAAAAGCTGTTTTTATTGCTTTTTTAGTTTTTCTTATTGAAGCGGGACTATCTAGTGAAACTCTTTCAATATAATATGGTTTTTCAAGAGTGTTAAGCAACTCACATACTTTGATTGGGGGACCCATTGTGTGGTAATCTCTTCCTTTGGGTGAAGTTGCTGTTTTTTGTCCAATCATTGTCGTTGGAGCCATTTGTCCACCTGTCATTCCGTAAACAGTGTTGTTCACAAAGATAATACAGATGTTTTCACCACGATTTGCTGTGTGAATTGTTTCAGCTGTACCTATGGCAGCTAAATCACCATCACCTTGATATGCAAAAACAAATTTTTCAGGTAATGCTCTTTTGATTCCAGTTGCAACAGCAGATGCTCTGCCATGAGCCGCTTCAGAGCAATCAAAATTCCAGTAGTTATATGCAAGTACTGCACATCCTACAGGAGCAATTGCAACGGTTTTTTCTCGTATTCCAAGTTCATCAATCACTTCAGCAATTAGTTTGTGAGCAATTCCATGTCCACATCCCGGGCAATAATGCGTGCGTGCGTCAGTGAGAGCTTCTGGTCTTTTATAAAGTGTTTTAGTCATTTTAATCCCCATTAAATCTTTTCAATAATTGATTGTTCTGTTGGAATTGCTCCACCCATTCTGCCGACGAATTCCACCGGACATTGTCCTTTGACGGCAAGCTGAACATCTTCAAGCATTTGACCTGCACTCATTTCAATAGTAATTATTTTGTTGACTTTGGTGCTCAACTCTTCAATTTTATCTTTAGGAAATGGCCAAAGAGTGATTGGTCTAAGAAGTCCAACTTTTTGACCTTTTTTACGAGCAATGTCGATTGCGCCTCTTGCAATTCTTGCACTTGTTCCATATGCAACAAGCAATGTATCGCAATCATCTATCATATATTCGTCAAATAAAACTTCTTGATTTTTAATCTCTTTGTATTTAGCCTGGAGTTTGATGTTATGCTCTTCAAGTTCTCCATCTCCAAGTTTAAGAGACCATACTTTATTTGGTTTTCGTCCTTTGCATCCATTCAATGCCCAAGGTTTGTCAATTAAAGTTGGCTTGTAATTTTCTTTAACAGTCATTGGTTCCATCATCTGACCAATTCTTCCGTCAGAAAGCACCATAACGGGCATTCTATATTTGTCTGCAAGATCAAATGCCAGAACAGTTAAATCGTACATTTCCTGAACTGAATTTGGGGCAAGAACAATAGAGTTATAGTCGCCATGTCCACCACCTTTTACAGCTTGAAAGTAATCAGCTTGAGAAGGTGCGATGTTTCCAAGTCCAGGGCCACCACGCTGTACGTTGACAATAACCGCAGGTAGTTCTGAACCCGCCATATATGAAATGCCTTCCAGTTTTAGACTAAGACCTGGAGATGATGAACTCGTCATTGTTCTTTTGCCTGCAGCTGAGGCTCCATAAACCATGTTTACGGCAGCAATCTCGCTTTCAGCCTGAATGAACACTCTGTCATTCATTGGCATATGTAGAGACATATATGCAGTTAGTTCATTTTGTGGGGTAATTGGATATCCAAAGTAGCAATCGCACCCAGCGTCGACAGCTCCTTTTCCGATGCCATCGTTGCCGGTCATTAATATTCTTTTCATTAGATTTGCTGCTCCTTGAGATTAGCTATCTTCCTTTGTTATTGAGACACATGCATCAGGGCAAACCAATGCACATATCATACAGCCAATACATTTGTCCTGTGCTATAGCTTTCGAAAAACTGTTGCCCTTGCTATTCAGTTCCTCGGTCATGCCCAAAACTTTTTTCGGGCAAAGTTCAACACAGAGTTCGCAACCCTTGCATAACTCTTTATCTATATCAATATTAAACATAATATTTTCTTTTCCTTCCATTACGATAATATCTAAGAAAACCCCAAATGTTAATCCCTAATTTTTCTTAGTTGCCTGTAAATGTAACAAATTTTGTAAAAAAAGTCGATGTATTTTTTTTGTTTTCAGTAATTTAAAAAGGTTGAGTTGAAACGCTTGACTTTATGTTTATAAGATGTAAGAATTCACGAAATATTACATATAAAGGTTGATTTTTATGGAGTTTTCATTACAACAAGTACTACTGTTATCCATTTGTGCAGCATTGGTTGGGGCACATAAGACGGGGTTGAACGGGGCTGGAGCGTTATCCATTCCCATATCTATAGCAATTTTCGGAGCCAAGAGTTCCACAGGGGTTCTGTTACCGATTTTGATAATGGCTGATATTTTTGCAGTTGCTCATTATGTTAAGTATACAAATTGGTCTTGTATTGTCAAACTTGTACCGGGATCTGTTATTGGGGTTATGTCTGCTGTTCTTTTGGGGCAATATATTGATGATAATACTTTTAAAAAGCTAATAGCGACAGCAATTATTGTGTGCCTGCTTTTTCTTGTTGTTCAAAAGAAACACAAGCACTTGTTGGTCACACTTAAAAAATCCAAAACATTTGCAGGTTTTATTGGGGTACTTGGAGGATTTGCCTCGATGATTGGTAATGCAGCTGGTGGAATTTATTCCACATATTTTATAAGCATGGAATTGAATAAAAATATGTTTATTGGAACCACGGCAATAACCTTTTTCTTGCTCAATCTTTTTAAGTTACCATTTCACATTTTTGTATGGAAAACCATAACGCTCAATACATTTCTTATTGATCTATGCACAATTCCAGGAATACTGATTGGTGGCTTCCTTGGTGTAAAAATTGTGAAGTTGATACCTGATAAATATTATCGGGGGTTTATTATTGTAATGACTATCATCAGTGCTATAATCTTACTGTATCGGTGATAGAAGCTGGCGTTGTTCGCAGAGTTAAGTGATAGACGAGAAGTGGACGGTTGCTCACTAAGTTCGCATTTTCCGAGGTCTGCTGACCTCGGCTACAGAGTGAAAATTGCAGGTTAATAACTGCTTGTCGACTTTAGGAACGAATGCGGATATTCAGTCTCCGCAGAGGTCGGGGAACATTGTGGTTTGATGCTCGCAGAAGAAATGGGACATATGGGACTTATAAGACGGATGTGTTGATTGATGTTTGATGGATAAGAGGAGTGAAGTATGGAAATTGATATTAGAAAATCTTTAGTAGAGGATATGGATCAGATTGGCTTGATTGAAAGAATTGGTCAAGAAGAGTCTAGTCGTACCCGTTACATTCAGGAATCATTTGAAAAAGACAATGTTTGGGTGATTGTTGTTGAAGATAAGGTTGTTGGTTATTTTGTTTTTGATTACAATTTTTTCTTTAATCGCAAGTATTTATCATTATTGTATATTGCAGAATCATATCGAGATCGAGGAATTGGTCGATATGTGATGAACTGGATTTTAGAACAGTCTGATGGCTCTCTATTTGTCTCAACAAATTTATCCAATGCTAGAATGATTCATCTTTTGAGAAGTTGTGGGTTTGAAGATAGTGGTGTGATATATAATCTTGATAAAAATGATCCTGAGGTTGTGTTTTATGTGAATAAGACTAATAGTTGATTGTGTCTGATTTATAAAACGGGAAAATGAACCTGAAATTCATATTTAAATGTTGATATGGTGTATATATTAAAGTATATTACCGTTTTATTTTGAACATACTATTTGGAGACTAGATGAAGAAACCTAAAAATGTAATTTGGATAACCACAGACCATATGAGATATGACTGTATTGGGGCAAACGGAAACAGTGTTATTCATACCCCTAATTTAGATCGTCTTACAAATGAAGGTGTTTCTTTTTCAGATTGCTATGGACAGAACCCTCTCTGCATGCCAAGTCGTTGCTCATTTATGACAGGTTGCTATCCTCAGCAGACTGGCGTTATGTGTAATAGACATGAACTTGCTGATGACTTTCTTTCAACTCCAGGAAGAGTTTTTGGTGTTGGTGGTTATCGTACTACTCAGATTGGAAAACTACATTTTCAACACCACGAAGACCATGATTTGGGAGCCTCACCAACACGTATGTATGGTTTTGAGAGATTTTATCGTTCAGAGGAACCATGCTGTTATGAAGATGCCTATAGGACTTGGCTGAGAGGTGAGTATCCTGAGTATGTAAAGACCTTTACATTGCCTCGTCCTATGTCTCTTGAGCGTCATGATGAAGCTGTAACTTATACAGTACTTGATGCTCCTTGGCAATGTTCGCATAGCGGCTGGGTCTCTTTACAGTTTGAACGAACTTTAGCAGCCTGGGGACTGAGAGGTGGTAAACAGTTTTTTCATCTTGGATTATATGCTCCACATCCACCATTAAATCCAACAAAAGAGATGATGGATCCATATTCAGAAATTCCGGATGAAGCATTTGACGATTTTATTTGGGCTGGAGCAGATGAGGATTTCAGACATAGTGATAAGATGACCAAGGAGAAGCTTATGGATCGTCAACGTCATTTCTATGCAATGGTTACAGGGGTTGATATGGCTGTGGGTAGAGTTCTTGATGTTCTTGAACAGAATGGAGAACTTGACGATACGCTAATCATTTTTGGTTCAGATCACGGAGATGCTTGTGGGGATCATGGTGCGATAAGCAAAGACTCTCGTTTTTTTGAAGGAGTTATGCATGTTCCGCTTGTAATGCACTGGTCCAATGGTTTTGGAACAGAAGGACGTCGTTTGAATGGATTGGTTGAGATGACTGACATTATGCCAACTCTTTCAGAGCTGTGCGGAATTCCAGGACATGAGTATTTTCAAGGTAGATCATATGCAAAGGTTTTACTTGGAGAGGAAGAATTTGTTCCAAGAGATGATGTTTATGCTATTCATGGTGCTTCTGATGTAATGTTGAGAAGTGATAAATATAAGTATATTCTTTATTGGTGCTCAGGAAAACGTGAAGAAATTCTTTTTGATCTTGAAAAGGATCCAGATGAAACCAAGAATGTTGCGAGTTGTCCTGAATATTCTGATTCATTGAGAGCTATGCGTGATCGAATGCTTGAAAGAACACTGGATGCAAGCAAATCAATCCAACCTGATATTCACAAGTTTTGAATTAATAATTAAGGAAAGTTAAAGATATGAATGCAATTGAAAATATTAAATCACTGTATAATCGGACTGGCTATGAGTTTTTGCCTATTGAAATTAACCCATGCCCAATAATTTCTCAAAAGATTGATGTTGCGACGGGGGGAAAAAGTCTTGCAGAGTATTATGATTATGAAATGGGTTTTATGGGCGCTGGAGTTGTTGGTTTAAAACGCAAAAATCAGCAAGATATAAATTGGCGTGATTTTTATGAAGAGGAACTTCACGAAGACACCTGTTTTAGTGACTATGGAAAAGCAAGTGAAGGTGGCTTTGAAAGTGCAGCTCATATGCGTCGGGCTCATCATCCAATGGCAAGTTTTGATTCTCTTTCACAACTGGAGGACTATCCATGGCCTGAATGGGATGGAGAAGACGTTGCTCATGTTAAAGAACATGTTGACAAAATGCATTTTGAAGGTCGTTATGTTACTGCTTCTATGGAATGTACTATATGGGAGACTGCATGGGGATTAAGAGATATGACAGTTTTGATGATGGATATGATGTCTGATGAGTCCAAAGCTAGTTATATTTTTGATAAGATAACAGCAGATGTTGTTCAGAAAGCTAAAGTTTTTGCAGAAGCAGGTGTTGATATTTTCAATTTTGGAGATGATATAGGTATGCAGCATAGCATTATGATGTCTGTTGATATGTATCGAGAATGGCTGAAGCCAAGATTGGCTCAAGTGATAGATGCTGTTAAAAGTGTTAATCCTGATGTTCTTGTAAAATATCATTCATGCGGTTTTGTTGAACCATATATTCCTGACCTTCTTGATGTTGGTGTTGATATTCTTAATCCTGTGCAACCTGAATGCATGAGTTTTGAAAAGCTTCATAGTCAATATGGTGATGTTTTGTCATTTAATGGTACTCTTGGAACTCAAACAACCATGCCATTTGGGACACCAGAAGAGGTTAGAGATGTTGTTTTCAGGAATCTTGACATTGCCGGCGAAAAAGGTGGATTGGTTGTTGCTCCCACACACATGTTGGAACCAGAAGTTCCATGGGAAAACATTGATGCTTTTATAAAGGCATGTATTGATTATTGTGGAATTTAGAAATATGAGTTTGATTGTTTCAATTGGGGAGGTGCTTTGGGATGTTTTTCCAGGGCAGAAAAGGCTTGGTGGTGCATCTGCCAATTTTTTGTGGCATTGCAGTCAGCTTGGTGCAGACGTCGAATTGATTAGTGCGGTTGGTGATGATGCAGATGGTGAAGAGATTATTAATGTCTTAAGCAACAATTGTATTGGTATTTCATGTTTATCAAAAGTGAATTATCCAACCGGAATAGTTAATGTGGTTTTGGATAAAGATGGAAAGCCAATGTATGATATTTTGGAGGGCAGTGCCTGGGATAATATTCCTGTGACATCTCAGAATATGGATGTTGTGGCTAATGCAGATGTTATACACTTTGGGAGTCTTTCTCAAAGAAATGATGTGACAGCAAAAACTATGAAAGAGCTTTTGGAATTGGCATCAAACAAATGTATTAAAATCTTTGATATAAACATTCGCCAATCATATTATAACAAGAATATTATCACAACATCCCTTGAACATGCAACTGTGTTGAAACTAAGTGATGAAGAGTTGCCTCTTGTCTGTGAATATTATGGTTTAAATGGTGATGTAATTGAACAATTAAAATCACTATTATTACTTTTTTCTCTCGATCTTATTGCGTATACTAGAGGTCCTGATGGAAGTATTCTAGTTTCAAATGCGGATGTTGATATTCACCCGGGGTGTTCTGGTAAAGCAGTGAATAGTGTTGGAGCGGGAGATTCGTTTTTAGCATCACTGGCGAGTGGGATGCTAAAAGGTAGAAGTTTGACGCATATTAATGATTTTGCCAATATGGTTGGTACATTTGTCTGCTCACAAGATGGTGCAACGCCCATTCTACCTGAAGAAATCGTCCACAGATTATGATAAATATATCATTGTCATCATTCCTGAAATAATAATTTTATCATTTGGTGTTTTTGATGAAAATTTTAATTTGGCCATTTGCCTGTTCTTCAGGAGTATCAAATTTAGCAGTTTGTATGACACGGTTGAGGATGAATCGTTCGTCTTTTGAAAGGTTTGTTTTATCAAAAAATATATGTTCTAAGAGACCGTTTGAACCAAGCTGAATTGAACAAATAGCATATTTGTTGTTTGGCATATTCTGCAAAGCTGGTGTACTCATGTCAATGGTTAAGTTAAGTTTTTTAAGATTCTTGCTCATGGAAAGTTCCAAGTGTTCTGGTTTAAGAGATGAGCGTTTATGATTGTCGTATAGCAAGTTAGGGATAATGGTCTTTTTTATTGTATTATCAACTGCTGGTGTTTTTGCTCTTAGGGTTTCGGTCTCTATTGATTCAAAGATAGGCTTTTGATCTTCAAGAAATTCAATATTAGATTTTTCCTTCAAATTCAAATTATTATAATTTGCTGCAAACCCTTTTGCACTTGGCTTTGCAAAAAGTAGGGGCCTTGCATAAGAGTCCCTCTCTTTAAATGGTATGTTTGAAAAGAAAAACTTAGTTGTGTTTTGAATTCTTGTTTTTTGTGGTGCTGTATTTACAGTAAACCACATAAACCAAATGCCAACTGAAAATGCCAATATTCCAAACAAAGGATATCGGAAGTTTGATTCGATATATTGTGGTTGCTTCTGCTTCATTTTATACTACAACCCTTCATTTTCTTGTTTTTTATGATCGTTTGTTTCTGATAGCTTTTACAACACTCTTGTTTTAAACACGTTGCAAAACAATCTTACGCTTGTCAACTTTTCATGATAATGAGGATCCCGCATGCCGGGACTCCCAATATGCCTCAAATCA
>JAQICX010000133.1 GCA_027858345.1 Kiritimatiellia bacterium | reverse complement strand
AGACGAGGAACGGTTTGAGAACGTCCAACATCGAACGTTCAACGTCGAATTTTTAATGAATACCCCTCCGTCTCTCCCGCCGCCACTTTGCTTTAAAAAAAGCAAAGTGGTAGCGGGATCGCCACCTCCCCTAAAAGCGGGAGGAGTTTTGGCGAACAGCTCGAGGTGTTTGTTATATGGGAGAACGTCGGTACATCCGTCCCATTGGTCCTACACGTCCCATGGTGAATAATGGGAGATATGGGACTGATGCGACCAATGTGGTGACTACGTCACCGAATGATGGCAGACTGTTCTTGTCCCGCCGTCATCAGCATAACGTAAACGAATGACGAAAAACGTGTAACGCTCAAGAAGTGAGCATTTAAAGGTAAGGTAAGGTGTATTATATGGATGATAGAATTACAGAACTTGAGGTTAAAATATTGCATCAGGAAAAGCTGGTAGATGATCTAAATCAAGTGATTATTGAACAGTGGCGTGATATTGACTTGTTAAAGAAGAAATTTAATCTTTTAAATGACATGGTCAGACAGATGGACTTAAAAAGTGCACCACCTGCCGATGCCCCTCCTCCACATTTCTAACATTAAACAGTAAGCCCTATCTAAATTTTTTCCAGAGTGTCTTTAACTTTTCGGATGATAAAGTCTGGGGTTGAGGCTCCGGCTGTTAGTCCAATGGTTTGATATTGTTTCAGTAGTTCCGGCTCTATTTCTTCATGGTTTTGAATGTGGAATGTAGGCACAAACTTTTCGGCTAATTTGACAAGCTGCATTGTGTTTGCACTTTGTTTTCCACCAACCACCACCATTGCGTCAACTTTCTTTGATAGGTCTACAAGTTCCTTCTGTCGATCTTTTGTTGCATTGCAGATTGTGTCTACAAAAATTACCTCATCAAATTTATCTTTAATATGCTGAGCGATGATTTGAAGTTTTTCAAAGTTTTGAGTTGACTGTGAAACCAAACATACTTTTGGAAAATCTGGTAGTTTATTGATGTCATCTTCTGTTTTTATCACATGACCTCTATTTTTTGCAAAGCCCACCAGTCCTATTACTTCTGCATGCCCTCTGTCGCCATATATTAGGATTTCATAGTCTTCATCTGCATGTTTTTCTATTGTCGCTTGAATTTTTGATACATATGGACAGGTTGCATCCTCTAGCTGTATGTTGAATGAATTAAGCAGTTTATATCTTTCAGGAGGAATTCCATGGGCGCGGATAAGTATAACCGCATCTTCAATGGATGAAAGATCATCGGTTTCAATAATGTTTTCATTTTCAAGCCTTTTCAACATTTCGGTGTTGTGTATTAATGGGCCATCGGTTCGGACTGTTTTCGTTTGAGCCAGAGTTCTAGCTTTTTCAACAGCTCTTTTTACACCCCAGCAGAAACCTGCTGATTTTGCTAAAATTACGTTCATATTTGTTTTTTTATGTTTATTATTTTCTATAGAAGTGGTAATATTCTTAGATTAGGTAGCTATTCTACATAAATATATGACTTTGAGCAAGTCCTATGTATTATAAGTTGTTGTAATTAGCCTGTATTATTCATAAACTTTGTAACGAAATAACGCAGAGTGCTTAAAGTCAATGAGATAGTGCAGAATAACAGATGTAGGTTTATAAACATAAATCACCCTGCTCTGCAGTCCCGCTCTGCGGGATAACTCTTTGAATTTGAGTGCAATACGCTATTACAGTAGATTTTTATGAATAATTCAGGTTAGAGAGAGGTTGTTGTTTTGAAGATATTTGATAGTCCACAAAAGCTGCAAAAAGAGTTGTTTGGATTGAAGTGCGATGGAAAGAAGATTGGTTTTGTTCCTACAATGGGGTATCTGCACGATGGGCATTTGTCGTTGTTGAGGATTGCTCGAGACAAGTCTGATGTTCTTGTTGCCAGTATTTTTGTGAATCCCACTCAGTTTGGACCTAATGAAGATTTGGATAGTTATCCTAGAGATTTTAAAAGTGATGAGATGCTTTGTGAGAAGGCGGGTGTTGATTATCTGTTTTATCCGACGAATGAGGCTATGTATCCAGATGGTTATAGCACATATGTGGATGAGCATGTTTTGTCGCAGGTTCTATGTGGTAGGAAACGTCCAGGACATTTTCGAGGTGTTGTGACTGTTGTTGCAAAACTTTTCAATATTGTTATGCCTGATGTTGCTGTTTTTGGACAGAAGGATGCACAGCAAGTGAGAGTTGTTCAGCAGCTGGTGAGAGATCTTAATTTTCCTGTCGAGGTGATTGTCGGTCCAATTGTGCGAGAAGTTGATGGGTTGGCCATGAGTTCTCGTAACACATATTTGAAAGGTGACGACCGAAACAGAGCGTTGGTGCTTAATCAGTCTTTGTTGCTGGCAAAATCAATGATTGAGTCTGGTGAGTCAAATGCTTTGAATGTTAAGAAAGCAATGTTAAACAAATTTAAGCATGTGTCAGGGATAAGTGTTGATTATGTTGAAATCAGAAATTATGATACACTTGATGAGATTGAGCTGCTTGATGGTATAATCTTGATTGCGGTTGCCGTCATGGTTGGTGATGTTAGATTAATAGATAATATAATAGTTTGGAACTAATTCAATGGCCGATATAAAAATAAATTGTAAGAAGTGTGATAAGGAATTGTCTGTTTCTGAATATGCAGACGAAGTCATTTGCTCTGCATGTGGACACGCTTTTGTGGTTAAAGATCCAGATAGCATAGCAAAGGTTATGGAGGAAAAGCGTCAAATTCTTAAAGAGAGGTCAGATAGTGGTTCTGAAGGAATTCCTCAAAGTCTATCAGTTAATGAAATTTTGAGAAAGACAGCGAGTCCAAAGAAAAAGAGTTCGGTGCATGGGACTTTTAATAAGATGCTCATTATTTTTGCGGTTGTTGGTCTAATATCATATATGCTCAGATACACAGAAATTTTTCCTGCAGAACTAAGTTATATGCTTAAAAATTATATGCCTTGGACCTTTGTTGTGCTACACTTTTTGATAATATTTGCAGCGTTTAAGGATAATGTTTTTGATGGAACTTTGACGTTGTTACTCCCTCCTTATGCCTATTATTATCTGATTTTCAAATCTGATGAATATGTTTTTAAAGCAATATATCTAGGTCTGCTAGTTGGTTATGGAGGTGATTTCATGTTTTGGGTTGTCGATAAAAACAGAGAATTAATTAGAATAGGTAATAAATTCTTAGATGGTGGATATGAATAGGAGTGATTTGGTGGATAGTAGTGAACGCATTCAGTTTTTAGAAGGCAAATTATCTTATAAAAGGTTAAAGACAGATTTAGTTCTATTTGTCTCGACATTTTTTATTCTTTCGTTTGTATCATTTGTCTTTACGGATCTCTATTATATGCAAGAGAAAATGTATTGTGTTTATTCAATTATTTTTGCTTATATTGTATTGGTTTTTCTTATTTATATTTCAGTAATGAGATATCTAAAGCATATTATAAACGATAGAGATAAGCTGGAACGTATTATTGATAGTATTAATCCCGATGTTTTGCTTCTGCTTGGTAGAGATCGAAAGATCAAGGCATGTACAGGAACTGTAAAAAATATGTTTGGCTATAGTGTGCAGGAAGTTTTGGGACAGGATAGCGGTATTTTGTATGGTGATAGGCGTTTGACTCAGAAGCCGGGGGAAATTTATGAAAGTATAAAAAATCAGGGCTTTCATGTTGGTGCGGCTCAAGGCAAAAGAAAAAACGGAAAGTCTGTCCCTCTTGAAATTATCACAGGAGAACTGAAAGGTCAATCAGGCGTTGTTTTGTTGCTTCGTGACATAACTCAAAGAGTTCTTATTGAAAAAGAGTTGACCGAAGCTCGAGCAAAAGAGGTGAAAGTTGCCGGTTCCATTCAGCAATCTCTTTTGATTTCCGACCCACCTAAAACTTTGACAAATGTTAATGTTGCTGCAATGACAATTCCGTCTCAAGAGGCTGACGGCGATTTTTATGATTTCATTTTATACAACAGTGATGTTTTTGATTTTATAATTGGTGATGTTATGGGGAAAGGTGTTTCAGCCGCACTACTTGCGGCTGGGGCAAAAAGTCAGATTCAGAACTCCATAACTTCCATGATTACGACCGCAAAGGACTTTCATATTCCATCGCCAAAAGAGATTATGATGTCTGTGCATGCAAGCATTGTTCAGGAGTTGATTAACCTAGAGAGTTTTCTTACCATGTGCTATGCACGCTTTGAAGATAATTTGCTGACATATGTGGACTGTGGACATCCCCCTATAATGTACTATGAGGACAGTACAGGAGACATATTGCAGTTGAAAGGGGATAATATGCCGATTGGTTTTCAACTTAGAGAAACTTATGTGGAAACTAAACAGATAATCAAGACTGGAGATGTTTTGGTGTTTTACTCGGATGGTATAACAGAGGCCATGAATTTTGACGGGGAGATGTTCGGTGAGGAACGCCTTGCAGAAGTCGTTCGGAATGCATCGAAAGAGTCTGCACAAAGCGTTTTATCTGTGATTCATTCTCAAGTTACTGATTTTCTTGGAGGCAAACCAGCAGGAGACGACTTGACATGTATTGTGATCAAAGTTATACCTAAAGAGATTGAAGAAATTAAATTTTCTGTAAACAAGGATTTTACATGTGAGTTATCAAATCTAGGTTTGATACGTCAGATGTTTACAGACTTCATAACAGAGCATTCCGATGATTGTAATCTGTCTTCAGCTGATATAAACCTCTTATTAATTGCCCTTAATGAAGCCGCATCAAATGTTATTCAACATGCCTGCCACGCAGATAATGATATGAAATTGAATTTAAGCTTAAGGTTATATGAAGATAGGCTGGTTATTGAATTTGCTCATTTAGGCGATTCATTTGTAACAAATAAGGCAAAGAATGTTAAGGATAAAAGTTTTCATGAGAGTGGCTACGGTCTTTATATCATTGAAGAGTCTGTTGATAAAGTTTATTATTTCAGGGATGACACCGGATTAAACATAATGAAAATGGTAAAATTTTTTAATATTTAATTAATTAATTGATTTATACTTACTTAAAGGTATTGACTTGTGGTGGTTATATATAGTATGATTTTCAAAATGTTGAACCATTTTAGAGTTTTTTGTGTAAATTGTGAACTAGTGATATATAGGAATGTAAAATGATGAGAATAAAAAAACAATTTTCTAGAATATTGGGATTGTGCTTAGTTATAGGCAGCTTGGTTAATGTATGCTCCGGACAAATTTATAGAGAAAATGTTAGTGTTTTAGCTGTTGAGAATCGATATGCCCTTGTGCAGCTTGGTTTTGATGTTTCAGATGCTCTTAATATGGATTATGTGGTTTTTGATTCAACATCTTCAAATTTTGATAACAACATTGTTTATGTTTGGAATGATAGTATAAATGATTGGGTGAAGACAACAATTCCTGCATTTTTAGATGGTTCTTTGTTCTATAACAAGAATGTTAAGGATGTTATGGTTATAACAGATTCGCTTAATGCAATTCAGAAATTTGGGGAGAATGCCACTTGGGCGCTACAGATGTTTGTTATTGATCAGCTTAATTTTCCTGACATTTTGAATTCAATAAATGACAAATATGATTTTACAGCAGCTCAATGGAATGTTTTTTCCACAAAATATAATGTAACAGTAGAGAATGTTGCAACAAATAAGAGCCGTTATACACAACCTTTGTGGGACTTTTCACTGCCAGCTTTTACGGTTGAAGCACGGGAAAATTCAGCAAATGCAAATCTTACAGCTAAAGATATCCAGGAATCTAGTGTTGAAGTTGTAATTGTTGATACAGAATTTTTAGAAACATCTACCGTTGAAACTAATGTTGGAGATAAGGTTACACAGGTTGAAGAGAGAGAGGTTGTTGTTGAGGTTGTGGAAGTTGCTCCTGTAGCAGAAGATAATGCTGCTCCTGTTGTAGAAGATACTTCAGAGGTTGTTGAAGAGAGTGTTGGTGTTTCAACTAATGAGTCTGTCAGTGTGGAAGAACCAGTAGTTGATAGTGCAGCAACAAATGCATCTGTAGTAGTTGAAGATGTTCAAAAAGTTGTTGAAACTAAAACAGTTGAAATTACAGTTGTTGAAGAAGATGTTGCGGTTGTTTCTGAAACAAATGCTCCTGCAGTTCCGCAAACAGTTTCTTCTCAAATTGTTAAGCCTGGTGCACCCGTTGTGGTTGTTGAAGAAGCTGAAGAAGTTGTTGTCCCTCAAATGGTTGTTGAAACAAATGCTGTTGAAGAGGTGAATAAGGTTATTTCTGAAGCACCGGAAGTTGACAGCAACATCAATCAAGTTGAGCTTGAACTTTAATATCTTTAACAGCGTTTCATTTGTTCAATGCTCTAACCAAGTTGATTTAATATATTCTGTACTTCTTCAAGTGTTTTGATTTTTGAGACTTCAAGTTTGAGCGGGTGCCATCCTCTGGTACCCTTAAGATATCTAAAGATGTGAGCTCTGAACTGTATTACCGCACCTTCTTCGGCGGTTGATGCCCACTTTTTTGGAAATGTTTCTTTATAGAAATTATCAATTAACTGTATGTCCATTTTGATATTCTTAATAAGCATATCCTTCTTTTCATGTAGTGATATTTCTCTATTGTTTTCTATGTCAAAGAACCAAGGATTGCCAAGTGCAGCTTGCCCAATCATAACAGCATCAACACCTGTGTTTTTAATCATCTTCTTTGCCGATTGAACAGAATTTATGCCGCCATTTCCAATCACTGGTATTTTTGCAATTGATTTTAGCTCTGCAAGGTCATCAAGTCTTGGTTCTCCTTTGTGTCCTTTTGATATTGTTCTTGCGTGTACAGCAATTGCATTGCCTCCAGCCATTTGCACTGCATCAAGAATCTCTTTGTAGTTCAGGTTGCTTTCAGATATGCCTATTCTTGTCTTAACTGTAACTGGTAGTGTTGAGACCTGTTTAATTGCTTTGATTATGTCATGGATGACTTGAGGTGTATACATTAGCTTAGAGCCATATCCTTTTGATGTAACTTTTCGAGCAGGACATCCGCAATTAATATCAATGCCTGAAAATTTTTCCATTTTTGTTAGTATGTCTGCAGCTTGAGCCATCACATCAGGATTGTTGCCATATATATGAGCAAACGGAGGAGTGCTGTCCCATGTTGTGTCAAGCAACTGAAAGGTATGACTGGAATTGTTTACAATCCCCCTTGCACTGACCATCTCTGTATAGGTTAAATCAGCAGACAAATCACTGCAGCATCTTCTGAAAGATGAGTTTGTGTAGCCTGCCATTGGTGCCAAGAACATTAAAAAGTTGTTGTCGGCAGTCATTAAATTGTTAAAAAAGTTCTTATTCATTTGTTTGGAAATTTTATACAATCTTTGAATAAACCGCAAGCCTGAAAATCAATGTTTGTTTTTTACCTTAGTTTTTCGGTTGCAGGTTCTTTTTTCTCTTAGCCACGGATAAACACGGATTTTCACAGATAAATACATTCATGTAATATGTTTATGCTTAACCACATATGTAGATTGTTTCATGCTGTAA
>JAQICX010000121.1 GCA_027858345.1 Kiritimatiellia bacterium | reverse complement strand
TTCCGTTGAATCTTTCAAAAAAATACGCAATAGGCCTGCTATTACTTGATTTTTTTTTAAGCCCAACGTCGTCCTCGAATAAAATCTTTACAGCGTTTCATTTGTTCAATGCTCTAACCAACCATACAACCAAATCTTAATTCTTAATTTTCAATTGCTTTCTTCTTCAGTCCAAATGATGACACCAGAATTGTCAATTCGTATAATATGTATAATGGCACGGCCATTACTATGAGCGTTAGCAGGTCGGCAGGCGTCAGGAACATTGAAATAATCAGAATAATCACAAGTGCATATTTGCGGTTTTTCCTTAGAAAAGCAACTTTTACTATTCCTAGCTTTACTAGTATAAAGACTATGATCGGCATAAGAAAAGCTAAACCAAATGCAACCACCACCTGTAGACAGAACATTATATAGTTGGACATTGTCCAGTTCGGAACTCCACCAATCCAGTAACATGTTTTGTACATTAACTTAATTGCCATGGGCAAAGTTATTGTATAGCCTATGAAACAGCCTAAAATAAATAGTAAAAATGCTGATAAAACAAAAACTGAACTATATTTTTTTTCGTTTTCTGACAATCCAGGCTTTATGAATTTATCTGCAAATAGAATTAGAAATGGTGTTGCCAGGATTATACCAGTTGCGAAAGCAATTCTTAGCGTTAGTGTAAAACCTTCGGAAACTTCAAGTATTTGGAGTAATCCCCCAGAGTCTTTAATTGCCTGCGGCAGGTTGCTTAAGAAAAGATTTGTTATCTTGGGGGCAAAGGGAATTGAAATCATGACAAACAATACAACAGTAATTACTGCTTTAATAAGAAGAGATCTCATCTCATCTAAATGCTCTAAGAAAGACATTTTATTCTTGTTCGTCATGATGTTTTTCGTTTATTACAGGATATCTCCTGGATTATAGGTCGCCGCAGCTGGATATTTTTCAAGCCACACATCGACGCTGTCACAAAAATCTGCAATTTGTTTGCTTGCCGCACCTGTAAGTTGGTCAGCATTGTCAATGATTGCAGTTAGCTGCTCTTGTGAAAGTCCAAGGCGATCATCATTTGCAAGTCTTTGAATTAAATCATTGTTTGTGATTTTGCCATTTCTAAGATCTAAAACTGTTTTTACAGCATGCTCTTTAATTGCTTCATGTGCCGTTTCTCTGCCTGCACCATTCTTTACTGCTTCCATAAGGAATGTAGTTGTTGCAAGGAATGGTAGATAGTGCTGATTTTCTTTGTCAATAACAGCCGGGAACACTTCAAGTTGTTTTAGAACTGTCAGCATTGTTTCCAGTAATCCATCAATTGCAAAGAATGCATCTGGAAGCATTACTCTACGAACAACAGAACATGACACATCGCCTTCGTTCCATTGATCACCAGCAAGACCTTCAGCCATTGTCAGGTAACCACGTAAAATTGTGTGAAAGCCATTGATTCTTTCGCAGCTTCTGCTATTCATTTTGTGCGGCATTGCAGAAGAACCAACCTGTCCTTTGGCAAAACCTTCACTTGCAAGTTCGTGTCCAGCCATTAGACGTAGTGTTTTTGCAAAGTTTGATGGAGCACATCCAAGTTGATAGAGTGCCGATATAACATCAAAATCAAGACTTCTTGGGTATACTTGTCCAACAGATTTAAGAACTGATGAAAAACCAAGATGTTTGATGATCTTGTTTTCAAGTTCCATTACCTTTTCGGTGTCTCCATCAAATAGGGTAAGTTGGTCAACCTGTGTTCCAACAGCACCCTTTAGTCCACGTACTGGATAGTTTTCAATTAAAAACTCAAAGCGGTTTACAGCAACTAAAAGCTCTTGTCCATACATTGACATTCTTTTGCCGAATGTTGTAGGTTGTGCAGCAACATTGTGTGTTCTACTTGTTAGAAGGATGTCTTCATATTTCTTTGCAACTTCTGCAAGCTTTACAAGCACAGCAACTGATTTCTTTTGGATAATCTGAACTGATTTATATACCTGCAGCTGCTCCACATTTTCAGTCAGGTCACGACTTGTCATGCCTTTGTGAATATGTTCGTGTCCTGCAAGTTCACAAAATGCTTCAATACGAGCTTTCACATCATGACGAGTGATTGCTTCACGTCTGCGAATGAAATCCAGATCAACTTGGTCAATCACCTTCTCATAATCAGCAATAACTTCTGCTGGTATATCAAGACCCAATTCGATTTGGGCTTTCATTATTGCGACCCAGAATTCTCTTTCCAGTTTGATTTTGCCTACTTGGCTCCAGATATCTGTGATATCTTTTGTTGCATATCTTTCTGCTAAAACATTTGGTATATTGCTCATTGTTTTCCTTGGATAAATTAATAATGTTGCGATTTTACAATATAACACATATTTTTGCAATAAAAGAGTAATTCAAAGTTTTCTTTTCTTGATTTTTCGGTTGAACATCCTTTTTGGCGGGGGCACGGCCCCCGACCCTACAGGTGCTAATACTGAAACCAAAGTTAAACTGTTGATTTGCAAGTAGTTTGTAGGGTCGAGGTGCTTCACCCCGCCTTTAAAATGTTTTTTTCAAGTCGTTGATTTCAAGACTGTTATGTTTTGGCATGTTAAACATGGGCTAAGTAAAAAAAGTTGAAAGATTTTCTGAAAAGGGATTAAGGTGGGGGGGGGATTACATTTTTATTCTTGCATGATGCTGGCAATTTTATCATGCTATGGATGTTGGCGATTATAGGAGTTAGTGTGAAGTGAATTTAGACACTGAAAACTTAGAGCAGCATAGATGCAACCAAAAGATTATTAACCACGGAAGACACCGAAAACACGGAGAAGAGGAAGAGTTTTTACCACGAAAGGCACGAAAAAACACGAAAAGGGAGCAAAAATAGTTAGATATTTTTGAAGAATGTGCTACCATTAAGCTCTTTAGATATTATTTCCGGGAAAATAATATCTGCATCGCATAATGGTAGCACAAGTTTAAATCGCTTTAAAGAAAAAGAAGAATTTTAGGCACATCCGCCTACGCTCGCGAGACTATGGCGTACAAGACGGCGGACAGCTAATCGCTTTAAAAGAGAAGGTTGGCGTTTTGGGGAAATGATAAAGATATATTAGGATGTTGGGATGGATAGGATTTCAAAAGAGAAGCGCTCATGGAATATGAGCAGGATAAAAGGTAGTAATACTAAGCCGGAGATATTGGTCGCAAATTGCGAGCAGTTCGAAGATTTCAGATATCCAACAGTTAGTGTCCCATGAATTATTTACATATTTTTTTTATGCTAGGCGTCTATTTTGTGCAACCAAATATGCAGGCATTGGTTCGTGTAGCTTCCACGTAATATTTATTGGCTTGGTCCCTGATTAACCTTGCAAAGTTAATAAATTTTTGTTAGATTCACGTTATAACATTGAGTATATTTACAGATATGCAAGAGAATTGTAATGCTTGTATAAATATTGTAGGAGCAGAATGTTGACCTAATTTAATTATTTGTCAGGCAATATCAACAAAGAATAATTGAAAGGATATATCATGAATGTTACAGAGATTAAACAAGCAGTAGAATCTGGTAAAACAGTATGCTGGGAGAATGACAGCTATGTAGTAGTAAAAGATAAAATCGGACAGTGGTTGATACATTTTGTTCCCGGAGATGGTAATTATATTGGATTAACCTGGAGAGATGAGGTTACTCTTAATGGAAAAGAAGAGCAGTTTTATATCAAAGAGGATAAGTAAAGTAATAACAATCTGATGACGACGACTTAAATGTTGCTGCCGAAGAAACTTATAAATACCATGATGAAAGAGATTTATAAGTTTTTAAGAGTAGGGGTGTATCCATCTTTGATTGCTTAAATAGTTCGGCCCATTTGGTAACTTTTGGACTTATCTTCTGTTGTGACAATTATTCTAGATTTCTAACTCTGATAAATAATTTAAGCACATGTCTTTTTTTCTGTGTTTGGTGAGTAGATCTTTGTTGGGAAGGAAAATTTTTGGCAAGGTTACTTGTTTGCCTTTTAATCCGCAGAGCATTCTCTTACATTGCTTCTCTAATTATTTTAAACTTATGTTAGTAGAATAATTTATGAAAAGTTTATTTTACTTTGTTAATGTTATATGTTCTTTTCATTGCTCTGAATTTGTGTTTTTATTGCACGTGCTAAGCAATATGCTAAATTACATGGCACAGCATTTCCAACCATTTTATAACCAGCCATTAAGGTTTTATAATAAAAAATATGGTCATCAGGAAAAGTTTGAATTCTTGCACATTCTCTAATGCTTAATCTTCTATATAAATCTTCTTTCCCTGGAATAAATATTCTTTTATTTTGTTCTATAAATTTCATTTTTGGTGCTTGTGGATGAATAGGTGCGTGTCTTCCTCCTGCTTGAATTGTAAAAGATGGTTCGTCCCAACTCCTGACTCTATTTCTAGAATTGTAAATATTGTAAAATAATACAATTTGTATATTATTATCCTCATAAGATCTTGAGCATATTTTGTTGAAGTTTCAGATTTTTTTGTTCGTCTTATTAAAGATTGTATATAAGTTGATGTAAAACAAACGAGGTTAAATAGTTTTATTGTTGCTTTGGACATTTACTTTGTTATATACTTAAAAAAGTTTTGCGTTTTTTGTTAAAATAAAGTTTAGTAAGGATATATAAGTGTATGAAGTTTGAAGAAGAACCATTGAATAAGTCAGATGAGTCGATTGAGGAACCTACCGCTGATTATATCGAACAAGTATACTTTGATTTATCTTTAAAAAATATTAGTAATGTAGGTAAAACTTCCTCTATATCGCTATATGATACTTCAAGTGAAGTATTTACATTTGTAGATTTGTTTGCTGGTGCAGGAGGTTTTAGCGAAGGTTTCTTACAGGCTGAGGTAGATAATAGGTTTTATGAATTTATTGTTGCAAATGATATAAATGAGAATTGTGAGTTAACTCATGTTGCAAGATACAATCACCAATTAGGATTAGATGCAAAATTTTTATGTCAAGATATCACAGAACCAGATTTCTTAGATAATCTCTTAGAAAAAATAGGTAATAGAAAAGTTGATGTTGTATGTGGAGGTCCTCCATGCCAAAGTTTCAGTTTGGCGGGAAAAAGAAAGAAGTTTGATAAAAAAGATGATTTGTTTTCTCATTATCTCAATGTCATTAAGGAATTGCAACCGAAGTATTTTGTGATGGAAAATGTTAAAGGGATTCTGACAAAAGAAAAAGGTAAAATTAAAGAACGTATATTAAAAGAGATTAATTCTATTGTTGATGTTAACGTAATTCCTGAGCTCATGTTTTTTATTAAAAAGTCAGGGAAACTAAATATACAGAATGAGTTCTTGATTGAGGGATTAATTAAAAGACTTGATATAGAGTATTGTTGTAAAGCTGACAAGCAAGATTGTGAAGAGTCTTTCATTAGATTTGTTGAAACAAAATTTCGTAGCCTATCCCCAAAAATATTTGATTATCAGACAAGTAAAATGGATGAGAATGTTAGCACTATAAGGCATGGATTTAATGTTTTAATAAGAAGCAAAGCATGGGCAAAGCTGAGCAAAGATATTATTAAGGAAAAGGACTTTTGTAATATTGACAATGATTTTTTTGTTGATTCTTTTTCTCGTTTTCTAACAGATATTAGTCCTTATGAGATAATAGCAAAAATAGAAATAGCATTTAATAGTTTGAAAATCTCTAAAGAGTACAGAGGTGAGTGTGATGATATTCTAACTTTATTAAGAATTTATACATATAGTTTTGATGAAATATTAGCATATATTTATAGTTTATGTGATGAAGAACACAAAGAAAAACTTAATAATATAGCTGAAAATCTTAGACTTTATAGAATAAAAAAACCATTTATTGCTAATGCATCTAATTATGGTGTTCCTCAAAATCGAGAAAGAGTCTTATTTATTGGTTGTAGAAAAGATCAAAAATTTATTTCAGAAATACCTCCAACTGTTGGAGAAAATGAAAAAGTTTCTGTTTTTGAAGCATTGTATGATTTGGATTTTATTGGAAATAACCAAGAAGCAAAGGTGTATCAAAGTTTGGCAGAGTTGAAAGGTAGCAACAATCTGTTAAAAGAATTTAAGCCACTGGTGAAAAAGAGAGCTGCTGACGGTAAACCTGATGCTCTAAAAGGTAAGACTTTTATAGAATGGAGTAAACAAGGAAGGCTAATAGATAGATACCGTTGTAATAGAAAATCATTTTATGTTAGAAATACAGATGAATTGTTAAAAGATGAAAAAGAATATGGTAGTTTGCATAACCATAAAACAAGCAATCAGAATGAGAGTGTTATAAAGAGACTTGAAGTTATTTTACGAGAGGGGGGGTATAAGGAAGCTCAACCAAAGTTGAAACAGCATGGGCTAACCTCAAAAAAAAGGAACTATAACGTACTAAGGCCAGCAGAACAAAGTCCAACAATTATGACTATTTCTGATGATTATATCCACTACAATTCCCCTCGTTCGTTAACTGTACGAGAAATGGCAAGATTGCAGTCTTTTGATGACTCTTTTGTGTTTCAAGGAAAGCGTTCTACTGGTGGTAATAATAGAAAAACTGAAGTGCCTCAGTTTACATTAGTTGGTAATGCTGTTCCTCCACTATTGGCTCGGACTCTTGCAAATGAAATTTTAAAGGTAATTAAATGAGAAATCTCACAGAAACAGAGAAAGACCGGATTAAATTATTGACCAATTATTCTGTAGCTGTAGCTTTAATAGAGCCTACTGAGACAGGTCTAAAAAAGTCAATATTAGATGCAACAGGGTCTGTGCGTTCTTATCTAAAAGAAAACAATCTTCACGATTATGATATCCAAGGTCAGGGTTCTGAAAATAAAGTAATTCTTCCTGGTTTAATTTATGAGCCCTTGTCAATACACCATTCAAATGTATCATTGTATCGTCCAAATACAAAGAATGGAGACCCTAGAATTTGGTTCTCGAAGTTGAACAAGTATGCATGTCCTAATGATATAATTGCTTTGATTGCCTTTCATGGTACAATACATCTTTTGAACCTAACATCTTTCCCGTTGAAAGAGATGCTTTGCTCTCAAATTGCTAATCCGACAAAGGAACTGATAAGTGAAATTAACAGAACAGAAAATATTGTATCAAATGAGTTGTTGTTGAAATTAAGAAAGATTGCGAGTCGTGGTTGGATTCAATCTATGGTTCCAGCTGATACTTCTGTTGGTAGAACTCTTGAGACCGCTTTAGGAATTGATATAAATTCATCTCAACAACCCGATTACAAAGGAATTGAACTGAAATCTTTTAGAGCCAATAAAAGTGGCAACAGAAAAAATCTATTTGCTAAAGTTCCTGATTGGAAGTTAAGCAAATTTAAGAGCTCGGCAGAAATCTTGAATGAATTCGGATATTGGAAAGATGATGATTTTAAACTTTACTGTACTGTATCAGCAATAAATAGAAACAGTCAGGGGTTGACGTTGTGTGTAAATGCTGATTTAGAACAACTTATTGAGAACTCAGATAACCATAATGTTGGAGATTTTGCTGTATGGACTTTAGATAAATTACATGACAAACTACAAAAAAAACATAACGAAACATTCTGGGTCAAGGCAGATACAATGATGGAAAGTGGTGTGGAATATTTCCAATATAAAGAAGTAAAACATACAAAAAAGCCAATGAATTCACAGTTTGATATTTTGTTGGAGCAGGGAATTATAACTCTCGATCATCTTATTAAAAGAGATCCTAGAGGACGTGTTGTAGAAAAAGGTCCTCTATTTAAAATAAAATTAGCAGGGCTTGACTTATTGTTTCCTCCGAGTCAAAACTATTCACTAATAGATTTTTAGATTTTTGTCTAGATATGGCTGATGACTCACCGTTGAGAAGCAATCTTATGACTATTTCTATTGTCTCATGAATTGCTTAATTTAAGCACATGTCTTTTTTCTGTGTTTGGTGAGTAGATCTTTGTTGGGGAGGAAAACTTTTAATACGATATCAGGTCACATTGTGCTTTGCAAAATATAGCTCAGGAAGAACGATCTTTATTTCTTCCAAGTTTTGAGGGTCATCATCTTGTTTATGCCAGTAAAGTATAAAGTTGACATTGGCTTTCTCTAACGAATATCCTTTGTCAAGCCAGATGTTTTTATCATTTATAAACTTTTTGGAAAATTTAAGTACATATTGAGATTTTGAGTTCATCAGTCCATCTTCAGCAATTTGCAATTCTTCACCACTCTGCAACTCATTTATATGTTTCTGAACAGATTTAAAAAAGTCCAGATATATATCTTTATGACCAAGTTGAAGCAATAAATATTGTGGTTCAGGGTATTGAGTGTGATCATTGACATGTTCCACTCCTGCCGCATAAACATTATCGAAGTAACTGCCGTTATAATGAATAAACAGATTTGATTTTGCACGGGTCATCCCTACATACAATTGCCGTTTACTCTCATCATCTTGTAATTGAAAGTTGTTTAGCAGAATAAAAACAGTGTCAAACTCTTTTCCCTTTGCTTTGTGAATTGTAGAGACATTAACTACATTTTGAGACTGCGGAGCAAAATCTTCAAGTTCTGATTCTCTTATGAAAATCTGAAAGTCCGATTTGTATTTGGTCTTTGGATTCGCATCTTGAAACTCAGTCAACATTTTCCTGCATAAATCATAGTTTGAGCTTGTTGCATATTTCTTATGGAACTGGCGTTTGGCCTCATTCCACGAATCTAGTGAAATCACATGTGCTGTTGGAAATAAATTCAAATCATTAAAAAATGTTCTTATTTCAATGAGGTCAAACAGATTAAAACTTACTTTACTTTGAATTAATCTTGCAGGCATTCCATTTTTCACAAGCATTCCCTTGATTTGAGTAGCCTCGTCATTAGTCTGTGTTAAAACTGCTGTCGTACCTGTCTGAACTTTTACCAGAATATCATTGATTATAGGGATGAATAAGTTTCTGCTGTTATAATGTGTAATAATAATTATGCCGTCATCTTTCTGACTTGCAACAATTGGCGATATTTTGAGGCGTTGCTGTATGCCGGTCACAAAATTATTTGTAAACTCAACTAAGTTCCTCTTACTTCTGTAATTTTCTATTAATTCATATTTTATAGAATTATCTTCATAGACAAATTTTTCAAAATACTTTGAGTCGGAGCCTCTAAATGTGTAAATGTTCTGATCATCATCACCGACAGCAATAACTCTCATCTCTTCATTTTTGTTCATTAGTGACTTAACCAAATTAAATTCAGCTATATTCATGTCCTGTGCTTCATCAATGACAAGAACATTTTTGGTTATTCTATTCTGCTCTACATCACCATTGTTTATTTTTTCAGATGTTTCCTGAATTATACTGTCTGACTTTTCAATGCTGCCAATTCTTCCAAGCAGTTCGAAACAATAAGAGTGAAATGTTTTTATCTCTATATAATTTGCAGGAGTACTGATTAACTCAAATAGTCTTTTCTTGAACTCGGTTGCAGCAGCTCTCGAGAATGTCAGCATCAGGAGTTGCTCATGTTTAACATCTTCCATCAAAAGCAAAGATGCCAGCTTATGAACCAATACTCTTGTTTTGCCACTTCCAGGACCAGCTGCAACCAATATGTTCTGATGCTCTTTGTCTTTTATAATTTTTAGCTGACGAGGCGATAACTCACCAAAAAGTTGTTTGAATTTTTTAGGAGTAATATTGCGGCGGATCTCTTCACCTCGACCTCCTGGAAAGTATTTTCTCAAAAATACAGAATAGTTTAATTTGAAATAATCTTCAACAAACCGTAATGCTTCGTCATAGTCTTCAAGCATCTTGCGTGCATATTCTCCAACAATATGAATCTGCTCAATTTTACTTTGATAAAACGCCTCTAGCTGTTGATAATCGCTCTTCTTATAGTGAATTTGATTGTTTTGCTCCAGCCTGTCAATTGTCAATTTGTTGTAGGAAACAAGAAAGCCACCGTCAATCTTTATTGAATCAATTCTGGACAAATAAAACAGTGTATCTTCTATGTCGTCAATTGATATATTTTGTTTAAACAAAAGATTGTCCTGTTCGTACATGTTTTTGACCTCGTGGACAGAAAACTCGACAAGAACTTCTTCACTTGCTCCAATCTTTTTTTTGTCCTCTGGAGACACTCGATTGTATAAATTGGATACAATAAATTTTGATAGTTCATGACGTCTTTCCCACTTATTCTTCAAACTATCCTTTGGCAGGCTAAAAGCAATATCAAACCGGTCGTTATATTGCTGACATTCTCTTTTAACCCAATTCTTTATTGCCCAAAAGTTTAATATTGTTTTGATCTTTTGAGGTGTAACTTGTGTGCATCCATTTTCTGCAGCAAGCTCATTCAGCTCTTTGATATTATAACTTTTTTTCTTTTCTTCTATGTGAGAAAAGAGAAAGTCTTCTATCTTAAAATATGTATTTGCAATATTTGAGGATCTGTTATCTGATTCGTTTGCCTTTATATATGCAGTTAAATCCTTAGTGTCAGCAAGTATGTTTTCTTCTCTCAAAAGCGTAACAATCTTAATTACATCTTTTGTGAGAATGCCCAGATGGTCGGATATGTAATCAACTCTTGCCTCTGCAACATCCTCACCAACACTTTTTCGACTTTTAGCAGAAACCAACTTTGATATTATTCTTCTAGCCTGCTCTTTTTCTGTTTCGCTAAATTTAGTTGATGCATTAATTTTATCAATTGCCTGCATCGCATTTTTTGTCAATATGCTAGTTGCATAAACTCTTGGCATGTTCTGTCCGCGTTTCAGATAACCAGAATGTTCCAATGCAGCAAGAGCTGTTTTTACTCGAGTCTCAATTTCTAATACATTGTCATCCCATCCTGCCTGCCGAGCAATTTCCAGTGCAGAGTTGGAAACATGAGAACGAAACTTTGTTATATGCTTTATTGCTTTCCAAACCTGCTGTATCTCTTTGACAGATAATTTTGTCTGATTAAGCAAAACAAAATGCTTGTTTAAATCTTCTTCATTGAACAACACAAAACATTTTGCAGATATTTCTTCGTTTCGTCCCGCCCGTCCGGCTTCCTGAACATAATTTTCCAAGGAATCAGATATATTATAATGAACAACTAAGCCAACATCTTTTTTATCAACCCCCATACCAAATGCTGATGTTGCAACCATTATGCGTACATCTCCTGATATGAAATCATTCTGATTCTTCACCTTTTGCTCTGTATCCATCTTTCCATGAAAAGGCTTGGCATTATATCCATCCTCTTTAAGTTTATTTGCAAGTTCATACGCCCTTTGAGTCCTTGAAACATATACAATTGACGGACAGTCATAGACAGATAAAAGTTCCCTAAGATAATTGTATTTACCCTCTTCATCTTTGCTGTCAAAAACTTTGTATTCCAGGTTTGTTCTTGATGCATCTGCTCTATAAACTTCCAAATGAAGTGATAAGTTATCATTAAAATACCTGCAAATATCTTCAATAACATTTTGTTTTGCGGTTGCAGTGAAACAGGAAACAGGTATGGGTTCTAAAAGATTTTTTGTTTTTTGGATTTTAGATATAAATTCAGCAATATACAAATAATCGACTCTGAAATCCTGTCCCCATGCCGAAAAGCAATGTGCCTCATCTATAACAAAACGTACAATATTCCTTCCTTGAATCAAACGTTCAATACTTCTTGAACGCAGAGATTCCGGAGAAATATACAACAAAGTCACACTACCATTTTGAACTCTTTCAAATGATTCAGCTCTCGCTATTGGATCTAACAACCCATTAATTGTAGCAGCCTCTGTGATTCCAGAGTTTTCCAAATTATCAACCTGATCTTTCATCAACGACTGTAAAGGTGATATAACAACCGTTAATCCTTTTTCATTTCTTCCCGACATTAATGCAGGAATTTGAAAGGTCAATGATTTGCCACCCCCTGTAGGAAATACCGCCAGCAATGATTTACCATCAATTGCCGCCTGCACCGCATTCTCCTGCAACGGTTCGCCCCCATACGTTCTATATGAATCAAAACCAAAAAAGTTTTTCAATCCCTTTTTTGCATTTAACGCATCCTCACAATACGCACAACCTTCTAAACAAGGCTTGTTACGCATAAAATGCATAATACTGGCAACCTCAGGGAACCTTACAAGCACCCATGGAGGAGTAACGGAATAGCGATCAGTGCTGCTGATTAATGCAAGAGAATAAGCTAATCCCACAGGATATTTTTTTAAGATCTTTTCTATAGGTGAATTCAAGCAGTACTTTTCCGGAAAATATCTATTTATTAATTCTGAAATATCATCACAGTCCTCTGTCTGATATGAAAGATATTCAAAGAAACCGGCAAACTCTGGTTTATCATTTAATAAAAGATAGTATATCTTTTTCAGAGGTTCATCTAGAAGATTAAAAGCAGAAATCTCGTCACAAAAAAGATCTTTAGCTTTCAAAGAGTCATTTACAGGATTATTAATGTCATCTGTTTGCAGTTTATCATCTTTGACAAGTTTGTGATATGGTCTGTTAGGAAACAACAAAGGTGATAAATACAACGTATCAATAATTTTTAAATCACGTAAAAACTCGGAACAATGTGTTTGATGCAGATATTTTATATCATGATGAATAATATTATGTCCGCAAACATATTCTGCACCTTGAAGAAAGGTTACAAAATCTGTAAAACAATTCGAATGAAATATACTACCATCATGTTTAATGCAGCCTATATCAAAAACTTTCTTGTTATCTGTACCAATTTCTGTATCAAAAAAGACTATATTCTTCATTTAAAATTCACTCTATTCATATCCGCCAACGGTTTTGACATGTAATAATAATGTTAAAAAATCTTAAAAATCTTGTAAAGCAAACAAGGTTATGTTCTTTGCGTAAACCCCCGTGATTTGAGCAATAATACTATACAACTTGAATTGAAACAAGTTATTTATATAGCTGATGGCAAAGCACTCAATTTTTCGGTTGAGTACCCCTCAGTCATGCATGCATGACAGCTCCCCGACTAACAGCTGAGAAGTTTTTTGTTATTGCAGAGTTTCATTGTTGTGCGCCAATTGTCGCTTGAAAAGCATATACCAAATTGCTGTTGTTAGACCGCAGACAATCATGTAAGCCAGTAGGACGTCGAAGATGTGAATGTGCGGATATGAAACATGGGCGATAGCCATAAGTGCGGTTAGGTTGCTTTTGGTTGCAGCTACAGCAATGCTTATGTGCTCTGGACGCGTTTCACCTCCTGAGTAGTATCCAATAACTAGTATCAGTGTAATAACCACAATGATTGCAATCCATTCAATTGGAGAAAAAGTAATCAGCATCTTTAAACCAGGGATAATAAAAACACCAATTATTATGAAAATTGCGGTTTTGGAATAGATATCAAGAATTTTTCGAAGTATTTTGGTTATTTTAGGCAGCAGTAAGTTTAGCAATATGCCTATAAATATGGGAATCAGCGTAAGTTTTGCAACTGCAATAAAAAGCTTTGCCGGACTGATCTGCAAATGGTGCAGTCCGAACCAGTGGCTGAAAATCCAGAGCCAGCAAGGTGCCATGACAGGCATAATAACAATGAGAAATATCATAATAAAGGATGCTAGTGGTATGTTTCCCTTTTTACTTTTTGTGCCCATCAGTGCAAGTGGGCTTCCGGGGGTTACAGAGCCTAGAAGCATTATACCGCCAAGAAGCATTGGGACATTAAGTGCTTTGACGATGCCGGCAGTGATTAATGGTACAGCTAGGCTGGTAACTAAAAATATTCTGAGCAGTAATTTTGGTCTGCGAAATTCCTGTAATAGGTCCGCAAAAGAAATTTGTGTTGCCGTTAGAAATACAACGCAGAAGAATGCAGAATGTACTAGAAATCCAATGAACTTTATAAAATAACAATTATGCATTAACTCGGACATTTATTCTCCTTTACATCTTCGGCTGTTTTGGCAATATCTGAATAATATATTATTTTGCGAGAAAAGACAATTTTTTTTATTATTTGTTTCATGCGGAAAAGAAGAAGAGGAAGATTTTTTAGCCACAAAAAGGCACAAAGGGCACAAAGAAGAGGAAGATTTTTTTACCACGAAAGGCACGAAAAGCACGAAAATAAGAAATGTGTGCTGTATTTAATATGAGCGGAGCTCATATATAAATTCAGCAAACAGCTAATCGCTTGAAAAGAGAATAGAATAGAAGAAAAGTTTTATACGCGCAGAGGCACAAAGAACGCAGAGAAAAAGATAAATGGATTAAGAACATCCAACATCGAATCCACGCTTTGCGGGATTAGCAGAGCTAACACGTCCAATTTTTAATGAACACCCCTCCGGCTCGCATGCTCGCCACCTCCTCCCGCTTTGCGGGACTAGCGAGCTAGCCGGGGAGGAGTTTTGGCGGATGGGCCAGCGGGGAGGAATGGGAATTATGGGAAATATGGGAGTTATGTGGTGGGCTGGCGAGATCAGCAGGAAGGTAAGGAAGATAAGGAATAAGGAAAGGCTGGCGGAGCCAGCAGGAAGGTAAGGAAGGTAAGGAAAAAGGAAGGGCCGAGCTGGAGCTCGGCGTTCCCAGGGAGGAGGGGCGGACAGGACGGGGCGACAAAGAGAGGTCGGCGGTCGGCGACCGCCGCTACAGTGGACAGAGTGGATAATTGGGCCGCCCTCTGCTGAGACCGGCTACAGTGGGGTGATGATTTGGAAAAATAGTTTTTTTGACGATGGGGACATCGTCGCTCCCATTCCTACAAGACAATATTAATCTGCAAGTTTGGGAGTCCTGCCTTGCGGGATTCTCGTTCTCATAAAGTGGCTCAATCGAAAAATCAAGGAGGGGATATAAAAACAATAAATTTGCTTGCTATGCTTTTACTAAAGGTATAGAATCGAGGGAATAGAATTTTTAAAAACATAAAAGAAAGGACATATATCATGTCATCAATAGAATATATAATTGGTAGAGAAATTATTGACTCACGTGGGAATCCAACAGTTGAAGTGGATGTTTATCTTGAATCAGGAATTATGGGTAGGGCATCTGTTCCATCAGGTGCGTCGACAGGGGAGAATGAGGCGGTTGAACTTAGGGATAATGATAAGGCTCGTTATCTGGGTAAGGGTGTTGAGCTTGCGGTATATAATGTGAATGAGGTTATTGCTCCTGAGTTGCTTGGCTGTGATGTGACAGATCAGCTTGGTATTGATGAGAAGATGATTGAACTTGATGGAACTGATACCAAATCGAAACTTGGTGCAAATGCAATTTTGGCTGTATCACTTGCCTGTGCAAAAGCTGCTGCAGACTATAGCGGTTTGCCTTTGTATCGTTATATTGGTGGTGTGAATGCAAAGGTTCTGCCTGTGCCAATGATGAATATTATTAATGGTGGTGCTCACTCTGATGCTCCAATTGCATTTCAGGAATTTATGATTCGTCCAGTAGGGGCATCTTCAATTAAGCAAGCTGTGAGAATGGGTGCTGAAGTTTTCCATAATCTTAAGAAGGTTCTTCATGATAGGGGATTGAGTACTGCTGTCGGAGACGAAGGTGGTTTTGCTCCTAAGTTTGAAGGAACTGAGGATGCTATTGAGACTATTATTAAAGCAATTGAAATTGCGGGTTACAAAGCTGGTGAAGATGTGATGATTGGTCTTGATTGTGCAGCATCTGAGTTTTACAAAGATGGTAAGTATGATTATACAATCTTTGAAGGCGAAAAGGGTGCCGTTCGTTCTGCTGATGAGCAGGTTGCTTATCTGAAAGAGCTTGTTGAAAAATATCCAATTGACAGTATTGAAGATGGTATGGATGAGAATGATTGGGATGGCTGGAAGAAGTTAACTGATGTACTTGGCGATAAGTGTCAGCTTGTTGGTGATGATTTGTTTGTTACAAACACAAAGTTCCTGCAAAAGGGAATTGATATGGGCGTTGCAAATTCAATTTTGATTAAGGTTAATCAGATTGGTACATTGACAGAGACTCTTGAAGCTATTGAGATGGCACATAAGGCTGGTTATACTGCTGTTGTTAGTCATCGTTCTGGTGAAACTGAAGATACTACTATTGCTGATATTGCTGTTGCAACAAATGCCGGACAGATTAAGACTGGTTCTATGTCGAGAACTGATAGAATTGCAAAGTATAATCAGTTGATCAGGATTGAAGAAGAGTTGGATTATAGTGCGGAGTATGCTGGCGGAGCCAGCTGCTGACGGAGTCAGCAAGATTAAGATTAAGATTAAGGTTGAGGTTGAGAGCCGAGCTGGGGCTCGGCGTTCCCGGAGGGATTTCCGCGCCGGGGCGACGCGGCTACAGTGGATAGGAGGAACACCCCTCCCATCTCGCAGGCGAGGTGACCTCCCCTTAGCAAGGGGAGGAGTTTTGGCGGACTGGGGTTGGAGGCTGGCGGGGAGGAATGGGAATTATGGGGATGATCCGCCTTTGCCGTGACCGGACTCCGGCGCGACAGGTGGGAGTTATGTGGTGGGCTGGCGAGGCCAGCAGTTGGAGGTGGGAGGTAGGAAGTGCTAAGTTTGCCTAGTTTGTCCTTCATGCTCGGGTTTCCGGGGGGATTTCCGAGGTCTGCTGACCTCGGCTACAAGTTCGGCGGTCAGCGACCGCCGCTACAGGTGGAAGGCTGGGAACTGGGTAAAAAAAAAAGACGCATTAGATAATGCGTCTTTTTTTGTGATAAATGATATTAGTGATTAAGCTTTGCCTGCTGAACCCAATACATTTTCATTTTTGTGTGTGTACATTGCAATAAGAGCATCTCTAGCTGGTCCGAGATATTTTCTTGGATCAAATTCTGCTGGCTTATCAACAAAAGTTTTTCTTATAGCAGCTGTCATCCATAGACGACCATCTGAGTCAATATTAACTTTACATACAGCTGATTTAGCAGCTTTTCTTAGTTGCTCTTCAGGAATACCAACAGCATCCTCAATTGCACCACCGTTTTCATTAATAATCTTTACTGCTTCAGCAGGAACAGAAGATGCACCATGAAGAACGATTGGGAAACCAGGTAGTTTCACTTCAATTTCTTCTAGAATTTCAAATTTCAATGGTGGCGGAATAAATACGCCTTCTGCGTTCTTTGTGCACTGTGATGGTTTAAACTTGTTAGCACCATGTGATGTGCCAATTGAGATAGCCAATGAATCAACACCAGTCTTGCCGACAAATTCTTCAACTTCTTCTGGTTGTGTGTATGTTGAATGTTCAGCAACAACATCATCTTCAATACCAGCAAGAACACCTAGTTCGCCTTCAACTGTCACATCAAACTGATGTGCATACTCAACAACTTTTTTGGTCAGCTCAATGTTTTCTTCAAAAGAAAAATGTGAACCATCAATCATTACTGATGAGAAACCTGAATCGATGCAGCTTTTGCATAGTTCAAAATCACTACCGTGATCAAGATGAAGAGCAATTTCAATTTCTTTCAAACCTTTTGCTGCGGCCATTTCTTTCATCATTTCAACAGCGCCCTGTCCCATAAAACGAAGCATTGTTGAGTTAGCATAGTTTCTTGCACCACTTGAAACCTGAAGAATAACTGGTGATTGTGATTCAACACAAGCTGTAATAATTGCTTGAATTTGTTCCATGTTGTTGAAGTTGTATGCAGGAATAGCGTAACCGCCTTCCATAGCTTTTTTGAACATATTTTTAGTATTGCTCAAACCTAGATCTTTATATGATACTGCCATTGTTTTAATCCTTAATTATAGGTTGTAAAAAAAAATATTTGTTATTTTTGAAATGTGTATTTCACAAACTTTTGCACAATTCAATTCGCAATTATATTGAAACTTGTATACTTTTGCAAGAACCATATTCCAATTACGAATTAAAAATTACGAATTAAGAATTGAGGAATAGCTGGTGGAGCCAGCTAGGTTGAGATTGAGGGCTGGCGGGGGCGGTGGGAAGGAGGAAGATAAGGAAGGAGGAATGGCTGGCGTTGCCAGCAAAGAGCCGAGCTGGGGCTCGGCGTTCCCAGGAATTTTCCGAGCCGGGGCGACGCGGCTACAGGTGGGAGGCGGGGAACTGGGCAAAAAAAAAGACGCATTATGTGAATGCGTCTTTTTTTGTGAGAAAATGATTATCTCATTGCTTCTTCAACAACTACAGCCACGGCAACTGAAGCACCAACCATTGGGTTGTTACCCATACCGATTAGTCCCATCATTTCAACGTGAGCTGGAACAGATGATGAACCTGCAAACTGTGCATCAGAGTGCATTCTGCCCATTGTGTCAGTCATGCCGTATGAAGCAGGACCGGCAGCCATGTTATCAGGATGAAGAGTTCTACCTGTACCACCACCTGATGCTACTGAGAAGAAGTTCTTACCTTGTTGGATACACTCTTTTTTGTATGTACCTGCAACTGGATGCTGGAAACGAGTTGGGTTTGTGCTGTTTCCTGTGATAGAAACATCAACACCTTCAAGATGCATGATTGCAACACCCTCACGCACATCGTCAGCACCGTAGCATTTTACAGCAGCACGAGGACCTTTAGAGTAAGCTTTTTCAAAATCAACAGTAACTTTGCCTGTATAGTAATCAAAAGATGTCTGTACATGTGTGAAACCGTTGATACGAGAAATGATTTGAGCAGCATCTTTACCTAGACCGTTAAGAATAACGCGTAGAGGTTCTGTACGAGCACGGTTTGCACTCATTGCAATACCGATTGCACCTTCAGCAGCAGCAAAAGATTCATGTCCGGCTAAGAAAGCAAAACATTTTGTTTCGTTTTTAAGCAGCATTGAAGCTAGACCACCGTGTCCGATACCAACCTTACGATCGTCAGCAACAGAACCAGGGATACAGAAAGACTGAAGTCCTTCGCCCAAAGTGACAGCAACGTCAGCAGCAACTTTCTGACCACGTTTGATTGCAACAGCTGCACCAACAACGTATGACCAGCATGCGTTTTCAAATGCAATTGGTTGAATATCTTTAACTAGTTGATAAACGTCTAAACCTTTATCTTTACAAATCTTTTCAGCTTCTTCAATAGAAGCGATACCTTCAGCATTTAGAAAGGCATCGATTTGCTTGATTCTTCTTTCGTAACTTTCGAATAGAGCCATGATGTTATCCTTTCTTATTTATGTCTTGGGTTAATTGTTTTAACAGCTTCATCGAAACGACCATATGTGCCGGTTGATTGTGCGAGAGCTTCATTAGCATCTGTACCTTTTTCGATGAGTTCCATCATGATACCAAGTTTAACAAACTTGTAACCGATAATTTCGTCGCCGTCATCAAGAGCCAATTCAGTAACATAACCTTCAGCAACTTCCAGGTAGCGAGGACCTTTTGCCGTTGTACCGTAAGTTGTACCAGTAACACTACGCAGACCTTTGCCCAAGTCTTCAAGACCAGCGCCAATACCCAAACCACCTTCTGAAAAAGCTGTTTGTGTACGTCCGTAGATTAGTTGTAGAAAGATTTCACGCATAGCAGTGTTGATAGCATCACAAACGAGGTCAGTGTTCATTGCTTCAAGAATTGTTTTGCCTGGTAGGATTTCACTTGCCATAGCAGCAGAGTGAGTCATTCCTGTGCAACCCAGAGTTTCGATTAGTGCTTCTTCGATGATACCGTCTTTAACGTTCAGTGTTAATTTACAGGCACCTTGTTGTGGAGCACACCAGCCCACACCATGACTTAGACCTGAAATATCTGTAACTTGTCTTGACTGAACCCATTTACCTTTTTGAGGTATTGGTGCTGGACCGTTGTTTGGTCCTTGAGCTACACACATCATGTTAGCTACTTCAGCAGTAAATTCCATTTTATTTTCCTTCAATTTAATTTTCAATTAAGTGATAACCAGAAATTGGTTATCTTCCAATATTAAGCTGTTTTTTTTTGTATTCAGTGTAATATATTATGGTTATTGCACTTGAATGTTTTAAACTTTTCCGAAAAGTCAGAAAAATTTAATGTATAAGTTTATCATTTTTGATGTGAAATGACAATAGAAGAATTTGTATATGGATGTTTTTTTTTGGGAAAGGGGAAGCTGGCGGGCAGCAGGTTGAGGTTGAGGTAAAGGTTGAGGTGCTGACATGCTGTCAGCTGAATTAAGGAATGGCAAAGCCATTGTTTGTTTTTTAGGGTGGGCGTTGCCGCCGATCATGGTTCCACGGGGGCAAGCCCCGAGGTGACCTTAAAAGCTAGAACATCGAGTGTGTCCTGCATGGCGAAGCGAAGCATGGAACGTTGAACGTCGAATTTTTAATGATGGGGAGCTGGCGATGCAAGCTGTTCAATTAAGAATGGGAGGTATGGGAATGATGGGAATGATGTGGTGGGCTGGCGGGGGTAGCAGTGGGAGGTGGGAGGAAGGAAGTGGGAAGGGCTGGCAAAGCCAGCAGGAAGGAGGAAGGAGGAATGGTTGGCGGAGCCAGCGCGAGGAATGGGAATTATGGGGATGATGGGAGCTATGTGGAGGCTGGCGTTGCCAGCAGGAAGGTAAGGAAGATAAGGAAGAAGGAAGTGCTGGCGGAGCCAGCAAAGAGACGACCTGGAGCTCGGCGTTCCCAGGAATTTCCCGCGCCGGGGCGACGCGATTACAGAATAGGAGACGCGGTAAATCGCGTCTGTACACAGTTGGGTTGGATTCTTATTTGATTTTGTATGTTCTGATTTCGAATGGGGTGAGTTTGACTTGTAGTGGATCAGAAGTTGAGACTGCTGTTTCAGCGTCATTCCATTCCATCAGATCTGTTTCAAGTACTTTTGCATTTTTGTTGCTAAAGTTAAGTGTTGCAGAACTGTTTCTTCCATTTAGTTCAACCAGTCTGATAATCATAGAATCGCTTTTCTCTGCTTTTTTAACAACTTCCAGAGATATTCCATCGCCAACAATTGAGCAAGGAGTTTCAACAGATGCGGAAGCCATATTTTCGAAGCAGAATGGTTTAATATTCAGCATTTGAGCTTCAGCGATTACAGATGATTCAACACATGTTCCTGTGTGAGGAAGCAGGCTGTATGTGAATTCATGATAACCAAGGTCTGCTTCAGGGTCAGGATATTTTGGTGATCTGAGCAGATTAATGTCGATGACGTTGTTAAAAACTTTATGACCATATTTGCAGTCATTCAGTAGTGCAACACCATAGCCATTGTCTGAAAGGTCAACAAACTTGTGTGCGACAGATTCAAATTTCGCCATATCCCAAGATGTATTTCTGTGGGTTGGGCGTTTTACAGTTCCGTATTGGATATCTGATGTGAATTCATTTGAAAGCACATCCACAGGGAATGCAACTCGAAGCATTTTGTGTGATTCATTCCAATCAACAGTTGTCTCAAAGTCAAGCTGCTTGCTGTTTGCAGCCAGCACAACTTTTTGAGTTAGTGTTGAATTTTCTGCAACTGAGTGTGTGAACTGCAGTGCAGAGAAGACGCTGCCTGTTGTAAGAGTTTGAGCTTTTACATTCTTTGAATTTTCAATGAATTGATCTTCGTAGTAGATTTCGATATCCCATGCATCATACATTAGAGGTTGATCTTCGTAAATTGAGAAGATGTTTCCTGGTGCCTGCATAACTTCTTTGTCCGCTTCTTTATCAAATATGCTGATTAAAGCACCTTCGCTGCTGAATTCGTATTTGATAAGGTCGTTTTCAAGAACAAGTTCTGTTAGTTCATTTGATGTGCTTTGTTTTGTATCGCCCTTTTTGAGAGTAACAAAACTATTTGCAGGTATGTTTGCAATTGTAAAGATGCCATCGTCATCTTGCTGTACAGCAAGGTTATTATTTTGTTCATCCAGCACTTCGCATCCAGCCCAGCTGTCAGGCAGTTGAACTTTTTGAGTGTATTCAAAAGAAAGTATGTTTGATAGAGTTATTGAGTTATCTTTTTTGACAAACAATTTGTCTGCTGCATTTTCGATAAGCTCAGCACATGTTTTCAGTGCCCCCATATGTTCTTTTGTTGTTGTGTCATATACAATTTTGATACTTGAACCAGGGATGATGTCATGGAACTGATTAATCAATAATACTCTCCAAAGCTCCTGCAGTTTTTCTGCCGGATATTCTTCCCAAGGTAGGCATGAGTAGATGTACTCAACAAAACGTAGAGTGTTTTCAAGTTTTCTGTTTAGTTTCTTTGTCAATGCTTGTGTTGTGTATGTTCCTCTATGGTATTCCAGATATAGCTCACCTGACCATGTGTCAAATTCTTCGGAGAAGTTTTTCATTCTTTCGAGAGCATCTTCAGCTTTGCCGAATGTCCACTTTGGGCAACCTTCAAGATTTTTCATTCTTTCGCCACGTTCGATATACTCTTCTTTTGGACCACCACCGCCGTTACCAATGCCGAATAGAGATACATATTCGCTGATGATATCACTTTCTGTAAAGTTGTTCTGTCCACCAATCATTTGTGCAGGCAAGACTTCTGCGTTGTATCCATGCTCGGGCAGGAAGTGAGTAACAACCTCTGTGCCATCAATACCACGCCAGTTAAAAATGTAGAAAGGAAACTTGTTAAACTGATTCCATGAGATTTTCTGTGTTAAGAAGAAGTCAACGCCTGATTTTTTAAGAATTTGCGGCATTGCTGCTGAGTATCCGAATACATCTGGTATCCAGAGGTTTTTAACATCTATACCAAATTCGTCCATAAAGAAATTTTTGCCATGCAGAAATTGGCGAACCATTGATTCACCACTAATGATGTTGCAGTCGGCTTCGACCCACATGCCACCTTGAAGTTCCCAACGACCCTCTTTGACATATTTCTTGATTTTCTCATATAGTGCCGGATAGTTTTCTTTTACAAACTTATAATGTTGAGGCTGAGATGCACCGAAGGTATAATCTGGATATCTTTCAATCATGTCGATTTGACTTGCAAATGTTCTTGCACATTTTCTGATGGTTTCCTTAACAGTCCATAACCATCCAGTGTCAATGTGAGCGTGTCCAACACCTGTGACACTCATGTCTGAAGCATTTGCAGGCGTCCACAGTGTTTTCAATACAGCTCTTGCTGCTGGTACATTTTCAACTTTTTCTGCATACACATTGATTGCATCTTCCATACCTTTAAGAAGCTTTTTCCAACGAGGAGTCTCTTTCTGCAAGGAGTTAAATAGGGAGAATAGAATAACGTAGTCGAGCCACATGTGCCATACTTCGTCGTTGAAAACGCATAGCTGAAGTTTGTTGACTTTGCCAAGATATTTGCCGTGCAGATCTTCTGATTTCGGGTCAGGATCTTGTTCTTGTTGTATACCAAAGAGATTGTTTGCCGCGGTTTCAATCCATAGGTCAACTTTCTCGCCACCTTTTGAAGGTTCAAACATTCTGAAAATGTCTTTACTATAATGAGCATCAAAGACTGAGCCGTTTGTCATGCCGTATTTTGGGCAGCCTGTTTCGTCAAAGATTAGTGCTTCTCCATTGAAGTCAAGATTTGCAACAACAGTTTTACCTTTCCACTCTGCAGGAACTGTTCCGGTGATATGAAACCATGCGCTATCCCAAGTTTTTCCCCAGTCTTCACCTTCGATAATTTTTTTGTAGTCACCATTTAGGCGATCTTCAAATTTGATATGTTCCTGATTTGGTGCAAGAGCAAATTCTGCGTCTAGCATTATGCTGTCAGCTAAAATATTTTTCTTTAGTCTGTCTATGAATCTGTTAATTCTCTCGGTACTATGGTTATGTCTAATTTTATGCATATTTTCTTTCTAATTTCAGTGTTAAATTAATATGTGCGTACTTTAATGTTTGTATCTTTTAAAATCAATAAAAATTTACTGTAAATGATGATTTTTGTGCTGTTTAGGTGGTTTTAGGTGCACAAATTGAGTAACATACTTAAATGATGTAATCTCATAATGTTGTATCAGCGCGATAATATTTATTCCAATATCACAACAATTTTTTTAAATTGCAAATTCTTATTATACTTTTTCATTCGAGAGAAGTGCCATTGAATTTCATGCCGATTCCAGCTCACAAAAAAAAGCAAGTCGGGAATTTAATAGATTTTCTCTGTACAGTCAAGATAATACAAATTAATAAGTGTTTTTATTTCACTCTAGAATAATATTCAAACCATTTATTTTGTATTTTTCAACGATATTTTTTGATATGAGATTTTTGCCACCACAGCTTTCGCGTATGATTAAGCTGTGTTGATTGACAAACGGATTCTGCACTAATTTGTTATCTATGGCACCAATCGTATGTTCTAACATTGCTTTTGCAAGATGTTGGAAATCTTGTGATATTGTGGTTAACGGGGGATCGGAATATATGCACTGTTCAATGTTGTTGAATCCGATAACAGAAAAGTCATCTGGTGCTTTAAGATTGTTCTTATGCATTGATGTGAGTATACGCAGAGCTTGAGTGTCATCATAGCATATTATACCTAAATTACCAGAATACTTTTTCAGTTTTCTTATAATCCTGTCAACAGAACTGACGGTATTATCCGTCACATCGCATATTGCTTCCAGATTATGGGCTGCTAAAGCTCTTGAGTATGCATTAAACCTGTTTTGTAGAAATATGTTTGACGGCATTTCCGGCTCAAGAATCGCAATATTGGTTTTGCCTATCATTACAAAATAATTAATTAAACCTTCAATGACTTGAATAACATCCAGGCCAAGGATTTGAGGTAATTCAAAATATGCTTCTTCATGTCTATGGATTATAACGGATGTTGTGACTGGCATTTCCACTTTTTCAATAAATGCTGCAATATACTGTTCTTCGTGTGCTGGTATCCATGGTAATACTAAGGAATTAAAACCGGCATCTTTCAGTTTTTTCGCCTGAATTAGTGCGTCTGATTTAAAATCTTTTATCCATATTGTTCTGAGTTCAAGTTTTTTTTCTCTTGCAACTTCAAAGAGAGCTTCTAATATACTTTGTCCATATGCTCCGGAGTTTGGCGGAATAAGTAGAGCAATAGATTTGTTTTTTTTGTTACTAATTTTTGAGCGCAAGAAAGTTCCACTGCCGTGTCTACGTGTTATAATGCCATTTTGTTCCATATGATCAAGGGCGTTGCGAACGGTAAAGACTGTACAGCCAAGCTCTTCTGCCAGTTTTCTTTCAGATGGCAGTTTGTCGTTAATGTTGTAGGTTTTCAACATTTGCATTAAGTGGTCATGTGCCTGCTGGTATTTAAGTTGTTTTGTTGTTTCAATCATCTGTTTTATCCATTTAGTCGTGTATTCTCTTTAAAGGGCTTGCACTTTGTGGAACATGTTTGAGTTCCTTTAAGTAGTCGTAATATTTAAGTGACATACCATTGTGATATATGGGGTGAGAGCCTTTGTGTATGACCCTTTCCGGTTTTATAAATCTATAATTTTCAAATCCAATTTTTTTAACATCAACTTCAGTGAGTATGTTATCCAATTTTCTTTTATCATTCTTGTCAAACAAGCCTTCTGCATAGAAAGTGCATCCACCGCAATAGTCAATAAGAACAGCTCCATATGTCTGCAGTGCTTTAGCAATGATTTTGCCGGATGTGGAAAGGTTTAACTTTTCAAGATCTAATTTAGGGTCAAGCTGGATTGTTATACCTTCGGGTATTCCATTCGGGCGCCAGCCATCGGTCCAAACTGCGGGATATGCAAATTTCTGCAAACCAACTTGTTGACATGCAAATGCTAATTTATGTTCAATTTTCCCCGCTTCAATTTCATGATGCATAATCAGTCCTGCAATTATCGGCACACCCGATGCTCGGCATGGACCATAGTAGTGAATGCTTTCATCGTTGTGCACATGTGAGAAATCATTGATGTCATATACACCTGAGCCGTCAAGGTCGTAGGCAATTGCTGCATTTGTTGCCCATGAGCCATCTTTCTGCTTTCCAATTTGCCACATGTCATAACATTTTTTCTTTTCTAAATCAATAACAGTCATATGTGCATCATGTTCGCCGTCAGGTTCTGCTTCATGAGGAATAGGCACACCATCTGATGCAGATTTATGAATACCTTTTGGATGTTCATCATTCAAGTATGGTTCGCTGGCAATCAGATGTCCTTGTGAAAGATAGCAGTCCATGATTTTGGGACTTAACTTATAAACAGGCGTTTTTTCATCTGCATAGTATACCGGTATCGTCCAGCTGTTCACATTGATATGAAAACCGGGGTCTTCTCCAATTTCTTTAAGCAGTTGAATATAGTCATTGCTCTTTTCTGACAGATCAGCATTGGCAGAAATCGGCTGATTCCAGAAGCTTTCATCATTAAAAAATCTTTTTTTGTATTCTTTTGTCATACTATAATTATTTTTTCTTTATCTCGCACTAAGTCGCAAAGGCACAAAGATTATGTTATTTAAAATTATTTATACAGGAGTTCACATTCGTACCAGACATTATCAGGAAGTATGATAGAGCTCTCATTTGTTACAAGATCAAAATATTCACTCTTGGTAAAAGCAGTAAGGGCAGTGCTGACATCAACAGGACGCATTAATTTTATGTACCATCTTTTGCCGTCAGCAGGTTTTTTCAGGCCTTTGATTTTTATTTTAAGTCCATCAATTTCGTTGCCGTCATCATCAAGATATGTTCTGCTCAGAATAAGGTTTTCAGATTCTGTAATGGTTTTATCATCATTTGAGACCATTATTACAGTTGCAAAGCCATTTGTATTTTCAAATTGCAGATGCTTAAGTCCAAGAGGTGTTTTGTCGGAAAGAAATCCGCCGAAGCATTCTGTCATTGGTGCAGAAACACTAAGTTGGCGTTGTGCGATATTTTTAGTTATTTCACCAGTATCAGAAACGAGTATATCGCCTTGAGGTTCGGCAACTTTCCAAAATGCATTGTTTTGTTTTGCTGCCAGTTGCGGGTTCTTATAGCTTGTACTAAACCCATGTATGCTTTGCCAACCGGCAGCAACCGGGTTTGCTACGTTCATCAGACTATTATAATCTTTTGCATATGTTGGTATGTCAAGATTTATAGCAATAGGTTCAACACTTGGTTTGATAAATCCTTTTCTAAAGATTATTCCGCAGGTTCTCAGGTAATCCTGATTCATTTCATCCTGATACATGTCGCCAAGAGAGTGAATTCTTCCAAGATTTTTTCCTAAACCATCTGCACCGAGATTTCTATCGCCATGCTGCCATGCAAACCAGACAATTCCACTCCAGTCCTGAAATGAACCGTAAGCCACTGTTGCCAACATCATTAAAGAACGGTATTGCGCATCTCTTTTAGCTGAATCTCCCCATTCTGAAATGTTTATTTCTCCGAGAATAAAAGGCTTATCTTTAATTTTGCTTTGAGTTTTTGAAAGAGTAAAATCGTCCTTAGACTCCATAACCATTGGTGTCTGGTACAAATGATCTTCGATGTATGTGTTGAATTTTTCACTGGAGTCGGCATTTGCGTCACCACGCCATAGATTAGAAAAAGTTATTGCGCCTTTGTACCCATATTTTGTGCAGAGTGCCTGCATCTTCATAAAACGTTGTTCATCAAGATCTCTAAAGAACTTGCCTCTGACTTCTATCTCTTTAGCTGTTTTAACTTTGTATATGTTTGTCGCATTTTCAAGACCATTTGCTTCTGCGAATTCAGACCACTTTGCAGTCAGTTTATCCTGAAAATATTTTGGTAGAGTGTTGCCGCAGATGAGAGTATATTCAGATGTATATTCGTTGACCATTTCAATCGTCAGAATTTGAGGATCTTCTGCATAAATTAATCCTGTGTACGGATTTTTATGCGTAAGTAGATCTTTTGCAAATCTTTCATCAATCAAGGCTGCTCGTTCGTCAATAAATGGTAGCAGCTTGTTCGAATCCATTGTTTCTTTCCAATGGCGTTTGTTTTGTTCTGTCATTGCATCCACCCAGGCTTTTTCATCGGCTGCATCTGTCTTTAAGATTTTCACATCGCCGGGTCTATAACTTCTTGACCAGCGCAATGCAAACATCAGGTATATTCCGCGATTTTTCAGCTCTGAATTGAGGAAATCAAAGCGGTCCCATGCTTCTTCATCCGGATCAATAGTGTTGTCCTGATATTTGTTAAGTGCTGAAATCTGAGATCCCCACACCCAATCGCGACTAGGTCTAAGCATGTGGTGAGGTCTAGCAACATTCATTTCAAAATCAGCCATGCGGTCAGCAATTTTTACAGCATCTTCATGGTTTGGATAGAGAGCGACAAGGTTGACACCCCATAGTTTTACTATTTCACCATCTGCATTTACAAAATTATCTCCAGAAGGTTTCAGTTGTTCAATTTTTGTAGCCATATCATATTCCTGAGCTTTTGCATTTGTTATTACCATAACACCTAAAATTCCAATTAATATTTTTCTTAACATATTGTTCTTTCTTATACTGTTTTCTTAATTAAATCATTCACATTTGTAATTGCCAGAGATGGTCTGCCTAATGCAAAGCTCGTATAGCAGATATATTCATCATCAAAAACAAACCTTGGGTGAGGGTGGACATGCATCTTTGCCATCTCATCATCGCCACACCATGGAATGTTAACAATTTCAATTTCTCTATTTGTATCTCTATTAAAAAAGATTACCTTGCAGAAAGGCGACTTTCCACCGGCATCTGCATCTGCGACCAGATATTTCAAGTCTGCAGAAGCATGTGCATGAGAAAATGAGCCTTGCCAAAGATTTTCTTCTTTTTTTGTATTAATGTTGATTCTTTTTACGCCTTCACCATAATGAACAAAACATACATATTCTCCATCTTTTCCCCACCATTCATGCCCGTGCATGCGTGTTGGTTCATTGTACAGTGGTTTGCATTCACCGTTCTTTCTCAGTAGCCACATTCGTTGGTCATAATCATGGTGTTGCCCTGATTGATCATTCCAGCCATCTTGAGCAATTAACATTAAATTGTCGTCGACCGGAGAAAACTGCCCGTGATTGTAGCATATATTAAATGTTTTCCAAACAATAGGTTCACTTCCATCAAGTGGTATTTTCCCGGCAATCCATTCATCCTCCAGTTCTGCATCAAAATTAAATGCAGTTTTACTTGCATTTAAGGTAAGGTGCGTTGCAATTCTGTAAGGTTCTCTACCCTGGGTTATTGAATAGGGGATAGAATTGATTTTTTTTGGAACAGCACTTTTTTTTGGAGAACAACTTAAAAGGTCATAATGTTCAATCCAGTATGCTTCACCGGAAATTGGGTCAACCCATGGAGAGGCATCTAAAAACTCTGTTCCATCAATAATTTTACAAATGCCATTTTGGAAATCAACAAATCCCAGTTTTTTCTTTTTTCCGGGTATTCCGGCGTAGAACCATGCAGTTTTTCCATCATCAGTAAAGGAGTTATTTACAAAATAAAAGTTTTGTATAACAGGAAAGCTTTTGCAGTCCAGTATATAACTCTTGACACCAGTCGTTGGATTTTCTTTGCAGACAAAGATATCCAGGGTTTTTAATGAATCTTGAAACACTTTTTATTTCCCTATTTAACAATCAAAATTGTTCCGAAGCCTGTTGAAGTTACTTCGTAATCAAGAGAATTTGCATTCAGACTTAGTGTTCCGATAATACCAGTTGGAGCTGAAAGAGTGAAATCACTTAAATCAAGGCTTGTGAGAGTAGCATCTTCATTCCAGTCAATAAGTGTGTATACCTGTTTGCTGACACCACCGTTCTTAGATAGTGTTAAAGTGATTCCGCCGGCACTGGATGCTCCTGTAAATGTTGCATATGGATTGGCTAGATGTAGTGCATCATTTGATGTCTCACCCAAATCAAATTCAAGATTTGCACCATCTTCAAGTGTCAGGTTACCATTCAAAGTGATTGCACCCAAATTATTGTCGCCAGGCTTGATTGTTCCTTCATTGCGGACATCAAGAGTTGTGCCACCTGCTTGAACAACCTCGTTGGCAACAAACGCTTCGTTTGTGAGAACAAGAATACCAGCGTTCAGGTATGTTTTACCTGTGAATGTATTTGCTTTAGTCAATGTTATGGTGTTGTCTCCACTCAAAACGAGTATGCAAGGTGTGTTGCCGTTATCAGCTATAACTGAATTTATAAAACATGGGTCAAACGCATGAATGAATAATTCACCACTTGCCAACCCTGTTTTGATTGTTCCATTAACTAAGGTATTTGCGGTAGCATTGCCAGCAATTATGCCTCCGCTATTAATGGTGACTGTGTATGTTGCAAGATCCTGCACATCAGAAGTTGTTATACGTAAAGAATTGATAGCAACATCTTCATCTAGTGGAGTGTCGCCTGCATAGGCTATGATATTTTCGTTGTTACCCCAGTCACTTGGACGATTGCGTTGCGTTCCAGCTAATCCACTAATTAATGTGCTTGATCCATCGTTGCCTGCATATGCAAAAGCACTGCGATTGTGTGTAGCCCAGCCACCGATAATTCCTGTAACATTTGTTGTTGTTGTGTAAGCTGATGCTCCAGCCCAAGAAACAGGAAAATCCACTGTTCCAGCTTCTGTTTGTGTAATGTCATTACATACAAATATTGGGATACCGGCATTTCTGCCTGAAAAACGATTATAACCTTTGTCTATAACAACATTTGAGAATTCCTGCGTTGCAACATTCAAGCTTCCTTTTGATAATATACGTATATATCCACCGTTTAGTATCAGTGGTTTAGTTGGATTTAGCGGATATTCATCTGCTACGCTCATGGCAAGAGATAGGGATGCACCATCCTTAACTGTTGTTGAACCATTAAAACTGTTTTGTCCCTGAACATAAAATCCAACGCGGAGGTCTGCTGTAGATGTTTTTCCGGGATCTGTTATATTCATTCCTGAGAATGTAAGATCTGTTGTTCCTGACTTAGAAGATATTGTGTTGTTTAGAACTACGTTTCCTCCGCCATCCATATTTCGAATGCATGATGATTCCCAGATTTGTGAGTCAGTTAGTATTATTGGAGACTCAAAGTATAAAAATGAATCGCTGTTGCTTGCTAAGTATTGTAAGCCTTCTGCACCCAGTTCGAATGCTTCATATTTGAAATTGCAATTCTTCCAGGAAATTAAATTTCCGGTTATGACAATACCGGCTGCTCCAACTTGACCATTCTCGTTGGTTACATTCATGTTTATGTCTCCCCAGTTATATGCGGTGTCCTGCTGAATCCTTACGATATCACTGTTGGCGAGCCACGCAACTCTGTTTGTGCCGTCATCCGAACTCCACAAAACCGTGTTGTTGAAATCCCAGCGTCCACCAAGACCTGCTAAAATACCAGGGTTGTCGTTGATGTCTACATCCATGATTGTCTGAGCGTTTAGTAAGCTTATTAAACATAATTCGATAAGAATTGTTAGTTTACGTTTCATTCGTTATACTCCTGTTTTTACTTGTTAAATTAAACTTTTCCTACATTACGTCGCAAATATAAATCATCTTTCAATCAATTGCAAGCACTTTTTGAAAAATAGTTGTTATTTTTTTAATTTTTCGGTTGAATACCCTTTTTGGCGGGGTCACGGACCCCGACCCTACAGTTGCGGATGCTGCAACCAAAGCTAAAAGGTTGATTGCAAATGGCTCCTGTAGAGTCGGTGTGCTTCACCCCGACGGAAAAGGGCATTCAACCGAAAATTGAGGGCTTGAACGAAGCTGCAAGGTTATAATTGAATATTGACTTTTAATAAAGAAAATCGTAACATCGAATTTATGAAAAATAAAATTGAATTTATATTATGCGTTGCATTAATTTGCGGGTAGGTGTGTTTGGGGCAGACTAATGAAAGTTCTGTTATGTGCTGGCGTTACGGTACTCTTGATAAGTCATTAAAATTTTTTACAGAGCAGGGTTTTGAAACTTTTGGAGCTGTGTATTATGATTCTGCAGATTTGAAAAGTTCACAGGAGTGGTTAAGAGCTTTGGAGAAATATGGTTCAGAGGGGATCATGTATACCACGTGGGAGAAGAAATATGAATTGCTGAGTGATTTCGGGGAGATGGTTAGATAAGGGGGCGAGGCATGCCTCGCCCGTACAGATGATGTGAAACTGGAATATAGTTATTGTGTTGGATTTGTATATTTTGTATTATTCCCAAAGTATTAATTTAAGAAGGGAAATAATTGATGAAGAAAAAGAATGTTATTTGGGTTTTTGGTGATCAGCATAGAGCTCAGGCATTGTCATGTAATGGGGATCCTAATGTTAGTACTCCTGAGATAGATCGGTTGTCAGTTGAGGGACAGGATTTTCAAAATGCTGTTTGTGGCATGCCGTTGTGTTGTCCTTTTAGAGGATCTTTATTATCAGGCAAATATCCTCATCATAGTGTTCCAGGACATGAGTATCAGATGCCTCCGGAAGATCCTACGATAGCAACAGTTTTTAATGACAATGGTTATGATACAGCATATTTCGGCAAGTGGCATTTGGATGGTTTTCATGAGAGAGATGGGAGAGCTGCATTTCATATTGTTCCACCAGAGCGTCGTGGCAATTTTAAAGAGTGGGTTGGCTTTGAAAATAATAACAGTCAGTGGGATTCCTGGGTTCATGGTGGAGAAGGCGAAAAGGCTTTTCATTATCGTCTGCCAGGCTATGAGACAGATTGCCTGACAGATCTTCTTCTTGATTATATTGACCGAAAAGAGGGTGATGAAACGCCGTTTTTTGCAGTTCTTTCGGTTCAGCCACCGCACAATCCTTATATAGCACCCGCTGAGTTTATGGATAGACATAATCCTCAGCAGTTGGAGATGCGTCCTAATGTTCCCAACGTTGATAGAATTATGAAGCAAGCGCGAAAAGATCTTGCAGGAGCTTATGCACAAATTGAGAATTTGGATTGGAATGTTGGAAGAATTCGGGAAGCGTTGGTTGATGCTGGTCTTGAAGATGACACACATATTATTTTCTTTTCGGATCATGGCGATATGCATGGCTCGCATGGGCAGTTTTTGAAGATGACTCCTTACGAGGAGTCAATCAGAATTCCATTTATAATGGGGGGGTGTACTCCTATGAATTATGGTGATGAGATTTGCTGGAACAGCAACGCTGTGATTAATCATGTTGATATTGCTCCTACAACTCTTGGATTGTGCGGAATTGATGCACCGGGGTGGATGGAGGGATTTGATTATTCATGTCAGAGGTTAAAGAGTCGTGAAAGCAAGGAAATTCCTGATTCAGCATATATTCAGAGTGTGATACCTACTAAGCATGGTAATAGTGTGGATCAGCCTTGGCGGGGAGTTGTTACTGTTGATGGGTGGAAGTATGTCTGCTTTGAAAATCAGCAGTGGTTGCTTTTCAACTTGAATGAGGATCCTTATGAGCAGGCGAATCTTGCTTTTAATGTTGTCTTTGGTGGGAAGCGCAAGGAACTGAATGATAAGTTGCAGGAGTGGATTGATAAGACTGGCGATGATTTTGGGTTGCCGAGGTTTTAAGCTCACTTCGTTCGCTGTGATAAGTGCTAAGTAGGAAGTGGGAAGTGGCTGGCTAGCCAGCAGGAAGAAGGAAAATAAGGAAGGAGGAATGCTGGCGTTGCCAGCAAAGAGCCGAGTTTGTCCTTCAAGCTCGGCGTTCCCAGGATACGAACAACGACTAACGAGAGACGAGGAACTGTTTGAGAACGTTCAATTTTTAATGAATACCCCTCCGTCTCGCGTTGCTCGCCACCTCCTCCCGCAGAGCGGGACTAGCGAGCTAGCCGGGGAGGAGTTTTGGCGGACTGGGGTTGGCGGATGGTCTGGCGGACAGGCGGCTCATGTTGTGATTTTGCCGAGTTTGTCCTTCAAGCTCAGCGTTCCCGGGAGTTTCCCGCGCCGGGGCGACAGGCAGCGGTCGGCGTTCAATTTTGCCTGTAGCGAGAAGAATGGGACGGATGGGACTTATGGGACGGATGTGGTGACTGCGTCATCGAAGAACGAAAGGCATTTCGCCAGGCAACTAATGAGCAAAAGAAAAAGTGATGATGTATGAATAAAATTCAAAAATTTAAGTTTGGGCAATCGGGCGGAGGTCTGGTTGTCTTTTATTTTATATGCTTGTTGGTGTTCTTTTGGGTTTTCACACCGAGTAAGAAGCAAGCTGCAGAAGAAGTTTCTTTAAATGTTGATTTTGACTGGCGTGGAGCTGTTGTTGATACTAATGTTATATATGAATATACTACTGTTTTACCTAATAGTGTGGATGATGATGGTTGGCAGATTAAATTTTTGGAAGATGAATATAATATTAAGATTGATGTGTTAGGCAATTTTTCTGAAGAGGAGGTTATAACGAAGCTTCCTTTGATGCTTGCCGGTGGAGATGTTCCTGATTTTTTTGGTGCTGCTGGTGACTATCTTCGAAGTTTTGCTTATCATGAGTTCATATTGCCTTTACCTGTTGAGATGTTGAAGGAGTACTGTCCTACACTTATTCGTATGGTTTCAGAGTATGCTCCTGAGGGTTGGTTGGAATGCACATATGAGGGGCAGATTTATGGTGTACCTCTTGGTTTGTGGTACTCTGGCATGTTGCCTCGTTCTGGAGTTTGGAGAATGGATATTCTTGAAACTAATGGAATCTATGAAGTGCCTGTTACAATTGATGATATGGAAGCTGCTTTTGAGGCAGTCTGCTATGATGATCAGGGGAATCGCACGTCGATGTATGGGATGACAGGTGATATACAAAATCATTATTCCACTTTTTCCGAAGTTTTTGGTGCTTTTGGTGTTTTACCTTTTAGTTGGATTGTTGGCTCAAATGGTGAAGTTATATGGGGGGGGATTGATCCGAGAGCTGAAGATGCATTGAAATTGCTGAATTCATGGTATGAAAAAGGGTATATACATCCTGATTTTCAGATTGATAAGTGGTATTCACAGGGTACAAGAAAGTTTTGTAATGGAAAGACTGCGTATGTGAATTATGCAACAAGTACAATGAATTTTGACAAGAGTAATCAGGGTTCAATGGTTTCTATGTTGAAATATATGCAGCCTAATGCGAGAATTGAACCAGCTGTTCCACCTGTGGGACCAACAGGGGAACAGGGAACTCATGTTTGGGGAGCAGGGAGTTTAAGCATGGTGGTTTTTGGTAAGCATCTTGCTGATGAACCAGAGAAAGTCATTAAGATTTTGCAGATACTTGAAAGCAATCTTGTGAATTCAACGCTATATGAACAGACAAAGTTTGGCAAGCGGGGTGTTCATTGGGATTGGGATGAAGAAAATGGAGGAATCAAATTTTTAGAGCCATATAAAAGCAAAGAGGTTAGGCGTGCTCAAGGCTTGATTGATTGTATACCTTTTGTTGCAAATTGTGGATTTTTATCGCCAGCAGGTTCTCCTGAATATTTTTCAAAATATGTTCCTCGATCAGAGTTTGAATGGAACAAAAAAAACAGTAAGCCAGAGTGGGGTAAGAGTGATATTTTCAGAACAGCAACCAATGTTAAAGATGCCGATAAATATATGGCAGACTTAATTGAGCTTCAGCAAGTTGCTTATGTGAAAATTATTACCGGCGAAAAACCTATTGATTACTTTGATGAGTTTGTTGCTCAATGGAAGTCGGTAGGTGGAGATGTAATGCTTGAGAATGCTGCAAAAACTTATGAGTTCAACCAGGGTCTGGTTGAGGAGATGAAGGAATAAAGAGGGCGGACACAAGGCCCGCCCTTACAGAGATTGAGATTTAGAGGTTTTTCAGGAAGAACTGCATGACTTTGTCTTCATGGTCTGCAAGGCCTTCGTGTCCAAATTCAGGGTAGAAGATTACCTCTTTTTTAGATGTAATTTTGTTGTATGCCGCAAACTGAGTTGATGGGGGGCATATTTGATCCATAAGTCCAGTTCCCATCATGATTTTAGCCTTAATTCTTGGAGCCAGGTGCTGAATGTCAATATATCCCAGCTTATTAAAGATTTCATCTTCTCTTTCGTGTCTAGGATCGAAGCATTTAAAGTAGTATGTTATTTCGTCATATGCCGCTTTTGCCAAATCCATTTTCCACACGCGCTTGTAGTCGGAAAGAAATGGGAATATTGGAGCAGCAACTTTAATTTCCGGCACAAGGGAAGCACATGCAATTGTGAGTCCGCCACCTTGGCTTCCGCCAACAGCACCAACTCTTGTTTCATCAACTTCCGGCATGGCCATAATGATTCTAGTCATGATTGCTGTATCAAGGTAAATGTTTCTGAAGCCTAGTCTTTCAGGTTCGTCATCAAGACCTTTAATCATGCTGCCTTTGAATGTGGTGCCTGATGTTTGGCATTTATCTTCTGAAGGTCCACCTTGTCCACGACAATCAAGAGCTGCGACAGTATAGCCTAATGCTGTATATTTCAGTTTCCCAGACCAGTCGCCAACGTTACCGCTATATCCATGAAATTGAACTATAGCAGGAGCTGGCTTTGAGAGGTTTGTAGGTTTGATAACTTTTGCATGAACTCTTGAACCAAATGTGCCTGTAAAGTAAAGGTCGTAGCACTCTGCTCCTGGTACCTGGAATTCAGAAAGAACAAATTCCGGGTTGAAGTCCATGTTGGCAATTTCTTCAAGTCCTTTATCCCAAAACTCATCAAAATCTTGTGGTTTAGGGTTTGTTCCTTGATATTTAAATAGTTCTTCTACTGGCATGTCAAATGTAGCTGGCATATTTTATTCCTTTTATATTTATAGTGATTTGATGAAGTTTGCAACTTCTAGAGTATTTTTGTCCTCAAGAAGATCGATTAAAGTATCGGTTTCCCCGTGCGAATCCAGAACAGGATTCATATTGTAAAGTTCATGAATTTGATCCATATCAATATGGTCTTCTGCAAGAAGCCGAAATAGAGGGTCGATGTTTGGATCAAAGTTTTTGTGTAACCATGTATCTTTTTCAATTAGGGCTTCAAATGGTGAAGCACTTGCATGAATTATATTTTCTTTGTATGTCACATTGAGTTGTGCTTTTTCTTTGTTAGCATATAGAAAGCCTCTTATTGACCTTGGCATTGCTTTTGTTGCATCAGTTGTTCCGATGATATTATTACGAAAGTCTTTCCAGTCAAGCTCTTCAGGATCAAATTCAATTATTGACCATTTTATTGTGGCGGAGTCGGCTGTGAACATGTCTCGGTTTGACGTGTAGAATCCGTTGAGCACAAAGCAATTCTGTTTTTTGAAGAATGAGACGTAGACGCCAGCTGAAATTTTAGTAAATCCATTTTCTCCCCATTGGTCATACAGTTCTTCAGAACCAAGTTTCATTTTGTCTTGGAAACATTGCCCGCTGATAACCATTGATTTATCCAAAGCTTCCTGCCAGGATATATTAAAAGTTTCCAGGAACTTTTCTTCAGCTTCAGTTGGGATAAAGAGTTCGGAAGGATCTTTAATTGTTCCAGTGTGGGCATTGACTGCGTAATGCTTGTCAATAAGTCCTTCTTTTTTGATTTCCGGACCAGTAATGGTTCCAGATTTGATGATATCGATTTTATATTGTTTGAATATTTGGTCGATATAAAGATTAACGTATTCGTTATTCATTGCATGTGGTTTAATGAATATAAATGCCTGATTTTTTGGAAACATATTTTACCTCGGTTATTAATTGGCAGAGATTATATAGAACAATGATTTATATGACAAGAAATAATTGTTAATGGTTAGTGATAAGTTTGCAAAGGAAAGTTTTAGCCACTGATGGACACGGGGCGGCATAGCCGCGACCAAAAGATTATTAACCACGGAAGACACCAAAAACACGGAAAATGTAAGAGTTTGGAACCACGAAAGGCACGAAAAGGGAGCAAGAATAGCTGGATATTCTTGAAGAATGTGCTGCCATTAGTCCTTGCATTGATATTGCTTTTTGATAAAGAGCAATATATGCAAAACCTATGGCAACACAAGTTAAATCGCTTTGAGGAGAAGATAAAATTTAATCGCACGAAGGTACTCTCCTTCGCCATTCTGGACTTCCAGCCTTCGCCGTTCCGGGCTACGGCGCGACAAGACGGCGGACATGATGGAGGACACTGTCATTTCATTACGGCATACACTGCCGTGAGCAGGTACAAGCCTTGCTTGTATTTTATCTCCACGGGTTTACACCCGTGGCTACATGCTATCGCTTCCCGCATACGGGACTAGCAGAGCTAGCCATCTGTAATCAGAATTGCTAA
>JAQICX010000108.1 GCA_027858345.1 Kiritimatiellia bacterium | reverse complement strand
CGAGGACGTTGTCGCTCCCAGGACGGCAAACTATGCTCCACTAATAACGGGTGTGTAACCCTATGTTTTGCACATAACACACACACCTTGTTGAGGTAAGTTGACATGCAAAAAATTGTATTGGAAGTTGTTTATAATAAAACCTTTAGAAATGCTCTAAAAAATAAACGATCAAAAAAAACAAGAAAATGAAGGGTTGTAGTACGGAAGACACGGAAAAAAGATTTCTCGTACAGAGGCACTAAGAGTTTAGGGCGGACGAGCCGCAACCAAAAGAGATTCTCGCGCAGAGGCACGAAGGACGCAGAGAAAAAGACAAATAGATTAAGAACGTCCAACATCCAATAATGAATAACCCCTCCGTCTCGCATTGCTCGCCACCTCCTCCCGCAGAGCGGGACTAGCGAGCTAGCCGAGGAGGAGTTTTTGCGAACTAACGGTTCAATTGCAAAATAACATCTGTAGTTCCACGGGGGCAAGCCCCGAGGTGACCCAAGCCACTTGCAAAAAAAACTCTTACCCCGGCGAACTCAGTGAGCTCTTAACCTTAATCTTTATCTCAATCTGCGAGCGGAAGCGAGCTCTCAAACTTTATCTTTGCCGCAGGCGACGGATGGTTTCCGCCACCGTTGATGACTTTTCATCGCCTTCGGGTACGCTGTTCTTCAGTTCGGCAATCGTTCTGTGCAGTTCACAACAAGCAGTTATTAGCTTTTTTTCAAAGCACTTCCGAGCCGGAGCGACTCGGCTATCCGCTTTCGTTCCTACTGCACGACAAGCAGGAATCATTCAACAATCAAAGGTTAAACTGCAAGTTTCACAGCTGTAGCCGAGGTCATAAGGCTTCACTCTTCCTGCTTCGTTCTTCGAGCTACGCAAGACACAGTTGAGCTACGCCACACATGACAGACCTCGGACAATGTTTTCCGACCTCTGCTGAGGTCGGCTACAGGTTTTATTCAAAAATCAACGGTTAATCTGCAACGTTCATGCGGGAGGGATGCAATCCCAGTCGTCCGTATGAGAAAAATTTCAATTTCTCGTCGGTCACCGACCTACGCTACAGATGTTATGCATTAATATCAGCGTTGTTTGCAAGTTTCATACTGTAGTGGCGGTCGACTTGTCAAGCCGTAGTCTGGAAGAGCAAAGGCTGATGACCACCAAAAAATCTTTTTCGACTACAGAACTTCAACGACTACTATCGACTTCGAGCGAGGCCTTAGCCTTTCTGGGAACGCCGAGTATTACTCAACATCCATCGTTTATCAACTGTTCAGCACCATTTTTTACATCATTTTTTTGCGCTTAAAGAACCACAGTTGTAAAGATGCAATCCCGAGCAATATTATGCAGAATATCACAAAAGAATGTTTATTGTCTGCCCCTGGTATGCCTCCAACGTTTATGCCAAGCAATCCGGTCAAGAAACCAAGAGGCAAAAATATACCTGCAACCATAGCCAAAACGTACATTGTTTTGTTCATTTGTTCTGCCATGTAATTGTTTAGTTCTTCCTGCATAACGGTAGCTCGCTCTCGTATGGTATCCAAATCTTCAACATATCTAGTTGTACGGTCTGATATTTCTCGTAGACGCATTCGTTCCATTTCAGGCATCCAGTCAACTTTCTCGTTGTATAAATGTGTCATAACATCACGTTGTGGAGCAAGATAGCGTCGCATAGCAATTGCACTTCTTCGAGCATCACCAATTTTAGAACGTAATTCAGATCTTTTACTGGTGATTACTTCATCCTCAAGCTCATCAATATCATCTTCTATATCCGAGATCACGACCCCCATGCGCATGGCCATTCGGTCAGATAGGTCTTCAATAAATGCAGCTGGTCCTGTGGGACATGTACCTCTTTCAATATCCTGGCGCAATTCTTCAATTGCAATCACTACACGATGACTTAATGTTATAACTAGATCTGTATCAACCCACATTCTGACGGAAATCATGTCTTCAGGATTTGCTCCGGAATGCATGTTCACACCACGCAGAATCAACATCATTCCTCCATTATGTACAAGACTTCTTGGACGAGTCTCCTCAGTTGTCAAAGCCTCTACAATGATGGGGGAAACACCGCTTCCATTGGACAGCCATTCAACGGCATCATTCCCTTTGTAGTCCAGGTGCACCCAAAGCATGTTGCCATTTGGCTTCCAATCCTTAACATCTTGAAAACTAAGTTCGCTTTCTTGTCCATTTTTATTTAGTTCAAACGCAAAAATAAATCCACTGTTGTCTTTCATATTGTCTCCTTGTTCAATAATAGGTTCTTTTAATTTTTTGATACTCTTTGCAGACCTGTTTTAGTGTAAAGCAACCAGTCTTCGCTCTCCAAGCTATACCCGGCACGTTGGAATACAAACTGTTTTATTTTATCCCAACCTCTGCTCGTCGGTCAACGACCGACGCTACAGGTGTTGTGTCTGCAAGTCAACCCTAGTACGCCAAAGCTCCTCCCCGGCTAGCTCGCTAGTCCCGCTCTGCGGGAGGAGGTCACCTCGCCTGCGAGGTGGGAGGGGTATTCCTTTCATTAGATATTTCTATTTTCATATAATTGTCTCCTTTTCAATAATATTATTCCAAAAAAGTTTACAGAGCACAGTGCTATGTAAAGTCCCGCCTTACGGGACTAGCCTAGCTAGCTCGTCAGGACTAAGGACTAACGACTCTCGACTAAAACAAACCATGAGCTACCCGCCGCGCCGAAGGCACTTAGAAAGCGAAAGCGAGCTCTTAGCATTCTTATCACTTCCTACCTATTACTTATCACCGCTGCCTCCGCCAGCTTTAAAATATGATTTTTCTGAAATCTATCATACACATATAAAATGTCAAACTTTTTCAAAGTCAAAGCAAGGGAAATAGGTTCTTCGTAATATTTTGTGGATAATTTATGATTGAATCGTAGTGATGTTTAATAGTAGCACAACCTAGACCACGGCGGACATGATGGAGGACACGGTGGTTGACAAACTGGAAAAATATTTTTAGACGGTCAGCGACCGCCACTACAGTATGAAATGTGCAGTTTAACGGTTGATTGCAAAACTTAACTCCTGTAGCGTCGGTCGTTGACCGACGGATATGCCGTCATGCAATGACTCAACCGAAAAATCAAGGGTCGAAAACCTTAGTTTTCGGTTGGAATGAAAAACATGCATTTCGGCTAATAAAATCAGGGATTGATTTTTCTTTTTTTGCCTTTTTGGGTGATAAACATTGAAATTGTTGTCAACGGACGCCGAGGACGTATTAGCTCCTCCGCGGCTGGCTTTGCTAGTCCCGCTCTGCGGGAGGAGGTGTTCGAGGAACGAGAACGGAGGGGTATTTCTCCCTGCTGGCAATATAATATTAAACTGCACAATGGGAGGGTCATCCAGCTACTAAACCTTAATAGCTGGACCGCTGACAGAAAAGCTATACAACCGAAAAATCAAGGGCACTTAGTACTTCTCGCAAATTCATTTGCATCTTTGTTTGCGGTTTGATATACTGCAAAAATTGAAATTCAAGTGTGGATGTATAAAAAGTTAGAAGGTTGATATGAATATTATTGAGCATATTCCGGCTACAGCAAGTTATATTTTAAAGTGCAGAGGTGATGTGCTGGAATTTAAGATTAGACTTGATGAGGCAATTCAGGGTGATTGTGCATTTTTCAGAACAAATTTAGGACATGCAGGACGCCAACGTCTTGAAGTCATTGCCTTGGTTGAAAAAAATGAGCCTATCGGGGCAACAGATTGGTTTGATTTGCCAATGAAAAAAATTGATGATTTTTCATACTCAATCAGGATTCCACTTCTTGAGACCGGCAATTTTGCAGGTAAGGCCTATGTGTTAAGAGAAGATGGCAAACTAATTTGGCCTAACGGTGAAAACACAAAGATAAAGGTTGAACCAGCCCACACTTATGCATCAAACAATGTTTATACAGCTTTTGTAAGGCAATTTAGAGACGAATCTTTGGAAGAAATAGGCGAACGATTCAAAATAGTTTCACAAGATATGGAAGACAATGGTTACACAGTTATTCCTCCTGCGGGAACTTTTAGAAATCTTAAAAGCAAGGTTTCTGAAATTGTTGATGAGTTAGGATTCCGAACAATACAATTGCTGCCAATACATCCAGTACCGACAACTTATGGCAAAATGGGAACTTTTGGAAGTCCTTTTGCTGTGCTGGATTACTTTAATGTTGACCCTGCATATGCTGTATTAGATAAACGAACCACCCCTCTAGAACAATTTATTGAACTTGTTGATGCAATACACGCAAAGGGAGCCAGAATCTTTATGGATATCCCTATCAATCACACCGGCTGGGCATCAAAACTTCAGATTGAACATCCTGAATGGTTTGAACGCGATGGCAACAACAACTTTCTTTCGCCTGGTGCTTGGGGTACAACTTGGGATGATCTTTCAAAGCTTGATTACAGCCACAAGGGAGCATGGGAATATATGGCATCTGTTTTCTATTTCTGGTGTCAGAATGGTGTCGACGGCTTTCGCTGCGATGCTGGCTATATGATTCCTGGAGAAGCATGGACGTATATAATTGCTAAGGTTCGTAGAACATTCCCGGATACTGTCTTCCTGCTTGAGAATCTTGGTGGTTACCGATGGATTATGGAACAACTGCTTGCAGTCTGCGGAATGAACTGGGCATACTCTGAAATCTTTCAACAGTATAACAGAAGTGAGCTTGAATACAACATCCCTACGGATAAGAAAACATCTTTAACAAAGGGTGTTATAATAAATTATGCTGAAACGCACGATAACAACCGACTTGCAACTGTGTCACGCAAGTATGCAAAACTTCGAGTTGCTTTGGCTGCATTAGTTTCGTCAAATGGTGCTTACGGAATTACAAACGGGGTTGAGTGGTTTGCCAAACAAAAGGTCGAAGTTCACGGAGCAACTCCACTAAACTGGGGCAACCAAGACAATCAAATTGCCTTTATAAAAAAAATCAATGCAATTCTCAGAACAAACAGTTCATTCTTTAATGGGGCATTGGTGAATGTCCAGCCACACGATGGAGCTAATAGTTTAGTTATATTGAGAGAGAATCAGGCAACTGGAGAAAAAGTTATATGTCTGTTCAACCTGGACAATGAAAACCAATGCAGTATATCTTTTTACACTGATAAATTTGGAGGCTCGTGTCAACTCTTTGATATGCTGTCTGACAAAGTGATAGAGCTGAATAATGGTGATTTTTATTGTGAGCTTGCTGCAGCTGAAGTTCTCTGCTTGACAGATGATCCCTCCAATATTGTACAACTCCAGGAAGTTGAGAGTCTGCAGAATTCGCTCTGCGAAGTTTCTACAACTCAAACACTCAAGGCTGTTGCAATGGAAGCCCAGGAGTATCTGACTGGAAAAATTGATTTACAAAAGACGCCGGATGAGCTGGCTGCTAGTTTAAAGATTAATCCATCAAAATTCTGTGCAATGTGCCTATATGGTTTTGACAACCCTGAGATTGACGACTGTCCATCACCTACTGAAGTGATCGACTGGTCAGAAGACAAATTCAGAGTTCCGGTTGTTGCATGGAATTATTATGCGTATGTCACTTGCGATAAACGTTTTTCTCTTACAATTCATTCTGACGAAAGAGATGCATTGCTGTTTCGATCACTTCCACAAGCTGATGGCAAATGGTTTGTCTTAATTCCTAATCCAAACTTATCTAAAGACTATGGAAAACAAGTTAAGATTGATGTTGTTCAGTATGGAAGCGAGCAAAATAAAAGGGAAACTGGGTGCATATATTTTGCAGGCAAAGGCAACAGCATCGAGGTCCAGACGAGTTTCACAAGAGCTGAAGTGATTGCAGAAAACTGTTCTGCACTATGCACCAACGAACGGGGTGGAATGGCGATGGTTAGAGGTTCATGGGGCACGTTGCACAGTATATACGATGCAATGCTGGCTGCAAACATGCACCATGATGTTCCTGTTGACAGACATATCATGCTTTCTCGATGCAGAGCATGGGCAATTTATCGTGACTACTCAACTGAAATCAATATTGATTGCCTAAAAACCTTTTCTAAAGATGAACATAATAATGTTTTCTGGAATTTTGAGGTGCCAATAGGAATGGGGAAATTTGTTGCCCTGACAATATCATTTGGCATGAAGGAAAACTATAATGGAATCTTCATGTATATCAAAAGAAATGAAGACTCAAACAATAAAAGACTGCTTGACGCAACGAATCCAATACAAATTGTAGTGCGACCTGATATTGAGAACCGCACAAACCATGAAGTAACCAAATCATTTGCTGCCGGAATTGAAAAAAGCTGGCCATATGCAATCAAGGGATTTGGAAATGGTTTCACATTTGCTAATCAGGGTTATCACATGAGAATGCAAAGCACAACCGCTCACTTCTATGATGACAACGAGTGGATTTATATGGTGCATAGACCTTTTGAAGCAACTCGAGGACTTGAAGCTGATTCCGATCTTTTTAGTCCGGGATATTTTAAAAGCGACCTAAGTTCCAATGAAACAATCAAATTCACCGCTGCGGTAATAATGGATGGCGATGAGAACTTCGATGACCTGCTGCTTGAAAAAGGTGACTCTGTCAAATACAACTCTGTTGAAAAAATAGAAAACATTGATAAATTTGAAGATGCAATGATCAAAGACTTTGTTGTTAAGCGAGATGATTGCAAAACTGTAATTGCCGGCTACCCATGGTTTCTTGACTGGGGACGCGACACATTAATATGTCTGCGGGGAATGATTGCAAAAAAAATGTTTGATGACTGCCGAACAATCCTTGTGCAGTTTGCACGTTTTGAAAAGGATGGAACACTGCCAAACATGATTAGGGGTAACGATGACTCCAACAGAGATACATCAGATGCTCCACTTTGGTATTGCATTGTATGCGCAGACCTCTACAAAGCTGAAAAAACGAATGACTTCCTTGAAGCAGACTGCGGAAATGGACGAAAAGTTTCCGACACAATAATTTCAATTGTTGAAGGCTACATAAAAGGCACAAAGAACAATATCAAAATGGATGAAGGCACAGGCCTCATTTTCAGTCCTTCGCACTACACTTGGATGGACACAAACTATCCCGCTGGGACTCCGCGAGAAGGATACCCAATTGAAATCCAAGCTCTATGGTACGCCGCACTAAAGTTTGTTTCGGAAATATCTGCGGAATATCGCCAACTAGCTGAAAAGGTGCAGAAAAGTATACATGATTACTATCTTCTTGAAGATGGATATCTTGCCGACTGTCTGAATGCTAACATTGGTCAAATGCCAAAAGATGCGCAGGTCGACGATGCTCTAAGACCAAACCAACTGCTGGCAATCACTCTTGGTGCAATTGAAGACAAAAAAACTGCAAAAGGAATTCTTAATGCATGTTCTGAGCTGATTGCTCCAGGGACAATACGAAGTCTTTCAAAAAGAAGCGTCAAGACGCCTTTAAGTATTTATGAAAATGGAAACCTTCTTAATGATCCGCACAACCCATATTGGGGACATTATGAAGGCGATGAAGACACGAGACGCAAACCCGCATACCACAATGGAACATGCTGGGGATGGGTATTCCCACTATATCCGGAAGCTCTATATGTTACATATGGTGAGGAAATCAAGCAGACTGCAAAATCAATACTAAGCAGTGTCGAAGTCAAACTAAATACTGACTGCATATGCCAGTTAACGGAAGTTGCAGATGGCGATGCTCCTCATACTGTTCGTGGATGCCCCGCACAGGCCTGGAGCGTAACAGAGCTCGCACGAGTCCGAGCCCTACTGAAGTAAAATCAATGATAGCTCGCTCGCTATGCTCGCAGGTTAAGATTAAGGTTGAGAGTTGTTTGCTTTTGGCTCATGGGACAGAACTAATTACGAATTAAGAATTACGAATTACGAATTGAGGAATGCCTCCGGCGGTGTTTTTTATGTTCGGCGGTCAGCGCCCGCCGCTACAGTGTGAAAACAGATGAATTCTCTTTGATCGAGAGTCCTGAGTCCAGAGTCATTGAGTCCTTTTGGGATATTTGAGAATTGGAATATACAATTTTAAATTATGAACATACTAGAACAACTAAATAAGCCAGGTACAATAATCTGCAAATTGCCGAACAGCAATGAATTCGGCCTGTTCTGCAACCCTGAAAAAATCATTCAGGTTGACAACCCAAATGACATACTCAATGCAATCCGGCAGATTCAAATTGCAGTTGACAACAATAAATTCATTGCCGGATTCATCTCATACGAAGCATCAATAGTTTTTGATAGTGCATTCAAATGCAAAAAACTTAAAAACTTTCCATATCTATTTTTGGGCATATACGATAGTTTTACAAAAATCAAAGATATTCCGGAAGAGACATATGCTTTACCTCCAAACTTCTTTAAACCAGATATTTCAGAGACAGAATATAACCAAAAGATAAAAGACATACTTGAACACATCAGAGCTGGTGACATATATCAGGCAAACTTTACAATCAGACTATTTGGAAAAGCAATTGATTCGCCCGAGAAATTATTTTTGTCTTTAGCAAACAGTCATCCTGTACCATATGCATCATTCGTAAACATGGGTAAAACAAAGATTGTCTCCATCTCGCCGGAACTTTTTATTGAGCAAAATGACAACAGCATAATATCACTTCCAATGAAAGGAACTGCTAAGCGTAAACCAATATTCCAGCAGGATCTTGATCAGGCAGAAAAACTATCAAAAAGCAAAAAAGATCAGGCAGAAAATGTAATGATTGTGGACATGGTAAGAAATGATTTTGGTCGAATTTGTCAGTCTGGCTCTATATATGTTGATCCCCTATTCCATGTGGACACATACAAAACATTGCATCAAATGATCAGCAAAGTTCATGGAAAGATTAGAGAAAACACCAATCTTGAAAACATACTTAAAGCAACGTTTCCCGCCGCATCAATTACTGGTGCACCAAAAATCAGGGCAATGGAAATTATTAATGAGCTAGAAAGTTCACCCCGAAAAGTATATACAGGCTCTATTGGGTGCATACTGCCAAACAAAAAAATGTGTTTTAACGTGGCAATCCGAACATTAATATGTGAAGAAAACAAAACAGAACTAAGTGTCGGCAGTGGCATTGTGGCCGATTCAAAACAAAAATCTGAATGGAAAGAGTGCCTTCTTAAGAGCAATTTTGCATCGCACCAAAACATAAAGGTCAATCTCATTGAAACAATGCTTTACAGACAAAACGATGGATTCATTGGAATAGATGCCCACATGACTAGAGCAAAACAGTCAACAGCCTACTTCCATCGAAAGTGGTCTGATGACAACTGGAACAATGCTGTCAATGATACTAAAAAACAACTTGAACTCGAAAACTGCAAACTTGCACGAGTCCGCTTTGAAATCACAGAAAATGACATTGATGTAGCCATAACAGAATTGCAGAATGAAGGATGGAAAAACAACATAAAAGTCCTAATTTCAAAAGATAAAGTCGATTCAAAAAATGTTTTTTTATATCACAAGACAACTCAAAGAGAATTTTATAACAAAGCTTTCAAAGATGCCATAAGTCAGGGCTATGATGAAGTGATATTTACAAATGAAAATGATCTTATCACAGAAGGATGCATCTCAAATATTTTTGTGCTATCAAATGATCATTGGAAAACACCAAAATTGTCTTGTGGACTCCTACCTGGAATTTGGCGAGCCAAAATGATAAAAGAGCTAAATGCCCAAGAGACAAACATCACCCTTCAGGATCTTAAAAACGCAGAAAAAATCATGCTCTGCAACTCCGTCCGAGGTACCACCAACGGTCAATTAACAATTGTCAATTAAAAATTAAGAATTGTTATTAACTTCTAGTTATTAGTCAAAACAATCCCGAGCCGAAGCGACTCGGCTACAGACTGACTCAACAAGCAAAGGTTAAATTGATGCTTCACACTGTAGCTGCGTCCCATGGGCGCGGAAAGCTAAACGTTATTTCTACAAAAAAACTTTAGTTCGCAAAAACTCCTACTCGGCTAGCTTTGCTAGTCACGCTCTACGGAATTATGGAACAATGCATGTTAGCAACTTTGAAATACGCAATTGCTTTGCAATTGCAAGCCCTGAAAGGGCGTAATATAATAGTCCAGGGCAGCGCCCTGGGTTTAACAAACAAGCAAAGCTTGTACTTGCTGTGAGCAGTGTATGCCGTAATGAGAAATGACAGCGTCCTGCATAGCCGATGAGTCCTGTGTAGTCGGAGACGAAGCATTGGAACATTCAATGTCCAATATTAAATGAAGAACCCCTCCGTCCTCGTTCCTCGGACACCTCCCCTAAAAGCGGGAGGAGCTTTGGCGGACTAAGGTTGATTTGCAAGGTTTGAGAGTCCCGCCTTGCGGGACCCTCGTTATCATGAAAAGTTGACATGCATAAAGTTGTCGTGGAGGTTGTTTATAATAAAATCGTTAGAAATGCTCAAAAAATAATCGATCATAAAAAACTAGAAAACAAAGGGTTGTACTACGGATATACACTGATAATTAATAACATAGATAACTTGAATATGGATTAAGACGGATTTAGGGAACTAATATTAGAGAAATGGCTCCGGCGGCTGGATTCGAACCAGCGACCAAGTGATTAACAGTCACCTACTCTACCGCTGAGCTACGCCGGAATTTTCGTTTAATAAAACGGCTCGTAAGATATCAAATTGACAAAAAATGTCAATATCTTTTTCCAAAATCATTAGATTTCCTTAATTTTTCGTCTGGAGATGAATATATGCGTTTGTGTAAACGCCTTGGCGAGGCTGGAGCCTGCGACAGCAACGATCCCACAGGCGGGAGAAGTGACCTAGAAAATCAGCTATTTTTTTTAATCCTTTTTTTTCGTTTCCATGCTTCGCTCTGCGAGCTTCCAGCCTTCGCCGTTCCGGGCTACGGCGGACATGATGGAGAACACAGTGGGTGACAAACTGGAAAAATATTTTTAGACGGTCAACGACAGCCACTACAGTATGAAATGTGCAATTTAACGGTTAATTGCAAAATTAATGGCTGTAGCGTCGGTCGTTGACCGACGGATATGCCGTCATGCAATAACTCAACCGAAAAATTAAGGACAAAAATCATAAAAAATATTTATATTTGATTATTGGAAGATTAAAATGTATAATTATGACTTTTAAATCAATATATATTGGCAAAACAAAATGACTATAATTATAAAACGCCTGCTTCTGTCTCTTTTCTCTCTTTTTCTATGCCTGGTAGTTTTGGAAATAGGCATACGAGTTCTATCTAAGAATAAACCTGATAAGGTTGCAAAAATCTTTGATAGAGGAGATTATGTCTATTCCCAAGCCCCAGAACAACGACACGTCTGGACAAGAGGTGTTACAAATAAACTTACAGTTGTTGTTATTGGCGACTCAATTGCAAATGGCGCTGGTATTCAGCCTTATGACCGATTTGCAGATAGACTTGAATCATTTTTAAATTACAATGATAAGACTTTACCGGCCGATGTGTTTCTTTTGGCAAAGGGTGGGCTTTCTACTGAAGAAGAATATAACAGCTATATGAAAATAGCTGTAAGTTTTAAACCCGATGTCATTATTCTCTCTATGTGCCTCAATGATGCAGAAAATATGAGGGACAAAACACTGCACAGTGAATGGAAAAAAGCGAGACTCCCAAGAGTGCCTCCCAAATGGTTAGCACCAATATTAAAGCCATCCCAAATACTCTCATTAATATACATTAAATCTGAGTATGTAAGGTGTCAAAAAGCAACAGGTCAGTACTATAGAAATCTATATAGCGATGATTATGCAGGATGGCAGCAGATGAAGTCAGCTTTACTGAGTTTCAAAGCTGTATGCGATGAAAATAATATTAAATTTATAGCCGTTATGTTCCCTTCTGTCTCTGTTGTAGATCAACCTCGGTATCCTTTCCAGTTTGCTCATGACAAAATTAATGCTGTTCTGGAAGGTGCTAATATCGAACACATAGACCTTCTGGATATTTATGCAGGAAAGTCATCTATGAGGTTACAAGCTCTTCCCGGACTTGATGCTCATCCAAATGAAATTGCACACAATATGGCTGCTGTTAGAATCTTTGAAACTCTTATGAACAAAGGATATATTTCTGACACATACGTCTACTCAAAAGCAAGACCATACTCTGAAGGATTCTGGAAATACCTATTTGAGAGAATGCGAGATCCAATCGGATACTTCTTCAAAGAAAAAGAAGAACCATCCACTGAATAAAGGAAATGGTTAATTGTAAATAGTAAATGGTAAATGTTGGAATAGCTACCGCAGGTATTTCTTTTATGGAAAAACAGCAAACCCTAACTACCCTCGGCTCACAGAGCCGACTCTACAACGCTTCCTACCCACGGGATTGCTCTATTTACTATTTACAATTAACTATTAACAATTGTTTATCCCTGTCTAACTGTCTACTGTCTAACTAGCTTTAGAGTTTTTCCTGCAGATCACCTGCGAGTAAGATTTCCTGATACAAGATATCGCTATCATCATTTACAAGAACTTTATCTTCACCAAGATTATTCAAAATAGCCATTATATCAGTAGCTTCCAGTTCATCAAGAGCTGCTTGCTTGCTATTATCTACACTTGAGAAGAATAAAAGAGCTCCAACTAGAGCAGCTGCAACTGAACTGCCAATCATTGAATACTTGGAAAAGATTGTTCTTTTGTGTAAATGAACTTTCTGAACTGAATCATCATTTTTTATGCTTTGCATAACATTTGAAGAAAAGTTCATAGAATCTTCTTCGGTCATCTTTTTGACAGAATAATTTTTTCCTAAATTTTCTACATCTATATTTTTCATAATTCACCATCCAGTCTATTTCTTAGTTCTAAAGTTGCTCTACGTACATGTGTTTTGATTGTCGATAAGCCTTTACCCATAATTCCCGCAACTTCTGCCAGAGCAAAACCATTTATATGGTGTAATGTAAATGCTGTTCGCTGGCTATCCGGCAGACTTTCTAATACTACTTGAATTTTGTCACCAAGTTCTTTTAGCTCCAATAGTTCAACGGCTGACTTCCCTTTTTCATCTTTCAATTCCAGAAAACTCTCGCTCTCTTCGTTTTTTATTGCTTTGTCAATATAAACCATTCGATAGTTTCTTTGGCGAACCCTGAGCTTGTCTTTACTCTTGTTGACAACTATTGTATAGAGCCAACTTGAAAACTTTGCATTTTTTTTAAATGTTCCAATAGCTTTAAAAGCACTTATGAATGCTTCATGAGCTGCATCTTTAGCATCGTCATAATTACTCGTCACGCCATAAGCAATTTGAAATGCTTTTTGTTGATACTTTTTAACAAGCACTTCATAACAATCAGTTTCTCCCGTCTGAACGCGATTTATGATATCCTGTTCGTCAATATTGGTATAATCATATTCATTATGGAGCATAAACATATTTCACTTTATTAATTGGTTTTCTGATGCTGACGCTCATCCTTTGGCTGGCGTGGTCCAAATCCTGCATCTTGTTCTACTTCTTTTCTGTGTACCCGATCTCTTTTTTCTTCCAGTTTCTTTTTAAGTCTAGCTCTTGCTTCTGCCTGCTCTTCCGGAGGTAATGTGTCAATGAGATCCTTAATCTGTTTTACTTTGTCCATAGTTTTCTTATTAACTGGGTGTTCTGGTTTAAAGAAATGTTCAGGAGGAGGTCTCATACCTTTTTTTCTAAAGTTTTCTGCGTTGTTTTCTACACGCTTTTTTAATCGTTCGTACTCATCAGGGTTATTTTTCTGCAAATATGTAAGTCTTTTTTGTAACCTGTTTGTATATGAGTTATAAATTGTTTCTCGTTCTTCCGGATGTCTCTTGAACTCACTTTCATAAAAAGAACGTCTATTCTCCACTGTTTGGCTTTTCAACTCTTCGTATTTGTCAGGGTTCTTCTCTTTTAGATTTTTAAGTTTTTTTGCTAGACGTTGCCTATATTCTTTAAGCTCCTGCTCGTATCTAGTTGGATCTTCTGCTTTCAGATGTAGCAATCTTTCTACTTCTCTATTAACATTATGATTTTTATCATCATCGTGTTTTGCAAAAACCGTTGTGCTTACGACAACAGAGATCAGAAATATAATTTTAATAATATTTTTATTCATGTCAAAAAAACCATCTATACATTTGTTTGAAGATGCCAAGCTTATTCATCACTAGCTGATGAATAAGCTGGTAGTCCCCTATTTACAACTCGTCAATAAGTTTGTTTACTGATTCCTGTGTAACCTTATTCTTTTTAGCTTGCTCTTCTCTTTTAAGCTTTTGTTGCTTTTTCTGTTCGAGCTTTGCTTTAGCTTCTTTTTGCTGTTCTGGGGGTAGTTGAGCTATTTTTGCTTCAATTTCTTTAACTTTTTGAGCCCACTGTTCTTTTTTTGCAGCATTTTTTTGGTCAGAAGAACGTGCTTTCTTTCCTTCTACTTTTTGACCTTTTCCGCCTTTTGGAGCTGCAACTTTTTTTGAATCATCAGTTTTCATAGGACAGTCAGCCATCATGCCTTTGCCTTTTTTATCTGCAACCTTCTTTGAATCCTTATGTTTCATAGGACATTCAGTCTTCATGCATTTGTCTGCCATTGGGCAGTCAGCCATCATGCTTTTGCCTTTCATTGGGCAGTCAGCCTTCATGCCTTTGCCTTTCATTGGGCAGTCAGCCTTCATGCCTTTATCTTTATTCTTAGCTTCTGGCTTGCTATTCTGCATATTTTTCTGATGTTCAGCTCTCATCTTCTGCATTTTTTCTTTTAATTTCTGTTTAGCAGCGGCTTGTTCATCTTCAGGTAATTGCGAAATTCTTTTCCACTCAGCTTTCATTTCAGCTCTATGTTTTTCAACCTGTTCCTTATGAGCAGCTCTCTGTTCTTCTGATGGACCTTTACGTTCCCCATCTCTCTTCCGACCTTCTGGGCCTCTTTGCTGCATATGTCTTTCGCGTTCAGCCTTCATTCTTTCAACTTTTTTGCGAAACTCAGCTTTTGCAGCGGCTTGCTCTTCTTCAGGCAATGCACAAATTTTTTGCCACTCAGCTTTCATTTTTTCACGCATCTCAGCTCTGTGCTGTTCCATTTTTTCTTTTTGAGCAGATCTTTCTTCTTCAGATGGACCTTTTCTTCCGCCACGTTCTTTTTCGCCTTCACCTGCATAAACAGACAACATTGAACTTGCAACTAAAACAGATGCAACCATCATTACTTTATATTTTGTGTTCATTATGAACTCCTATATTTTTAATTCCTTAAATAATATATACTTTATTGCAACCATGCAACATAAATCATCATTTAAAGAGATTAACTAACCAACAAGAAACTTGTTATGCGTGTTTAGACGATGAAGAACAAAAAGAGTTTACATAAAAAATATTTTTCTTCATTTTCACATTTACGAATATGATTAAATATATTAGTATTGATATATGAAAAATGATTTACAATTGATAATTGGTGACCGCGGGACTGAAGATATAATATCTGTACTCCTTGATATACAGAAACGAGATGGATATATATCGGAAGAAGTTATATCGCAATTGCCTGAATTTATTGAAGTTTCACCACAAAATTTGACGTCTATTTTGACTTTTTACAAAGCTTTTCATCTGCATCCAATGGGTAAACACAATATTAAAGTATGTATTGGAGCCGCCTGCCACGTGAAAGGTGCAAAACAATTGGTCAAAGACTTTAAAGACTATCTGGACATTGACAGTGCAGAGGAAACTGATAGTGATATGCTGTTTTCTGTCACCGAAGTTGCATGTTTGGGTTGCTGCATGCTTGCACCTGCAATTCAAATTGATGACATAATTTATGGCAAAGTGACAAAAGGTGAAATTTCACCAATTTTGCAGGACTTTTTGGAGTCTCAAAATTCTGCAAATTCAAGCAATGATGGTCAGAATAAGACAGGTCACTGCATAATTTCACTTTGCAACTGTTCAAGTTGTCAAGCATCTGGCAGCCAAAAAATTTTGAATGAGTTAAACAGAATCATTGAAAGGTACCACCTGGATGTCAGCATCAAAGAGACAGCCTGCACAGGAAATTCCTACAATACACCGTTGATTCTTGTTCAGCGATCTGGAGAAGATGACATACATTATGGTTGCGTATCAACTGATATGGTTGAGAAAATTGTACTCAAACATTCTGCGCCAAAATCATTTATTGACTCAACCAAAGCCAAAATGAATAGTGTTTTGGATAAACTATTGACCTCTAATGATGACAAGATTCACCATTATACTATGGAGGAAATTCTTGATTTGGAAAGCCATGAATATAATGCAAAGCAGGTACAAATTACAACTAAAGGTTCTGGCAGAATTGAGCCAGATGAGATATGTACATATTTTGACAATGCCGAATTGGATAACTTTAAAAAGGCATTATGTTCAGATAAGTCTGAGATTATTAAAACAATTGAGACAGCAGGTTTGCGAGGACGAGGTGGTGCAGGCTTTCTTACAAGCATAAAATGGCAGCTAACAAGCAATGCACAGAGTGATGAAAAATTTGTTATATGCAACGCTGATGAGGGAGACCCTGGTGCTTTTATGGATAGAATGCTTCTTGAATCATTTCCATTCAGAGTTATTGAAGGCATTATTATTGCTGCGCACGCAGTTGGGGCATCAAAAGGGTATGTTTATATTCGCGATGAGTACCCGTTGGCAATTGAAAGACTTGAGTCTGCTATCAGTCAATGCATTGAGCACAATCTTCTCGGCGGAAACATTCTTGATACAGGTATGACATTTGACCTGCAGATTGTTCAAGGTGCAGGAGCCTTTGTATGCGGTGAAGAGACTGCTCTTATTGAAGCACTAGAGGGCAAACGAGGAACACCAAGAAACCGTCCACCATATCCATCGGTCAGTGGATATAAAGGCAAACCAACCTTGATAAACAATGTTGAAACATTTGCAACGATTCCATGGCTGTTACATTATGGTGCAGAAGATTTTATTAAGTATGGAACAGATAGCAGCAAGGGAACAAAAACATTTGCCCTAGCAGGAAAAATCAATCGTGGAGGATTGATTGAAGTGCCGATGGGAACAACCCTCAGAGATATTGTTGAAGATATTGGTGGCGGGGTGATTAATGGCAAACACTTAAAGGCTGTACAAATTGGTGGTCCTTCCGGTGGTTGTATTCCTGTTTCTAAAATTGATACGCCGGTCGATTATGAATCGCTCAACGACATGAATGCAATTATGGGGTCAGGAGGCATGGTTGTTTTGGATAAAGATGACTGCATGGTTGATATCGCAAAATATTTTCTTGAGTTTACCAAATCTGAATCATGCGGAAAATGCACGGCATGCCGAGTCGGCATTGCAAGAATGTATGAGATATTAAATAAGATTAGCACAGGCAAAGGTCAGCTGAGCGATATCGACAAGTTGGAAGAGCTTGCAAAACTGGTAATGCAGGGCAGTATGTGTGGTCTTGGAAAATCGGCGCCAAACCCGGTTATCTCAACCATCAGATGGTTTAGAGATGAGTATATCGAACATGTAAATGGATATTGCAAAGCTGGGGTGTGTAAAGAGTTAACAACTTTTGAAATTAGCACTGATTGCATTGGATGCAGCATGTGTGCAAGAGCTTGTTCGGAAGAAGCGATTAAACCTGCTCCATATAAAAGACACCTTATTGACCAGGACAAATGCATTAAATGTGGTGCATGCAAAAGCGTCTGCCGACAAGGTGCGGTTGTGACGGTAGATAAATCAATTTAAAATTAATAATTAATAATTAATAATTAAAAATTAAAAATTGGGGACGATGCAAAACAATTGTTGATGGTAAATGGATGATCAGTTAGACTGTTCCATGCTTCGCTTCGCTATGCAGGACGCAGTAGACAGTTAGACAGGGACAAACAATTGTTGATGGTTAATTGTAAATAGTAAATAGTGCACTTCCGCCTTCGCAGCAAGCTGACTACTGCTGACAGGTCGTGTGGAGGAATACGTTTTGTAGAGTCGGCTCTGTGAGCCGAGAGTGAAGAAACGCTGATTAAGCGGATGTCTTGGGGTAACGCAACGATCTTCGTTGCAAGTGTCTTGGGGTAACGCAACGATCCTTCCTCGCCTTGCGGGACTAGTAGAGCCAGCATGCAAGTGAGAGAACGCTGATGACACGGATCTAGCAGATTTTCACAGATATGTTTTTTCATACCTGTGTATATTTTTATTTTCTTGACTTATAACTAAAATAGAATTAAATTGGCAACATGAAAATAGCTATAGAAAAAAATAGAGACTCAGTAGACATACAAATACCAAAAGCCATATTCCAGCAATGTGGATTTGATGGTGAAGTAAACCTGGAAGTTCATAAGCATAAACTTGTAATACGTTCTGCTCACAAGCCCCGTACAGGTTGGAATAAGACATTTCAGGCTATGGCTCAAAATAAAGACGATATTCTTTTTGATTGCGTTGCCGAAGAGTCATCAGATTGGGATAATGAAGAATGGGAATGGAAAGAATGAAACGCTTTGACGTATTCTTAATCTCCTTAGACCCAACTCGTGGACATGAAATAAAAAAGACTCGTCCATGCCTTATTATTTCTCCAAACGAAATGAACGATAATATATCAACAGTGATTGTTGCACCTATGACATCAAAAGGTAGATCCTATCCCACTAGAATTAACTGCATATTTCAAAACATATCTGCTCAAATTGTACTCGATCAAATTCGCACAGTCGATAAAATCCGACTTGTCAAAAAAATAGGCAAGATATCAACCGATACTCAGCAAGAAGTCTTGAATGGTCTTTCTGAACTATTTGCTCCATAAAAACAATGTCAAACTGGTTATTAAAAATATTGAAGATTATAGCCTTCTCCCTTCATTTTCCCTTTTTTCCTACTGGAAACGCCGAGCTCCAGTTCGGCACTGTAGCCGCGTCGCTTCGGCGCGGAAAACTGTAGCCGGTCTCAGCAGAGGCCGGACTGTAACTGTAGCAGCGGTTCCTACTGCACGACAAGGAGAATACAGAGAAAAAGGGGTAACGCAACGATCCTTCCTCGCCTTGCGGGACTAGTAGAGCCAGCATGCAAGTGAGAGAACGCTGATGACGCAGATCTAGCAGATTTTCACTTTGCGGTCAATCTTCTTATTCGTTAGATTTGTGGTTTCCCTTTTACTATTCATATATGAGCGAATGCGATTCCTCAATTATTAATTTTTAAGTCTTAATATGTAATTGATTTCTGGCGTTTCCCACTGTCGCAAAATATCACCCAGGCAACATAACACCTGCTTTTTGCTGCATTAACAAAATTATTAATAACTATAAAACGCTCATAATCAACAAGTTAATTTTTTATTTTCTTTAATATCGTTTTATGCGAACGTTCGTATAAACCCTTGTATAAGGTATATTACGAATCATTTTACCCCAAATTCTCACATTCTCAATATTGACACTTCGTATTATAAGAACATACGTATAATACGCATATAAACACATATTACGAACCATGTCAACTTCTTTTTAATAAAAAACGAAAAAACTATTGCAATTCTCAACAATATTAGATATAATAGTGACAAATTCTTGTAAAAACATGTTTGTACCAAAAAGTTATTACAAACACTAAGTCCCTTGTTATGTGCTACTTAGTGCATAATTAACAGGGCGAAGCTGTGGGCAAAGCACATGCTTTGGAATGATGAATTATAAATGATTAATGTTGAATTACTTGATTGTTTTTATTATTATAAGCTAATAAATCACTTGAGTTTTACAATTTTCTACCGTCAAGGAGCAAAAAAATGCTCTTTGAGATTATTAACAAAAATATTGAAAGACCTTATTTTACGAACGTTCGTATAATACTTGTTGAGAGAACAAATTTAACGGAATAAAAAAGATAATAGATTTTGCCAAATGCGGTAAAGGCCTTGGAATGCTAAATGCTTAATTTTGAATTCTAAATTACTTGAATTTACTATTTTTAAATAACAAAAAACAAATCAAATGAGAGTGATAAAAAACTCACTCTCAACAAATGAGTGCACACTATTCCAA
>JAQICX010000098.1 GCA_027858345.1 Kiritimatiellia bacterium | reverse complement strand
TTAAAAGGCGGGGTGAAGCACCCCGACCCTACAGAAGCCATTTGCAATCAACCTTTTAGCTTTGGTTGCAGCATCCGCAACTGTAGGGTCGGGGTCCGTGACCCCGCCAAAAAGGGTGTTCAATCGAAAAATTGAGGTATTGTTTGACAAAGTTTAATATTAGGCTTGTCAGTATGTTTGCTATCTGTTAGTATTTAGTAGATTATTGAGTATGTAGGGTTTGAAATGTTTTACTAATTAGAGTTAAAAAGGATGTGAGATGGTATTTAAGAGCCATTTAAACAATAAAAAAACGGATGAATTGCCTCGTGGCGAGTTTATACGCAGGTTTTTTGTGATGTATATTCCAGTAGCTCTGTTTCTTTTTATTGCTACCGCATGCATTTATGCGGAGAGAGTGGCATTTGTTTCTAAACTAGAGTGTGCTCCGTTACATGAACATGGATATAAATTACATGTTTTAATTATTCTGTTTATTACTTTGGTTCTAAGTTTTTTCGCATGTTGGTTAATTGCTTCTGTTCGCACAAAAGCTAAGCTTTTACGAGAAAATCTTCAGCTTCAGGTTAATGAGCTTAAAAAAACAGCCGATGCTTTGCATCTCAATGAAAGTGTGTATTCTGCTACACTTCTTTCCATTGGTGATGCTGTTATTTCCACTGATGTCAATGGATGCGTTATGATAATGAACAAGGTTGCAGAACGACTAACTGGTTGGAAACAAGCAGATGCTGCAGGTAAGAAAATAGAAGAAGTTTTTTGTATTCGTAAAGAAGCTACAGGTGAAGTTGTTTCAGCTCCAGTTCATGAAGTTCTTGAAGCTGGAAAAATTATTGAGCTGGAGAATCATATTGTGCTTATATCAAAAGATGGTTTGGAAATTTCTGTTGCAGATAGTGCCGCCCCAATTCGTAATTCCGCAGGGGAAATTTCTGGCGTTGTTCTTGTTTTTAGAGACCAGACGTCGGAAGGGACTATCGCAAAAAAACTAGAAGCCAGTGAATCTCATTACCGTTCTCTGTTTGACAACATGCCTGGTGGATTTGGGGCTTTGAAAGTTATTTTTGATGATAGCGGTGAACCCAATGATTATTATGTGGAACAAATGAATCCTTCACTTGAAAAGATGACAGACATAAAAGAAGAAGATGCTTTGGGTAAGACCTTTTCTATAATTTTGCCATCTTTGAACAAAGGTTGGAAAGATTTTTTTGATCATGTTGCCAAAACTCGGGAATCTACAGTCTACGAAGCGTATGCTAATAGATTTAAAAAGTATTACTATGCAGTTGCCTTTTCTCCTGAACCTGGTCGCATAGCATTTGTGCTGAATGATGTGAGTATTCGTAAAAAAGCTCAAGATGAGCTTGAAGAATCCAAAAGATTTTTACGACTTGTCATTGATACTTTACCAATTCGAATTTTCTGGAAAGATTTGAAATCAACCTATCTTGGATGCAATCTTGCATTTGCAAAAGATGCTGGGTTTGATAGTTCAACAGAATTGGTAGGTCTTCGTGACTTTGATATGTCATGGGCAGACCAAAATGCAGAAGCTTTTCGTGCAGACGACCGTGAAGTTATGGAAACAGGTATTCCAAAAATTAATTATGAAGAACCTCAACAGCGTGAAAATGGAAAAATCAACTGGCTTGAAACGAGCAAATTACCTTTGAATGATTCGGATGGCAATTGTATTGGTGTTCTAGGTGCATATGAAGACATTACGGAAATAAGACGTGAGCATCAGCAATTGCAGCAACTTTTTGCAGGTATGGAGCAAACACCCGATGCGGTTGTTGTTACAGACTTGAATGGTAACATTGAGTATGTAAACCCTGCTTTTGTGGCTATTACAGGATATAGTGAGAATGAAATTCTGGGGCAGAATCCTAGAATATTGAAAAGTGGTGAGCACCCAGAGAGTTATTATAAAGAACTTTGGGATACAATTAGTTCGGGTGAAAATTGGTTCGGCCATTTTATTAATAAGACCAAGAGTGGCCGTTTTTACACAGATGAATCAATCATTTCTCCTATCAAAGATGACAAAGGTGTTGTCTTAAGTTACGTGGCAATTAAACGTGATGTTACAAATGAACTTATTAGGGAACAAAAGCTCCAGGAAGCTGAAAAGATGGAATCCATTGGTATTCTTGCAGGTGGAATTGCCCATCAGTTTAACAACTTGTTGCAGTCCATACTTGGACATAGTGAATTGCTTGCTTTTGATGTTGAGGGCAAAAGGAGTGCTATGAAAAGCATACGTCAGATTCAAGAGTCTACTAATCGTGCCGCTGAATTGACCAAGGAACTTTTAACATTTAGCAGGCAGGATTTTATGCATCTAAACGAATATAACTTCAATGAAATTGTCATAACTGCTGTTGATGAAATATCAAAGAAACTTAATGATAGCATCGATTTACAAGTCAGTCTATGTGAAGAGTCTATGCTAGTTTTTGCAGATGAAAGACAATTGAAATTGCTAATTTCAAACATTTTGGAGAATGCTGTTGAGTCAATGGTAGTGGGTGGAGACCTTATTGTGAAAACATTTTGTGTCAGCATTTCCAAGGAGGAAGCCGAAGAGAGCCCAAATGCATTGCCAGGCAACTTTGTCTGTTGCTCAATTCAGGATAGTGGCACTGGAATGCTTAAAGAGATTAAGGAGCATATTTTTGATCCGTTTTATTCCACAAAAGATATGGGTGTCGGACTTGGCTTGGCATCGGCATATGGTATCATTCAAAAGCATAATGGCTGGATTGATGTTGAAAGTGAATTAGCTAAAGGTAGTAAATTCAGCGTTTACATTCCTTCTATCGTAAAAAATAGTATGATCTTTAGCTAGGCCCTGCTAGCTTGTAATCCCTGAAAGTGAATTTCAACCAAAAAAAGAGTTGACGAAATTGGTTAAAAATATTAGATTGTCTTAAATTTATGTGATAGGTGTTTAAATGGAAAAAGCAAAAATAACAAGATGGTCCGGAATTTGGAACAAAAACGGTCGTTGGCGTGTTGGCGTAAGACTGGATGATGGTCGTGATGCACTACTATTTGCAGATGTCATTGAATCAGGGAAGGGCTTTGGACTTCGCTATGAGTTATTAATTCAAGGGGAGACTCTGGAGATTAATCCAGATGTACCAGATGATTTACACAAAGAAATCTCTTCAAAGGTTGTTGCAAAGCCGTCGAAAAGTTGTAGATCACTAAAGAATATTCGTTTCTGTGGATAATATGCAAAAAAAAACTTGTCTTATTAGGTTTAAATTGATATAAAGGGACAATCAAATAATTTATTGGAGAATAATATGGCTATTACAGTAAAAAAGAAAAGTTTAAAGATTAAAACAGCTGATGAAACACCAGCTGATGAAACAGCATTGACGGATCTACCAGACCTTTCAGACATGCCACCTGTGGCAAGGATGGGCGGTGCTTCTGCAAAAAAAGCATCAGGTGAGTATTTGGTTACAGGTGTTTTTGGAATAGTTGCATTGATTATCATGATTGGTGTACTTGCCCTTCAACTCAATGAATGGCAGTTCTATTCAAACCTATTTATTAAGTAGAGCTGTTCCGCTTAAATTAAGATTTTGCAAAACGATTTTTCCCAAAGGAAAAATCGTTTTTTTTTGCCAGTTTTAATGTTGAACCGTTTTTTATAAAATTTTGCGGGTAAACAAATCTTTTTTATTCGACTGCTTTCATCCATAGTAGCAGAATGGTAACGCATGCTTCCAGCTTGCAGTGTGCAGGAGTTCAATAAGGAACGCAGATTAAGCGGATTTCCTACGGATATGTAAAATATATCTGTGGTAATCTGTCAAATCCGTGTCGTCCGTGTTCCCCATTGCTATAAGCTTGTTAGTGTGAAATGCTCTAGCATGTCTAAAGCAACGCAGTGCCCACGTTGTGTCACCTTGCCGCTGGCGAAGCATGGCGTGGGTCTAATAAATATAAATTACCCACAATAATTTGTGAAGAACCTTTGGTGGAAGTTATAAAACTTAGACCGTAGACCATAGAACTTAGACCGCTCACGCAGTGAGCAAATTAAAATATGAAATTAATACATTCGTTAAATAAAGAAGAAATTACAGAAGTTCTTAAACAATTTGGTGCACCTGCATTTAGGACCAAACAAATTTGGAATTGGCTATATGTCAATAAAGTTACCAACTGGGACGATATGGCAAATCTGCCTGCTAAGTTGAGAACTCAGCTTAGCAGTGAATATTCAATTTCTCCTGCCTCTGTTGATGAAGCGGGTAACGAGTCAGGAACATTAAAGTTTCTTTTAAATTTTGATGATGGGGAACAGGTTGAAATTGTCCTAATTCCAGCCCGCAAGAGATATACCGTTTGTGTGTCATCACAGGCAGGCTGCAAATACAAATGTGCTTTTTGTGCAAGTGGTCAGGCAGGCTTTTCCCGTAATCTTGAAGCGGGTGAAATTATTGCCCAATATCTTCAGGCTGCATCCATGGCTGATGCTCCTGTTACACACGTTGTTTTTATGGGGATTGGTGAACCATTTGATAACTATGATAATGTTATGAAAGCTATTCGTATTCTAAATGACAAAGATGGGTTGAATATTGGTGCAAGACGTATCACAATCAGCACATGCGGTCTTATTAAAGGCATAGAAAAACTTGCAAAAGAAAATTTACAGGTTGAACTTTCTCTATCACTTCATGCACCAAATCAACGAATCAGAGAATATCTTATGCCAGTTGCTTCCAAAGAATCAATTGCAGATCTTCTTGTAGCCTGCAGAGAATACTTTGCCGAAACAAAACGAATAATCACACTTGAATATACTTTGATTAAAGGTCTTAATGATTCAGAACATAATGCACACCAGCTTCTTAAACTAATTCGTCACAAGCCATTTCGTGTGAACTTAATTCCTTTAAGTCCTGTGGCAGAATTTCAGGGCGAGCGTCCTGAGAAAGAGACAATGCTTGAGTTTATGGATATATTAACCAATGCTGGAGTCAACGTCACACTTAGAGATTCCAGAGGCTCTCAGATAAAGGCTGCCTGCGGTCAACTCCGCTATAGCAACAAAGACAAATAAGAACTAACCCGCATATTTTAAGTATCTTCGTAAAATATACGGGTTAGACATATTGTCCGGCACACCAACCCGATGACCACGCCCACTGGAGATTGTAGCCTCCAAGCCAGCCACTCACATCAAGAACTTCGCCGGTAAAAAAGAGTCCTGGGATTTTGTTGGATTCCATGGTTTTTGATGAGATCGCATCACAATCCACACCGCCCAGAGTTACTTCTGCTGTTCGATATCCCTCGGTTGCATTTGGTTTGATTGTCCATTGCTGCAATTGTTCTGAAATTTCCACAAATTCCTTGGGTAAGATAGTTTTTAGTGAACTATCTGCAAAATTGGTTTGAACCATTGTTTTCACAAGGCGTTTTGGCAGATATTCAGCCACTACAGATTTTACTGTTCTCAGAGGTCGCTGTTGTTGCTGCTCTTTTAAAACTTCGACCAGGTCAATATCCGGCAACAAATTGATTGTCAGTTCTTCGCCTGGTTGCCAATATGATGACATTTGCAAGATGGCTGGACCGCTTAAACCTCGATGTGTAAACAAAATGTTTTCGCGAAAGCTCCTTCGCCTATTACTTACTACAGCATCAACTGCAATACCAGACAAAGTTGCTAATTGTTCTTTATCTTTGGGTTGAAGAGTAAACGGAACTAAGCCGGGCGATTGAGGCCACACCTTGATGTTAAACTGCTCTGCAATTTTATATCCTAACGGGCTTGCACCGCTTGTCGGTATGGATAATCCTCCTGTGGCAACAACTAAAGAGTGACAGGTATAATTCCCGCGACTGCTGCATAGTCTGAAATTATGCTCTGCCAATTGTTCAACCTTCTCAATTGTTGTGTCCATCTGGAACGTAACGCCAGCCTTTTTGCATTCTGCTAGCAACATATCCAAAATCTCACGTGCACTACCATCACAAAATAGTTGTTCATGCTCTCTCTCGCTAAAAGATATATCATATTTGTTTATCAAATCTAGGAAGTCATATGAATTGTAACGACTGAGAGCGGATTTACAGAAATGTGGATTGTTGGAAATGTAGTTTTCATGACTTACGCTGTAGTTGGTGAAGTTGCATCGTCCACCACCTGACATTAATATCTTTTTCCCGGGTTCCTTTGCATGGTCTACAACAAGCACCTTTCTTTGGCGTTTGCCGGCTTCAATTGCGCACATTAATCCTGAAGCTCCAGCACCAATGATGATAACGTCTATTTTCTTATCCAATGAGGTTTGCTGTTTTTCTTTTGAATCCACTTATATTTGTTCCTTGTTAATACTTTTTGCATTTAGCTTTAATGATATTACAATTTGTTCCCCAATGCAATTCTATTATTATTTCTCTTGTTTAAACCTTTATTTTTCGGTTGGATAGCTTTTCTGTCAGCGGGGACGCTGACCCTCCCATAGTGCAGTTTAATATTATATTGCCAGCAGGGAGAAATACCCCTCCGTTCTCGTTCCTCGAACACCTCCTCCCGCAGAGCGGGACTAGCAAAGCCAGCCGGGGAGGAGCTAATACGTCCTCGGCGTCCGTTGACAACAATTTCAGCGTTCATCACCCAAAAACAGAAAAAAAGTCTATCATTTCTTTATTTTATTGGCTCAAACTGATGTTTTCTTGTCCAACAGAAAAACCAAGGGTTTAAACCCTGATTTTTCGGTTTACCACCCTTCAGTCACGCACGCGTGACAGCTCCCCTTAGCAAGGGGAGCAGTTGTAAAGCCTGCAATTAAGCAGTTTGACTCACACGCCAACTCCTCCCCTTGCTAAGGGGAGGTCACCTAGCGTGCGAGGTGGGAGGGGTGTTTTGTTCTGTGTTGCCTTTCCCGCAAGGCTTAGATAAACCAGAATGGCTTCCCAAGGTGAAATGCGCAAAGCGTAGTTTTTACCGTAAGACACTTGCTAACAGACTCTTATAAAAAACCTTAATTTATCACCCAAAAAGACAAAAAAAGAAAACTTAATCCTTGATTTTATTGACTCAAACGCATGTTTTTCCTTTCAACCTAAAAACTAAGGAAGTTTTCGGTTGGACGTAGTTATGACAACGAGGACGAATGTAGGCCATTCGCTACGCTCATTGCTCCTTTCTACTTTTCTCATTAGGGAAAGCAGCCTCTCTCGCAGGCTCGAGTGTCGCTCCCAGCATGCAAACAACCGTTGTCTTGGAAGAACCCACCCCCTCCGTTCTCGTTCCTCGAACACCTCCCCTTAGCAATCAACCTTCGCCCGTTGGGCTACGGCGGACACGGGGGAGGAGCTAATATGTCCTCATCGTCATAATAAATTATTTTTCATAATTCGGCGGTCAGCGTCCGCCGCTACAGCAGAAATATGCATTCTTAAAGTTGATTTGCAACTTGGCGGCTGTAGCGGCGGGCGCTGACCTTCGAAGAAAAAGAATAAATTAACATCACCCAAATTGTGATATAATGATAACAAATAGTTTGCTTTATTGAGCAAAATGCATATGTTGATACCAATCTGTCAGCTCTATGTTTTGAAACTCTTTTGAAATGCGAGGATAGTGTTGATAATAACACGATGACTACAACGTAGTCGAATATTTATTCATTATCCGTGTTCATCCGTGTCAATCCGTGGCTAAGATTTATTAATTTTCTTTTTTACCCACGGAAACCGTGACAGAGCCAAAAAACTAACAACTAAAAATTCTTCATTGAGCCTATTCGGATTTTGCTTCTTCAGTTTTTTTTGTACTATCTTTTTCTTCGACAGTAACATATTTGACTGTTTTTCTGGATAGTTTTGCTTCAAGCGTTGGCACTTTTTGGCTGCCAAGTTCAATAGCTTTATTGTAATTAGCCCATGCCATAGGCATGTTTGGAGGATTCTCCAACAGAAGAAGCTGAGCCATGTTGATATATGTGTCAGGTAATTCAGGATCATTTAAGATAGCTTGTCTTAAAGCAGTCTTGGCATCTTGTAGGTTGTTTTGTGCCATATAAGAAACACCAAGTGTTGTTTGAATCTTTGCTGAATCAGGCAACTCTTTAGCTAGCTGAGTTAGAATTGCTGTGGAGTCGGCATATTTCCCCAATTTACATTGAACAACTGCTGCCAGAAATCTGATTTCAGTGTTTGTAGGTTCCACCTGAATTCCACGAATTGCCATTGCTTTAGCCGTGGATAAATCATTTTTTGCAAGAGCCTCTTTTGTATGGTTGATAATCTGATCAATCTTTGAAACCTCTGATTGAACAACTTCAGCTGTTTCTTCTTCCACTACCGGAGTGGGATTTTCAATTCGTTCTCTGACAATTACCAACTGATCTTGGCAATACTTCATTCTCTTCTTTATTTCCTCCGGCAGCAAATCTGGTTTTCCTGACAGAGATGACATATATCCAATCATTGCATCTTTATAATAAACCAATGCCTTCTTGTTGTCATTGTTTGCAAATGCCTCTTCTGCTTTGAGAAAAGATGTATAAGCTGTGTTTAGAGAAGGTGTCTGAGCAAAAGTAGTTCCTAAAAATAAAAATGATATAAAAATGATAATAACTTTTTTCATGGTATCCTTTAAAATATTAATATTATAAAACGAAAGCATTCTATATTATATATTAAGATTTGAAAAGAAAAAACTTGTAATAAAGGCGAGCATTTATTATAATTAGAGGCTGAATTTTGAATAAACCAAATAGTAGGAGTCATAAATGGCAAACGAAAAAGAAGAAGCAATAGAGGTTGTTGGTACTGTGCTAAAAGTATTGCCCGCAACAATGTATAGAATTAAACTGGAAAACGGTCATGAAATTCTTGGTCATATTTCAGGAAAAATGCGTAAGCATTTTATCAGAATTACTGCTGGAGATAAAGTAACTGTTCAGATTTCTCCATACGACCTTACTAAAGGTAGAATTGTTTATAGACACAAAGGTTAAAATATTTATCCAGTACTTTTCGTTAATAAAGCAAAACTATTTTATTCAAAATCGCTTTTAATTAAAACATTAACTTGTTTACACTTTCTAATCTGGGGGTGACTGGTTTCGACGTTTTAGCAGAAGTTATAGTTGCATATCGAGGATTATGGTTGGCCTCGTTAATCATCCATTAAAACATATAAATGCTGATACAGAATTAGCACTTGCTGCGTAAAAATAAGCCGGCAACGTCCTACCACTGATACCTGTTAAGTGAATAGGGCGACGACTAGCAGGCTGGTCTGATCTTCGGGTTCCGGGGAGATTTGGACGAGAAAACACCGTAACTGGCTGTCCGCCCGTTTGTTTACTGACTGAGTTGGATGGTGAGATTAAATAGTAGACTAAATATGTAGAAGCTATAGTGACGTTCTAACGGACGGGAGTTCAATTCTCCCCACCTCCACCATGCTTCGCTCTGCGAGCTACGCATGGCGCAGCCATAAGAAGCTCCCAGGGCGAAGCATGTCCTGCGTAGCCTAGAAGGCGAAGCACGGTCTAAGTATAAATATTAAAAAACTCAATTTAACTAATTACATTTTCAACAGGTTATACAGATGTACTATGTATATAATCAAGAGTCAGAAATGTCCAGACCAGATTTACGTAGGCTTTACAATGAATGTAACTTCCCGTCTTGCAAAGCATAATGAAGGAGGTTCGACTCATACTTCAAAGTATAAACCTTGGGAATTGTGTTGGTTTTGTGCTTTTCCTTCTAAACACCAAGCCATTGAGTTCGAACAATATCTTAAATCTCATTCAGGCAAAGCCTTTGCAAGCAAAAGACTGATTTAAACCTTCGCTCGTAGCGTAGTGAAGAGAGAAGGCTGTCGCACCGATACATTATATTCAACCCAATCAATCATGACTCCACGGGGCAAGCCCCGAGGTGATCCGCCTTCGCTCTTCGAGTTTTCCAGCCTTCGTCATTTAGGACTACGGTGGACAGGTCGTTGCTACAGGTGCCCTAGGCAGTGTTATGTCGGGGCTTTGCCCTTTTCCGCGCCAAGACTACAGAAGACGTTCTAACTTTGCTAGTCCAGCATGGCTGGAAACAACGTTGAACGAGCTACCCATCCGTTTCATTTCTTTTTACTAAAAGCTGACACCTGAAAGCTAATCACTAAAAATGTGAGATATTTTTGAATGAGGGGTTGACATTTGGGTAAAAGTTTTATTATAATGTTTTGCAATATAGAAGGTTTTTTAATGTAAAACAAAATAGGTGCTGTCAAAAGAATTATATGAAACAATGATTACGCCCTGAAAGGGCAGATTATACTAGCCCTAGGCAACGCCTAGGGTAATAATCATTGAATTTTGTTGCGCCCTGCAATGGCAAGTTAATAAATATAGGGTTAAGTTGCCCAGCTACTAACTTTGCAATGGATCTTTGAACTATGCAAAAAGTTGATTTAAGTTAGTAGCTGGGCGAAGGCGTATAATGTTGACAGACCCAGGGCGTTGCCCTGGGCTGGTATAAACTGGGCTGTCAGCCCGTTAAACAAAGGGATAAGACTTGTGGAGATATATCCCATTAATTATAATAAAATAGGTATGAAGAGAGTGTTAAACTTTTGACAGAACCCAAAACAAGTAAGGGAAAAGATATGAATCTTAGTGGAAAAACAGCCTTTATAACAGGCGGAGCAAATGGAATTGGTAAAGCAACAGCAGAGAAGTTTTTGGAAGCTGGAGCAAATGTATTCGTGTTTGAATTATCACAGGATAGAATTGACAAATTTATTGCTGAAGCAAGTACAGATAAGCTTGGTGCGTATCAAGGTGATGTTGGTAATGAAGATGATGTTGTCGCTGCATTTGAGCAGTGTGTTGAAAAGTTTGGAACAGTTGATATTCTTTTGAATAATGCAGGAATTGGTATTCCTTCTCCCGACTTGTCAACAACTGATGTTTCTGTTTTTGATCGCATGATGAACACAAATATGCGAGGTGTTTTTCTTGCAACAAGAGAGGCGTTGAAATCGATGAAGGCTCAGAAGAGCGGTCACATTATTACAATGATTTCAATGGCCGGTCAGAGAACAAATCCAGGTGCTCCTTTGTATTGTGCATCAAAATTTGGTGCGAGAGGCATCAACAGCGGCTTGGGAGATCAGGTTTTGAAGGAAGGAATCAAGGTGACAGATATTAATCCTGGTCCGGTTGACAGTGATTATTGGGGTGACAGAGATGTTCCAAGAGAAAAATTTCTTTCAGTTGAAGATGTTGCAAATGTAATTATGTTTGCGGTTTCATGTCCTGATCATATGGTTATGCGTGAAGTTAATTTTGATAGTGTTGCCTGGCTAGCTAAATAGCCGATAGCATCGACAGGCAAGATTTAGAAGGGGCGAAAGATTTTTTGCCCGTACTGATTGGAGAATATTATGAGTGAGATGAAGATATCTATTGCTGAGATGAGAGAGCGATATATGAGGTTATATTCGGGGGCGATAAATGATGTGTTGCGTTTTGATTATAAAATGCATTCAACATGTCTGCCGACTGATTATGTGCAACTGCATCCTGGAATGAAAATTTGTGGTGTTGCTTTTACTATAAAAGGTGCTCCTGATGTTACAACAGATGGTGAGTTTGAGTTGAGAGCTCAGATGCTTGAAGCTCTGCATGAGGATTCTGTTGTTATGTGGGATTGCACTGGTGACAAGGTTACTGCACAGTGGGGTGAAGTTATGACAATGGCTGCAAAGCGTAATGGTTGTCGTGGTGCGGTTGTTAACGGGATCAGAGATACTGAAGCAATTCTGCCTCAAGATTTTCAGATTTGCCATCGATACAAATCGAATGCTGGTATGCTTGGATGTTTTAGAATGTATCATTATCAGAAGCCTATCCTGATGGGTGAGGTGATGGTGAATCCAGGCGATTTTGTCTTTGGGGATATTGATGGAATCATTTGTATTCCTATGGATATTGCATATGATGTTTTGGTTAAGGCTGAAAAGATTCTTGATAAGGAAGATGAGATTAAGGATATGGTTAATAGTGGTATGAAGCCGACTGAAGTTGTTGCTAATGGAGGGTATTTCTAGTCGGTAAGCACCGACAGGCAATTTGCTTTGGTCGGCAAGACGGATTGCTTCCTCCTGTTAGTCGTCTATGGCATTTGTTGTTGGGTCGGTAAGCACCGACAGGCAATTTGCTTTGGTCGGCAAGACGGATTGCTTCCTCCTGTTAGTCGTCTAAATAATAGGCTGGCAAGCCAGCTGAAAGAGGAATGGCTGACTTTGTCAGCAGGAAGAAGGAAAGAGGAAGGGCTGGCAAGCCAGCTGACAGAGGGCGAAAGATTTTTCGCCCGTACTATCAATTGGCAAAGCCCTATGGGGAGAATATGATGAGATTTGAGAAGGAAGTGACTTTTTGTTGTGATTGTGATGAGATTGCAGTTGAGATGGCGGTTAATGATTTGATTCGCGATTTATGGGAAGTTGCAGGTTGTGATGTTTCCATCGTTGATGATTCTGCTTTGATAAAAGTGTCTTGTGGAACTATTGATGGTAATGAGCAGTATGCCGTGTTTGTTAATGCTGATGGCGTATCGATTTCCGGTAGTGATGTGCTTGGAACCATATATGGTGTATATAAGTTTTCAGAAGTATGTCTGGGAGTGGATCCTTTATGGTTCTGGAAAGATAACTATCCTGCATTAAATGACTCACTTGATATTAATGATGTTGAGCTGTTTTCAAATCCATCAACGTTTAAGTATCGTGGTTGGTTTATTAATGATGAAGATTTGCTTACCGAATGGTTACCTGGAAGTGGTCCAAGATATATTCGTTATCCTTACTATAGCAATGTAATTTCTTTAGATATTGCTGATGCAATTTATGAAGCTGCTTTGCGTTGTGAAACAAATATGATTATTCCTGCATCATTTGTGGATATTATGAATCCTTTTGAGGCCAAACTGATTGAAATGGCAGTTGAACGTGGACTTTATGTTACACAGCATCATATTGAACCTTTGGGGGTAAGTCACTTTGGATTTGAGAATTATTGGAATGCCAAGGGCAAGGAGTATGCATTCTCTTATGGTTCAGAACCTGAAAAGGTGATAGAAGTTTGGACTGAGTATGCAAAGAAGTGGTATGAGATTGCTGGTGAACAGGTGATTTGGCAGACTGGACTTCGAGGTAAGGGAGATAGATCAATCTGGCATAGTGACCCAAGTGTTGCTGCAGATCAGGCAGGCAGAATGATTTCAAAAGCTGTTAATGAGCAACTTGAGATTATTCATAGTATTGATGAAAGAAAAAATCCTCCGTCGACATTCACAGCTTGGCTTGAGATGACACCATTGCTTATGGATGGAACTTTAGAAGTGCCTGAAGAGTGTATTATGGTGTTTTGTGATCAAGGTTGCAGTCAAAGAATGTTAAGTGATTTCTATGACATGCCTAGAGGTGAAAATTGCGGATATGGAGTTTATTTTCATATTGCATTTTATTTAAATGGACCACATTGTTTGCCGGGGGTTAGTCCTGCAAAACTGGATAGAGTTTATCGCTCTGTACTTGAAAAGGGAGACAGCGATTATTCAATTGTGAATGTTGCTAATATTCGTGAGCATGTTTTGCCAATTGCTGCAAATGCAAAGATGACTAGAGACGTTACCACTTGGAATTATGATAAATTTATGAGAGATTTCTGCGGTGAGTTTCAGTATGATTATGAAAGTTATTTTAGTGCTTTAACTGAGACGCCACATGGAGTTTTTCAGGATGGCGATGCTCTGGTGATGTTGCTTTCTCCTTTGTATAAGCATGTGCATGGTGTGGAACATTTTAAGAAATACAAAATGACATATGCTGGATCTCCTGTCGAACTTGAGAGAAGGGGCATTGATACTCCACAGAAACGTCGCAAGTTTGAGCAGACTCTTTTTGCAAAAATTGAGATGCTGGAGGCTATCTATGAGAATATTCCTGATGATGCACCTTTGTTTTATCAGATTAATCTGGGTGAGTATTCTAGACAATTGGCATTTTTATATGAACTATCGATTGTTGCTTTGAGGGTTGTTGATGAACTTGAACCTTTGACTGCATTGATCCCTATGATTGACAAGTATGTTGATATGCAGAAAACTTGCGAATATGGTAAGTGGGAAAATTGGTATCGAGGTGATAAGAAGCTTGATTGGCTGGAAAAAAGAGAAGAGATTTTTGAGATATTGAAGCTTTATAAAGAAGGGGCGAAAGATTTTTCGCCTGTACGGATTGATTTGAAAATGAAAATTGAGAAAGGAAAATAGATGAGTATATTTATTACACAGGAAGAGATGGATGCGTTTAATAGGAAACGTAAGACGCCAGATGGGGCAAACCTTTACTGGGGGATGCTTAATCGAGTTAAGAAGTATTCAGAATCGCCAGGGATGGTGAATTTTGATACAAACACTGAATGGTGGCACAATGCAACTGAGTATTTGACAGAAGCTGCCTGGGCTGTGAAATGTGGTCCAAAGAATGAAGATTTGAGCAGTTGGCTAAGAGGTGTAACTCTTGACCTTTGCAGGCGTTCTGAAGAGGAGTGGGTTGGGCCATTCTTTAGGTGGCATAATTGTGATCCAAAACGTGGACATCTTGAAACTGCACATCTTTCAATTGCTGTTGCAGTTGTTTATGATTTATGTCCTGAAATCTTTGCAGATGTTGAGTTGGAAGAGATTAAGGGGGTTCTTAAGACAGTTGCAATTCCACAATGTGTAGAGTGGATAAAGCAAAATAAGACTTTAGCTAACTGGCACTGTATTCTTTTGGCGGGAGCTTCAACAGCTGCAGCTGTTATTGATGACAAAGAGACTTTGGCTTGGGCGTTGGAGGAGTATAAGTATGCTTTGAATGTTGTTCAGAATGATGGGTCTTATGCAGAATCATTGCAGTATAGCAACTATTGCTATTTTGGTTTGATGTTTACCTATGAGAGTTTGGTTAGAACAATGCCTGAGTTGCTTGGTGATATGTCTCTGATTCCATATGCCAAGGCAGTTGATTGGTTCGTTCAAAGCTATATGTATAATAAACCGCTTGAGGGGTGGGGCGCGTATCCACGTCCACGCTCGGTTAACTTCAATGATAGCCATGCAATTTTTGGTGCTGATCCGGATCTGTTAATGCACATTTCAGCTCGAGTTAAAGATCACATGCCTGAAAAAGCTGCACTTGCACGCTGGATGTTTGATACATTATATCCTGAATATCCAGCACAAGGACCATTTGATAGAAATACATTTGGCTTTATAAATAGATATAGCTTCTTTTCAATGGTGTTTTATGGTCAAGCTGCTGAACCAAAAAGCCCTGTTAAGCTTGACTTGGCAACAACTGCGCGTTTTGACTGTGGTGACTATTTGACAAGAAGTTCATGGGGAAATTCAAAGACTGTTCTTGGTTTTAGAGGTGCTTCTGAACCACTAATGGCTCCAGGGCATCTACATGCTGATATTAATAGTTTTATGCTTGCACATAACAAAGAACGTCTGCTTGTTGATCCTGGTCACGCATGCTATAGAAATTTTATGAGAGAGTATGAAGTTTCTACGAAGGCTCATAACACATGCGTTTTCACTGCAACTGAAAAAGTTCAGGGTGCAAACTTGCAGGAAAGCTTGTTTATGAGAAAGTCTCTTGGTCAAGAGCTTTGCGGTAAGAGACATATTTTGCCTGATCATGGTCTTGGAGATCTCGTTGACAGAAAGATTAAGCATTTGATTTGTGATAGAGTTGATGATGTTACAGTATTTGGTTCAGATGCCGGGGCTTTGTATGGTGCGCCTTTGACAAAGTTTGAACGTTTCACTGTTTTGTGCGGGGAGCATGCACTTTTTGTTGTAGATCGTATTGAGGCTGATTCTCCTGTGAAAACATCATGGAACTGGCTGTTGAACAATAGAGATGGGTTGCTTGAGTTCAAGCTTTTCTATCCAGATAGATTTATTGCACGTCGTGGCAATGCGGGCATTAAGATGTTTCATGTTGGTGATGCAAATTTGACAGGTCCACATTATGGTCATGTGCATGATGCATATCATCCTTTGCCGAATCAGCTTGGTGAAGGAAAGTCAGGCAGTGGCTTGGCTTTCAGATGGGACGGCCCAGATAGTGCATCGCTTGTTCGAATTCATGCTGTTGCAGTTGACACATATGGCTTGATTGCTGCATGGCATTTGAGAGATGTGACAGAGACTTCATGTTCTCTTGATGATGGGGCAAATGAAAACTGGAGTTTTTCTGCGGAAGGTGATATATTTGCTATTGAGGAAAAAATTTCCGGCAGAAAATATAAAGTTGATGTTTTGAATGGGGAAATTTTGAAATAAATGAGCAGGCGATAAAAGGGGCGAGGCATGCCTGGCTCAAAACAGGGGCGGCCATGAAGCCCGCCCGTACTGGAAAAGGAAAAAAATGAAAGTTGCATATTATAAAGGTGATAAGAAGTTTGAGATTGGCGAGGGGGCTGAGAAAGCACCTGAAGCTGGTGAGGTTAAGGTAAAGATTGCATATTGTGGTATTTGCGGAACCGATCAGCATATTTTTCATGGCAAGATGGATCAGCGTGTCAGCATTCCTCAGAGCATTGGGCATGAGTGTTCGGGAACTGTTGTAGAGATTGGTGAAGGCGTTGACAATGTTTCAATAGGGGATAATGTTGTTGTTCGTCCATTGGATTGGTGCGGGGAGTGTCCAACTTGCAAGGCAGGTCATACACATATCTGTACAAAGCTTAAATTTATGGGCATTGACACAGAGGGTGCATTGCAGGAAACATGGACCGTGAAAGCAAGAACATTGCATAAATGTCCTGCGGATATGCCGTTAAAGCTTGGGGCGTTGATTGAGCCACTTGCGGTTGCTTGTCATGATGTGCGTCGTGGGCGACTGCAGGCAGGAGAGTCTGCGGTTGTTCTTGGTGGTGGACCAATTGGACTTTTGGTTGCAATGGTTGCAAAAGCAGCTGGAGCAAAAGTTTTGATTTCAGAGATTAATGAGTTCAGACTATCCCTTGCAAAGGAGATGGGCTTTGAAGCATTTAATCCTCTTGAAGGTGATTTGGTTGAGTATGTGAATAGTCAGACGGAAGGGACGGGTGCTGATATTGTTTTTGAAGTTACAGCTTCAACTCCAGGCGCAAAGGTTATGACAGAGCTTGTACGTCCAAGAGGTCGAATTGTTCTTGTTGGTATTTACACAGAGCCACAGCAAATTGCTCTATTCAAGTTTTTCTGGAGAGAACTTGAGATGATTGGTGCAAGAGTTTATGAGAAGGAAGATTTTGATAAAGCCGTTGAATTGGCTGCTGGCGGAACAATGCCTTTGGAAAGTATCATCAGTGGTGTTTATGATCTTGATGATATTCAAGCTGGTTTTGAGTCGTTTGAAGGCAATGCAGCAGCAATGAAGGTTTTGATTAAGTGTGATTAAGAAATTGAATGTAGGGGCGAAAGATTTTTCGCCCGTACTGGAAAAGGAAATTATTATGATATTGGATAAGTTTAGTTTGGAAGGCAGGGTTGCCTTGGTGACAGGTTGTAAGCGTGGTATTGGTAAAGCAATGGCAGTTGGTCTTGCAGAAGCTGGTGCTGACATCATTGGTGTTAGTGCAACTCTTGAGCTTGAGGGTAGCGATGTGGAAAAAGCTGTTTTGGCAACAGGAAAAAGTTTTAAAGCATATCAGTGTGATTTTTCAGATAGAGAAAGTCTGTATGCGTTTATTGCAGCTGCTAAGAGTGATTTTCCAAAGATTGACATTTTGGTGAATAATGCTGGAACAATTTTGAGAATGCCAGCGGTTGATCATCCTGATGAATATTGGGACAAAGTGATTGAAGTTAATCAGACAGCACAATTCATTCTTACACGAGAGTTTGGCAAAGATATGGTTGAGCGGGGTGCTGGCAAAGTTATCTTTACTGCATCCCTGTTGACCTTTCAGGGTGGTATCACTGTTCCGGGATATGCTGCAAGTAAAGGAGCTGTTGGTCAGCTTACAATGGCTTTTGCAAATGAATGGGCGGGCAAAGGTGTTAATGTTAATGCAATTGCTCCTGGATATATTGCAACAGACAATACACAGGCTTTACGTGAGGATCCTGTTAGAAGCGAAAGTATTCTTGGAAGAATTCCTGCGGGGCGTTGGGGAGTTCCAGAAGACTTTATGGGACCAACTGTATTTTTGGCATCAGAAGCTTCAAGTTACATGAATGGTTCTATTATGCTTGTTGATGGCGGCTGGATGGGAAGATAACCATGATTCAAGTTATTGAAAGAATTGATCGAATTATTGACGTCATCTCCGCTAAAGGTGGAGATGGTGTGCCATTGAAAACCATAGAAGGTCTCACTGGATTGAACAAGGGTACTCTTTGTAATTTGCTCAAAAGTCTTTGTGACATTGGATATGTTGAAAAAAGGCAGAATGGCATATATGCAATTGGTAAGAAACTTAGAAAGATTGCTTATCCATATCTCAAAAAGGATACTCTATATTCTGTTGCATCGCAGATCAGCAAAGAGCTTGCAGAGGAGACAGAGGAGTCTGCTTTGATTGTTGCCGATTACCAGCAGGGCAAACTACAGGTTATTGCAAAAGATATCTTTGATCAGGCAATTGTTATCAATAAAGGCATTTTTGATGATTTTGATGATTTCAATACAGCAACAGGTCTAATCATTCTTGCTTTTGATGACACGCTTGATAAGAAAAGTATTTATGAGACCAGCATGAAACGCTTCTTTGATTCTGAGGAACAGTTTTTTAAGATGCTTCAAGAGATAAAAGAGGCTGGGCTTTGTGAGTTGTCGGTTCCTAATAGGCTATCTACTGCTTTTGCTGTCCCAGTTTTTAAGAACGGCAAGTTGATTGCAGCACTTGGCATGCTTGTTCCTGACATTAGATCTAATCCTGAAAAGAAGATACAACTTGTGGAAATTCTTAAGAAGTACGGCGAGAAGATGACGGAATTGCTGGCGGAGTCAGCAGGAATAAGGAAATAGGAAGAATAAGGAAATAGGAAGGGCTGGCGACTTGTCGCGCCGGAGAAACGTAGGCGGATGCCAGCAGGAAAGGGGCGACATGCGTGTCGCCCGTACATGAAATGTGGCGAGTTTTTCCGCGCCGAAGCGATGCGGCTACTGAAAACGTAAAAAGACCGACGATTGATTTGGTCGGCGGCTCGCAAATCCTTCCTACAAGGAACTATGGCTCGTCGTTGCCTCTTTTTTGGCGGTCAGCACCAGTCGCTACAGAAGATGAAAACACGACTAACGCTTAGCGACTGTCCTTGCATTGACTGAAAACTAATAAACTAAAAGCTAATAACTATTGTAGGTAATGGGTAAAATGCGGAAAAAGTAATCTTGTTGGTTTTATGTGCTTGTATTATTTCTTGTTTTTTGGTTAGATACCCAATTAATTTTAAATAATAGATTTTGGGAATAATTGGATGTCTGTACAGTTAACAGGAATAGTTTACAATAAAGAGTTTTGCGAGTGGTCTGTAGCCACCAAGAACAAGGATGTTTTCGAGATTGTTTCAACGCATAGCAATGTGTTGGATTCTGAGAACATTTTGTTTGATGGTCTTACGGGGGATTGTACTTTTTCCTTATCCGCAGAGCATGCAATGCTTGTTGTTGTTCCATTTCCTGTTGTTGAAGAAGCCGATGAGCTTGAAGGTATGGTTTCTCTGCATGTTGACAAAATTTCACCTTATCCATTTGAGCGAACCTATTTTGGTTATGAAGTGATTGATGAGGTTGGTGGTAGTCTACTGGTTCTTATTGCAATTGTTCCTGTTGAATTTTTAGAAGATATAAAGCCAAATCCTAAGAGAGCTAAGTTTGACATAAGTCGAATTGAGGTATCATCTTTGGGATGGTTGAAGCTGATTTTGCAGAAGAGTGTTTTGCACAAGCATGGTCGCCAACTTTATGTTATTCTTGATGAAGAGTTTCCTGAAATACTTGTTTTTCAAAATGGCAGTCTTGTTGCCGTTCGTTCTTTGAAACGCATAATTAAAGATCGTGCTGATAATCTGGAGCAGGAGTTGCTTGGTGAGATAAGCCAATTGATTCTTTCGCTTGAGCTTGAGCAGGGAGCGATTGAGTTGACACCAGAGGTTGCCTATATATATTCTCCGGATTCTGCAAGTGCAGATGTTTATACTAAACTTGCTGCTGCTGATATATACAAGGGAAGTATATTGAATATTTCTGAATTAGGCGATTTATCAAAGGGGGTTGTTGAGAGAATCAGTTCTGAAGGTGTTGAACTTATGGATATGACACCTGAAACTTGGGTTGCGGAGAAGAAGGCTTTAAAGTTAAAAAATCAATTTATATATGCAGGTGTTGCAGTTTTGTTGTGCTGGCTTTTTATTGTTGTTGGTTTTGTTATGGGATTCAGCTATCAGAGCAAAAAGGTTGCTCAACTGACTGCTTTGAACTCGAAACTTGAACCACAGGCTGGATTAGTCATGTCAGTGGGTAGACGTGCAACAGAGATGGAACGTTATGTTAATAACAGGATTTCATCTCTTGAGTGTTTGCGTGAGATTAGTGAATTGCTTCCAGAAGGAGTTGAGTTATCAGCGTTGTCATATAAGAAAACAGATGGGGTAAGAATTGCCGGGATGGCTGATAATGTCAATATGGTTTATGAATTTAAGGACAAGCTGGACAGTTCAGAGTTGTTTGTTGAAGTTGACTTGCAGGGACCACAGACAGATAGGAGGAAGGGTAAAGAGATATTTGATATTACTTTGACTCTTTATGAAGAGAGTGAGGGGGGAAATCAATAATGAAAATATCACCTAGAGAAATGACAATGGTTTTTGTTACGGTTGCAATTGTTGTGTTTGGAGCCTCCTATTTTGTTCTGCAATCAAGAATTGGTGAGTGGAAAAAGTTGATGGAGCAGGAAAAGAATTTAAAACAGTCAATTGGTTCATATAGGCAGATGATTGCTCAGAAAGATATTGTTACGGAACGTTTGAAAGAAGTTAGTTCGCTGCTGCCATCATATCCTGCTGATAAGGAGATGGATGTCTACTGGATGTCTGTTATGGATAGCATTGCTAACAAAAATAATTTAGAAATTTCCAGGCGTCAGTCTGGGCAAGAAACTAAAACCGGTAGTATATATGAATTACCTATTGAATGTAGAGAGTGGACAGGGAATTTGGATTCACTTGTCTATTTTCTTTTTGATTTGCAAAAAGAGGGCGGCATGATGGATGTTCGCCAGTTGAGCATAAAACCCAGAACAAAAACAAATTTGAAGGGGCGTTTTCTTCTGTATTGTGCATATACAAGGGAAAAGACTGAGGCCAGTGATTAGTCATTAATCATTGATTAAGAATTTTGAATATAAGATATTTTCAGCAATTATATGAAAATATGGAACGGAATACCCCTCCCACTTCGTAGGCGAGGTGACCTCCTCCCGCAGAGCGGGACTAGCGAGCTAGCCGGGGAGGAGCTTTGGCGGACTAGGTTTAGTTTGCAGACACAACACCTGTAGCGTCGGGCGTTGACCGACGAGAAAAGGTGGGGATAAGACTGATTTGTCTGGATCACGTTTGTTTATAAGGAAATAGGTCTGAAAATAGTGCAAAACTTTTGACAGAACCGAATATAATATAAGGAATAATTATGAATTTAAGTAAGAAAATATTGATAGTTTTAAACTGTTTGTTATTGTTTGTTTCATCATTGAGCGCACAGATGCCTTCTCCAGTAAGCAGTGTTCGTGATGGTGGTGTTGAAGAAACTGATGTATCTTTTTCAAGAAGCCTTAAGTTTAACAATGCACCATTAGATTTGATTCTTGAAGATTATAGTCTGGTAACAGGATTTACCTTGTTAATGGCTCCTGGACTGCCAAAAGTCAACATAACACTGAAGAGTCAGGTTCCTTTGACTCTAGATGAATATTTACAGGCAATTGAAGCTGTTCTTACAATGAATGGTGTTGGTTTGATGGAGACAGGTGATAGCTTTGTTAAAGTTGTTCCTGTTAAGAACCTTTTGAACACAGCACCTATAATTCATGCAAACATGCCTGATAAACCTTTTGCAGAAAATGATGAAATTATTACACAGATTATTCCTTTAAAGCATATTGCTGTTGCAGATGCTCAGAAGATTGTTGAAGGTCTGAAGAATACATATGGTATTATTTTTCTTATAGAGAAGACAAATAGTATTTTGGTAATGGACAATGCAGCTAATATCAATAGAATCATTCAGATTGTTGAGTACATTGATACACCTGTTGAAAGACGTGAAGAGCCATACACAAGATCAGTTCTTTATGCAAAGGCATCTGACATTAAAAAGACCATCGACACAATGGTAGCTGATTTTCAAAAAGAACAGACACAATCTAAAACAATTTCAACAACAAAGAGTAGTGGTTCTCCTGGTGTACAAAGAAGAACTTTGCCAGGTGTTGTTAGAGCAAGAGTTCCATCGACATCTTCGATTGCAGCAAACGTTCCTGTTGAACTTATTGAACAGGCTCAAAAAGGTGTGATAAACGGCAGTGTTAATGTTATTGCAGATGATAGAACAAACAAGCTGATTATTATTACACGTCCTGAAAATATGAAATTTTTTGATAACATCATTAGCGTACTTGATGTTGAAACCGCACCAGATGTTATTGTGAAAGTAACTCGTCTTGAGTATGCTGAAGCAAAAACAGTTGCTGATATGTTGAATTATTTGATTGGTGCAACAAGTGAAGATGATGAAGTTAAGTCTGTAAAAGAAAATCCTGGTGATGGAACAGCTGCAAAGAAATTGACAGAAGTGATCAAGGAGACGGTTAACAATAAACCTACGACAACAGAAGCTACAAAGTCTAAAGTTGGTGAATTATCTGAAGATAGCATAAAGATACTTTCTGATGAGAGAACAAATTCTCTTATTCTCATGGCTAGTCGAGCAGATCAGATAACTCTGGAAGGCATTATTAAGGATATGGACATGATGCTTTCACAGGTTCTCATTGAATCTGTTATTGTTGAAGTTACACTTGGTGATGACTTGCAGACAGGTGTTGACTGGATTCAGAATTCAATGATTACATATGATAAAGCTCAGAATGGTTCTAAGAATCCACTTTTTGCATTTAGTGGTGCAGGTGGTGGCGGATTTAATACTCCGATAGATGCTAGCGTTGTTGCTCCATCATCAACAGCTGGTTTGACTTATTACTTAAGTTTTTTTGGAATTAATCTTGATGCTGTTATTAAGATGGTTTCAACTGATAACAAATCAAAGATTGTTTCATCACCTGTTATTTTGACCACAGATAATACAACTGCTAAGATTACAAGCACAGATAAAATTTATGTTTTAGGAAGCACCACCTACCGAAGTTCAACCGAGGGTGGGGATATTGATAATTATGACAAGATGGATGTTGGTTTGACTTTGGAAGTTACACCAAAAATTAACAAAAACAAAGTGGTTCTACTTGAAGTTTCCCAAGTTATGAGTTCTCCTGGAGCTACAGGTAAACCACAAAGTGGAAGCATTATTTCAAGTGAGCGTTCTATGGATGCAGCAATTGCTGTACGAAATGGAGAAACAATTGTTTTTGGTGGACTTGTTCAAAACACCAAGCAACGCAGCAGAACAAAAATACCTTTACTTGGCGACATTCCACTTTTAGGTCGCCTGTTTAATTTCACTCAAGATACAACAAGCAAAAAGGAGTTAATCGTCTTTCTGACTCCTTATGTTTTAGACACCCCGGACGATATTGCGTACGAGACCGCTCGACGCAAGGATTCAGTATCGGTTCAGGGTGAATGGCCCTCTGGTTGGTCAAAAAGTCCCGTGGCCGACGAGAGCGACTCTGGTATACGCAGTAGTCGTAAAAAGATGGACAAAAAACGGACATATTCGGATGAAGCTTGGGCTGATCCGGATCTGATTAAAGTTGAAGCACAAGATGTAGGGGATAAGAAACCTCTACTTTAAAGTGCACAAATCAATCAATTTTATCTATCTCTGTTTAAATGAAGGATAAAAAACATTGCATATTTAAATGTTAGTTGAATTTATATCTGACTAAATATTGAATATTGTCATTGTTTAATTGCGACAAAACTCTGTCTTTACAAAGAAAAATTGTTAAAATATAAAATTATATGTTGACAAAAATTTGATGATGGGGTATCGTACGTATTCTTTTAATTTGGATAGGAATAGAAAAGGGTTTTGAAATAATGAAAACATTTATGCCAAAAGAAGCAGAGATTGACCGTCAGTGGTTCCTCGTGGACTGTGAAGGTAAAACGGTTGGTCGTATTGCTGTAGAAATCGCAAATATTTTGCGAGGTAGGAATAAGCCTACATATACACCTCATGTAGATACAGGTGACTTTGTTATTGTAATTAACGCAGAAAAAGTTAAGTTTACAGGCAACAAAGAAGAGAAGAAACTCTACCAGACATATACAGGTTGGAGAGGCGGGCTAAAGGACGTGCCTGCTAAGGATTTACGTGCGCGTCATCCTGAAGATATCATTAAGCTTGCTGTTAAAGGTATGTTGCCTCACAATAACCTAAGTAGAAAGATTTTCAAGAGATTGAAGGTTTATGCAGGTTCATCGCATCCACATACAGCACAAAAAATTAGTGTTATAAGTTAATATCATATCTTGGAGAATAAAAGTGGCTGAAAAAACAGTTGAATATTATGCAACAGGTCGTCGGAAGACATCTGTGGCGAGAGTAAGAATTAAAGCCGGTTCCGGCGATTGGAAAGTTAACAAGCGTGAAATGGAAGATTACTTCCCTAGTGAAGCTTTAAGAAAATATATTGAGCAACCTTTAGAGTTGACAAATGCACTTGATAAGTACGACATTGCTGGTAACCTTAACGGTGGCGGTATTGCAGGTCAAGCAGGTGCTTTGCGTCATGCTATTGCAAGAGCTTTAGTTGTTGCTGATCCTTCATTCAAGGACGTGTTGAAGAACAGTGGTTGTTTGACTCGTGATGCTAGAATGAAAGAAAGAAAGAAACCAGGGCAACCTGGAGCAAGAAAAAGATTCCAGTTCTCAAAACGATAAACGGAATTATTTTATTGCAATTTTTTCGCAAAAGAGGCTGTGGATATTATTATCTCACAGCCTTTTTTTTTAGATTTGATATTGTTATATATTGAATCTAAAAAGCAGGCAGTTTTATCTGTTTGCAGTGGTTGTTTAACGACCGCAATAATTCAGTATTGGAGCTGTCTAAAAATGATAGAGCATTGAACAGATGAAACTCTGTAAAGATTTACAGCGTTTCATGAGCGAAGTGCTCTAGTCTCCAAACCTTAATAATTATAGGAATTCTGGTTGACCTTGCGAGGTCTTCTCAAATATTGGTTATTTGTATATATTACATTTGCAATATGTAAGTTTTGAAGCAGTATTAATAAGAATCAGAATTAGGATATCTCACAGCCCGTTGAGAGTTAAAAAAATATTGGGTTGTGAGAACCTTTGCCTACTCATTGCTAGTGCATGCGAGCACTAGTGTTTAAAAGCCTTTTGTAGAAGGCTTTAATATAATCAATAATTATATGTTGATTTGTTGTAATGCAGGAAATAATTTATAACCTGTGTTTAAAAATTAGGAAAATATAATGATAAAGAAAATTTTTGGTAAGATTTTATCAAAAAAAGATAGTCCGGCAAAAGAAGGTGCTGCCAGAAAAGTAGCCAATGCGAGTGTAACTAGAGAAGAGAGAGCAAAAAACAGTAAAAGTTATATTCAGATTAAAGCTGGAGAAGTTTGGGTGCCAGGACAAGAAAAGTCAACTGGAACAAAAAACAAGTCTGAAGATAAAAAACAGGGTGCAAAATCTGCTCCGAAGGCAAGAAAGAAAAGATTTGGCGACAAGGATTCAAAGCCTAACAATAATAAAAGTAAGCCTAGACCAAATCGTCCGGTAAAGAAAAAAGAAGATGTGACTGATGAAAGGCAAGCTGATTCAAAACAGAAGCCTAGAAGAAAAAGTCAGTCAAAGAGAAAATCAGAAGGTCAGCAATCAGATAAGCCAAGGGCTCCTAAAGAGAAGGGTTCAAATAAGCCCAAAGCTCCTAAAGAGAGTGGGGCAAATAAACCCAATGCTCCTAGACAGAGGGGGGCAAACAAGCCCAAAGCTTCCAGAGAGAGAGGTTCAAATAAACCATACACATGGACTTTGGATAAATATGTTGTTGAACCTAAAGAGGGAGAAGTTAGGTTTCATGATTTTGATTTGCCAGTACGTTTGATGAACGGCATTTCAGATCTTAAGTTTGAATACTGTACGCCAATTCAGGGAATGACTTTACCGCATTCACTTGCCGGCAAGGATGTTTGTGGAAAAGCATTGACAGGAACAGGCAAAACAGCTGCATTTTTGTTGACAATTCATACTTTACTTTGGCGTAACAGAATACAGGGATCTAGACCAAAAGGTCAACCAAGAGCATTGATTCTAGCTCCGACAAGAGAGTTATGTATACAGATTTGCAAAGATTCACAGAAGCTCGGCAAACATATGCCATTTGAGTCTTTGGCCATTTTTGGTGGTATGGATTTGAAAAAGCAGCAGAACGTTCTAAATTCAAGAGTTGTTGATATTGTTGCGGCAACACCAGGGCGTTTGTTGGCATTTGCAAGAAGCAAAGATGTTGACTTGAGTAAAGTTGAAATCTTGATTATTGACGAAGCAGACAGAATGCTTGATATGGGATTCATTCAGGATATTAAGAAAATCATCTATCAGACTCCTCAAAAAAACAAACGTCAGACAATGTTATTCAGTGCAACTCTTTCAAAAGATATTATTAATTTAGCATCGCAATGGATGAGAGAACAAATTGTTATTGAAGACCAGACTGATGATTTGGTTGTGGATGAGATTGATCAGCAAATATATATGGTTACCTCTGATGAGAAATTTGGAATTTTAAAGAAGATTCTTCAGAGTGAGAAATGTACCAAAGCACTTGTTTTTGCAAACAGAAAAAGTACAACAAGAAAGCTCTGTGAAAAACTAAGTAGAGCTGGTGTTAAGAATGAAATGTTATCTGGTGATGTTCATCAGAAGAAGCGTTTGTCTGTTCTGGAAAACTTTAAACATGGTAATATAAAAGTTATAGTTGCTACAGATGTTGCGGGGCGTGGAATTCACGTTGATGACATCAGTCACGTTGTTAACTTTGAACTGCCTTACGATGCAGATGACTACGTTCACAGAATTGGTAGGACAGGTCGTGCTGGTCAAAAAGGTCAAGCAGTTTCATTTGCATGTGAAGATGAGTCATTCATTATACCAGAGATTGAGAAGTATATGAACTGTGAGCTTTCATGCACAATGCCCCCAGAGGAACTACTGGACTAGTTGCTATCGCAACTGAATTAAGTTAGACAGGGCATAATCAATTATGAATTAATAATTAAAAATTAAGAATTGTGGTGTTGCTTCGCAACATATCTATAATAAATATCAGCGGCTGTGTTGGGGCGTAGCCCAACGGGCGAAGACTGAAGCTATGCCACAATTTATCATTCAGCATTTATAATTAACCACTCCCATGGGAGTGTTCGGTCTAACTCACTAACCCTCTAACTCACTAAATGTCTAACCCTCTAGCTGTCTAACTTAATATAATGTCTTTAATAAATTGTCAAAATTTGTCAATGTCGTTTGGTGGACCCAAACTGCTTGATGATGTCACATTAATAATCGGTAAAAATGAAAAAGTTGGGTTTCTCGGTCGTAATGGCGAAGGAAAGTCAACATTCATGAAACTGCTTAACGATGAGTTTTCGCCTGCCGGTGGCAAGATTATTCGAGCATCTGGACTTGTTGTGTCGTATTTGCCACAGAATGTACCCGTTGAAGAAGACAAGTCTGTTTCAGAAATTGTCAAAGAGGGACTAAGAGCTCAAGATGCCGACAAAGATCATCATATGGAGCGTCTTTGTACACTTCTGGTCTTGAATCCTGAACAAAAATTTTCAGAACTTTCAGGTGGGCAAAAACGTCGTGCATTACTTGGCCGGGCATTGGTATGCGAACCAGATCTCCTTTTACTTGATGAACCAACAAACCACTTGGATATTGATAGCATCAAATGGCTTGAAAAGTTTTTAGTTCGGTTCAATGGCAGTATTCTTTTTGTAACACATGATAGAAGTTTTCTTCAGAACATTGCAACTCGAATCATTGAATTGGATAGAGGGAATATGACCAGTTGGGAGTGTGATTATCCAACATACCTGAAACGCAAAAAGCAGTTGATTGATGCTGAGATGGAGCAATGGGCTCAATTTGACAAGAAGCTTGCACAGGAAGAGGTATGGATTCGTCAGGGAATCAAAGCTCGTAGAACTCGTAATGAAGGTCGTGTGAGAGCACTGGAACGTTTGCGAGAAGAGCGAAGCACACGTCGCGAACAGCTTGGTGAAGCTAAAATTAGAATTCACGATGCACAACTTTCCGGCAGAAAAGTTATTACAGCAAAGCATGTATTCTTTTCATATGAAAATGGTTCCAATTCCATGGATATCTTAACAGATTTTTCAACATCAATTGTTCGTGGTGATAAGATTGGTATCATCGGAGATAATGGATGTGGTAAGACTACATTATTAAATATTCTACTTGCCAAGCTTAAGCCGTCAAAGGGGAGCGTTGAACATGGTTCCAAATTAGAAATTGCATATTTTGATCAACATCGTCAAGAGCTTGATGAAAACCTAAGTGTTTTTGAAAACTTAGCTGATGGTGCAGATACTGTCAATGTTGCAGGTAGGCCACGTCATGTGATTTCATACCTTGAAGATTTTCTGTTTAGTCCTGAACGATCAAAGCAACCGGTTTACTGTCTCTCCGGAGGAGAACGTAATCGTCTTCTGTTGGCAAAACTATTTGTTCAAACATCAAATGTTCTGGTTCTTGATGAACCCACAAATGATTTGGACTCAGAAACTCTTGAATTGCTCGAAATGCGTCTGCTTGACTATCAGGGAACAATACTTGTTGTTAGTCATGATAGAATGTTTTTGGACAACATATGCACAAAGACAATTGTTTTTGGAGATGGTGAAATCAATGAATACGTCGGCGGGTACTCAGATTGGCAATTTTTTGTTGAGAAGCAGAATGCAAAGAAAAAGGAAGAATCGAAAGCGACAAAGAGTATTGTGCAAAGAGTTGTTGTGAAGAAACTTTCAAACAAAGAACGAGAAGAGTGGAAAAAACTTCCAGACCTGATCATGGCATATGAGATGGAGCTTGAAGATTTACAGGCTACTCTTGCAGATCCTGACTTTTTCAAAAGTGATGCAGATGTTATCAAGTCCAAAACAGAACGTGCAACTCAGTTGCCCCAAATTATTGACGCCAGCTTTGAACGCTGGGAAGAACTTGACCAGAGAAAGTAATTATTCTTAATGTTGGTTAATATATTTTATCAACATAATAGCTTGGGGTTCTATGTTGATGTGCAATACAGGTAATAAGGATATTATTGTCATCTATGACATATAAGAATAGATATGGAAATCTTTTAATGTTAATTCTATGAGTATGCTTGCCAACTTGTCGCCAAGTCTTAGGATAGGGCATCCTGTTTAATTCATAACTAACTTATTAGTAAATATTAATACTTTATTTTTCATACTAAAGTGCAAGGCTTTAGGCATGTTTTGACCAAAAAGCTTGCAGACGAACTATAATATAAAATTCATACAATTTATGAATCCGTAATGCGGTATCACGCATCTTTTTGCACTGCAATGAGTTACCTTTAGCGAGCTAAAGGCGAAATCATCTTAGCACAAAAATATACGCAATCTCACATTAAACAGTAAACCCTAGGATAGTTCTTTACCATGTTTGTAGCTTTTATGAATTCTTCATAAAATTGATAGCCAAGATCTTTTTGTTGACTATTATAATATTCAATTGCTTCATCAAGTTCTGTATCTGATGGTGGTAGCAAAATTATATTCATTTTTCATATCTCTTCTTAATCTCGCTTAAAGGAATACCACTTGTTCTATTTTGTTTATAAGCTGCATATCTGCTTTCAGATTCTTTAACCCATTTTTTTTCTGTCTTTGAATCAGGCTTGGCCAAACTATCAAGAATCATTTCTGCTAAATGAATTTTATCTTCTGGATTCAAATTCAGAACTTCCTTTTCCACTTCTAGGGTAAGCATGATTGTCGTCTCCTGATCTATTCTTTTATATTAATTTTGCCATAGTTTTGATTGTAACGTATAGCTTAGGGTATTCTAATGTAATACTGTATAACAGTCTTTGTTAAATTTTACTTTATAGCGTCATTAAATCAAAAAACTATTATTTTAGCAACATATTTTTTAGTTATCTTAACAAATTTTAATAATTCACACGAAGCTTGTCTTGACTATGGGCTCATGTTTAATGCAAGAAATATTAAATTTATAGATTGATATTGGAGTCAACTCCTGTAGCGTCGGTCGTTGACCGACTGAGAATAGTTCTCAGCCAAAAAAATGAGGTTATGTTTTTCATATAGTGGAAAAAGATTGCAAAGATGTGTGAATTTTGGTAAAAGGTGCTTTCAAGTTTTTAATCATTTTAAGGGGAATTATAATAGTATGTTAGACATCAAGAGAATAAGAGATAACGAAGCTGAGGTTCGCGAAGGACTAATTAATAGAAATGCTGATACAAAGGTGTTGGATGATTTTATCGAAGCTGACAAAAAAAGACGTGTGCTTTTGACAGAAGTTGAACAACTGAAAAGTCAAAGAAATACAGTGTCAAAACAGATTGGTTTAAAAAAACGCAATGGTGAAGATACAACAGAAATCCAAAATCAAATGAAAGATTTGGGTGTTGAAATTGCTAAGTTGGATCAAGATGCAAAAGAGATTGAAGAATCATTTCAGAATCTTCTGCTTAAAATACCAAATGTACCTTGCAAAACAATTCCTGTCGGCAAAGATGAGAGTGCAAATCGTGTGGCAAAGACAGTTGGCGAAGCTGAGACATTTGATTTTGAACCAAAGGATCATGTTACACTTGGTGAAAATCTTGGAATGTTTGACTTTGAACGTGGAACAAAAATTACCGGTTCAGGTTTTCCGTTGCTTTTAGGCATGGGTTCACGTCTGCAGCGTGCATTGATTCAGTTTATGTTGGATATGCATGTAGACAAACATGGTTATACAGAAATGTTGCCACCTTTTGTTTGTAATGCAGCTTCAATGACTGGTACCGGTCAGCTTCCTAAGATGGAAGATGATATGTATAAGACAACAGAAGATGGCTTATATCTTATTCCTACTGCTGAGGTGCCTGTAACAAACTTTTATCGTCAGGACATCATTGACAAAGAGCTTCCTGTATGTTTGACAGCATATACTCCATGTTTCAGAAGAGAGGCTGGGGCTGCTGGTAAAGTGAATAGGGGGCTTATCAGAGTTCATCAGTTTGACAAAGTTGAAATGGTTAAGTTTGTTAAACCAGAGACCTCATATGATGAACTTGAATCTCTGCTTGATAATGCTGAAGATGTTTTGAAGGCTCTTGGATTGCACTATCGAATTCTGGAACTATGCACAGGCGATATCAGTTTTGCAGCTGCAAAATGTTATGACATTGAATTGTGGGCTCCTGGTCAGGATGCCTGGCTTGAAGTTTCTTCATGTAGTAACTTTGAAGACTTTCAGGCAAGACGTGCCAGCATAAAGTATAAAGATGAAGCTGGAAAAAATCAGTTTGTTCATACTCTTAACGGCTCTGGTGTTGCCTTGCCAAGACTTATGGTTGCAATCATTGAGAATGGTCAACAGGAAGATGGCTCAATCGTTCTTCCTGATGCTATCGTTCCATATATGGGCGGGATTAAGACAATCAAATAAGAAGATTAAGATTAAGGTAAAGGTTAAGGGCTGACTACGTCAGCCGTGCTAAGATGCCTCGCTCTGTTCGCCGAGTTAAGAATTAAAAGATAAGGTTTGGCAAGCTAGCGAAGAAATAGAGAAGAGTTTCGTATCTTTTGATCTCATTGAGTCACTTTGTCACTAAGTTACTGGGTCAGAAACACAGGACGGGTGGACATGGTTGACGTTGTGGACAAAAAAACTAAACGCAAAAAGAACTACGAGTTATTTAACCAACATATGAACATTCCATTAAATAATGATTGGCAGCAGAAACTTGCAAAAGAGATTGAAAAGGAATACTTTTTGAATCTTATGAATTTTGTTGAAGAGGAGATAGAGAGCAAAACTGTTTATCCTCCTCAGGAACTTATTTTCAATGCCCTTAACACGACCTCTTTTGATGATGTTAAAATTGTTTTGTTGGGACAGGATCCGTATCATGGACCAAATCAGGCTCATGGATTATGTTTTTCTGTGCAGCAGGGAATAAAACCACCTCCATCACTTGTGAATATGTATAAAGAGTTGAATCGTTCAACTGATTTTCAGATTCCATCACATGGAGAGTTAACCAGCTGGGCAGAGCAGGGAATTCTTATGCTTAATGCAACTTTGACTGTGCGTGATGGCGAACCTAACTCGCATGCAAAACACGGATGGGAAAAGTTTACCAACTCTATTATCAAGCTGGTTAGCGATGAGAAAGAAAATGTTGTGTTTGTTCTTTGGGGTGGGAATGCCCGCAAAAAGGTTAAATTGATTGATGCAAGCAAGCACCTGATTCTTGAGAGTGCTCATCCATCACCACTGTCTGTGTATCGTGGATTTGCTGGATGTGACCACTTCAATCAAATCAATGAATATCTCCTTGAAAAAGGGAAACAACCCATCAACTGGCAAGTGTGATTTTCAATTCTCAATTAAAAATTAACAATTAATAATTTGAAAAGCTTTCGCACGCGAGCCCCCTCACCCGTTGGTCGCTTACCTTAGGCTATGTTGTCTAGGGCTGTCAGCCCTAAGAAACTTTTCTTAGCCTTGCGTGACTACAGTCGTCGTATTATAATTCAACATTTTTCCGACCTCTGCGGAGGTCGGCTACAGACGCTGATGCTGCAAATAAACCCTAGTCCGCCAAAGCTCCTCCCCGGCTAGCGTTTTGCTAGTCCCGTTCTGCGGGAGGAGGTGGCGAGCGAAGCGAGACGGAGGGGTATTCCTTTCATTGGAGATTCCCCTTTCATCTTTTTCATATAATTTTTAGGCGGTCAACGACCGCCGTTACAGTATGAAACGTGCAGTTTAATGGTTTATTGTGAAATTAACGGTTGTAGCGTCGGTCGGTGACCGACGAATATGCTGTCAAAGCTGTGTCCAACCGAAAAATTGAGGTTTTTCTTTGGTTGGTTGGTTTGCGCTTGCGGTTGTATTTTTATAATGATATAGTTTGGGTGATATTGATTTTAAAATGAATTGGTAAGAGAGATGATTAAAAAAGATTTAGAAAAAGTATATTTTGAGAATGAGAGTGAGTATCTGGAGCAGCTGTTTGAGTTGTTGAGGATTGAAAGTGTCAGCAATGATTATAGCAAAAAGGAGGAGTGTCGCCATTGCGCTGATTATCTTGTGGATTATATGTCGAGTATTGGACTTAATTCGTATATTATAGAGACGGAAGAATTGCCATCTGTTTTTGCTGAATATGTGGGTGATGAGTCGCTGCCGACGGTTCTTTTCTATGGTCATTATGATGTTATGCCTGTAGATCCAATTGAGTTATGGAAGACAGATCCATTTGAGCCTGTTATTAAAGATGGACGAATTTATGCACGGGGTGTTGCTGATGATAAAGGACAGTTCTTTTCATTCTTAAAGGCTATTGAGTATTTAAAAAATAATAATTTGTTAAGGAATAGCGTTAAAGTGCTATTGGATGGCAGTGAGGAGAATGCCAGCGTAGGGCTTACAGCAAAATTAGACTCTTTGAAAGAGTTGCTTCAAGCCGATATTCTTATGGTTGCCGACACAACCTTGACCCCGGAAGATGATCCCGCAATTGTTATGGGATTGCGTGGTATGGCATCGTTTACTATCAAAATGTATGGTGCGTCTCATGATCTTCATTCAGGTGTGCATGGTGGTGTGGCTGTGAATCCTGCGGAGGAAATCTGCAAGCTTATTTCAACCTTTTATAATTCCGATGGCAGTGTTGCAATTTCGGGTTTCTATGATAATATCAAAGATGCATCCGAGAAAGAGCTAATGCATGCCATGGATAGCAATGAGGTTGATAGAGATAAGTATAAATCAATTTATAATGTTTATCCTGATGGTGGCGAAAATGGACGAGGGCAGGCTGAACGAATTGGTTTTCGTCCTAATTTGTGCGTGAATGGCATTTCGTCTGGATATAGTGGTGATGGGTCTAAAACAATTATTCCTGCTGAAGCAATGGCTAAAATTTCAATTAGACTTGTTCCGGGGCAGAATCCTGCTGATGTGCTGAGGAATGCAACAAAGCATGTAATGGAAAATGCGAATCCTGTTTTGAGAACGGTTGTTGAAGATGGTGCAGCTCATGGTGTTGGGTTTCATTTAAGTATGGATGGCGAATTGATTGAAACGGCAAAAGGGATTCTTGAGGATATAACAGGTAAGAGTGCAAAGTTTTTATGGGAAGGTGCATCTATACCTATTATATCATCGCTGCAGGAGGTGACAGGGGCGCAACCTCTGTTAGTTGGGTTTTCCACTGAGGGAGATAAGATTCATGCACCTAATGAGTCGTTCCCTGTAGAATCATTTAAGAATGGTTTTATTTATACGGGAATGTTGCTGGCGAGAAGCCAGTAAGGTAAAGGTTAAGATTAAGAGAGTGAGCTGGCTTTCGCCAGCGAGAAGGGGCGAAAGATTTTTCGCCCGTACGGGAAAAGGGAAGCAATATAGAATGTGGTTCATGTAGTGAGTAAAATTCTATGTATTGTGTTCTTGAATGAAATTTAGAAATTAAAAAAGAAAGAAATTTATGATTAAGAATTTAAAAGGAAATATTATATCGCTATACAAAGGAAATAGTGATGTTACTTTGTCTTATAATGACATTGGAATGGCTCTACATATTAGAGGCAAAGATAGAAAACAATTGAAGAAAGTTCTTAGAGAACTTGCTCATGATGGCGAACTGAGTGTTGTTGATGGACATCAGTATAGCTTGCCAAACCAGGAATGGATGATTACGGGGCGTTTGGATATTATGAGATCTGGTAATGGTCTCGTTGCTAATGGTGAAAAGAAGGTTTTCATCAGCAGAGAAGAAATGGGGATTGCTCTACCAAAGGATAAGGTTCTTGTTAGAATTTATCCTAACACAATTAACAGTCCAAAAGGTGCTGAAGGCAAAGTTGTGAATGTTGAAGAGCGAAACCGTCATGATATTGTTGGGACTTTTGCTAAGGTAGAGAATGACTTTTATGTTATTCCACTGAACTCCGGTTACAACAGAGATTTTAGAGTAATGGATGATAAGGGTGCTACAGTTGGCGATCGAGTTCTAATTCGGTTAGTGGAATGGAAGAGAGTAAGGCATGAGCCTTTAGCAGAGATTGTTGATATACTTGGTAAGTCAACAGATCCATCTCTTGATACAATTGCAATTGTTAAGGAATATGAGTTGCCTGAAGAGTTTCCTCAGGATGTTCTTGCTGAAGCTGAAAGTGTTTCTGCTTTAATGGATCTGCCTGGGACAAGACTTGACTGGACAAATGAATTGACTGTTACAATTGACCCTGTTACTGCAAGAGACTTTGATGATGCATTGTCATTGGGTAAAGATAAAAATGGTAACAGAATTCTTGGTGTTCACATTGCTGATGTCAGTCACTTTGTGCGTCCGCAAACAGCTCTAGATCAGGAAGCTTTTTTGAGAGGAAATAGTACTTATCTGGTTGATAAGGTTGTTCCTATGTTGCCTGAGCAGTTGTCAAATGGCATTTGTAGTTTGAATCCTGGTGTTGAACGTCTGGCATTTTCTGCTTTCATCACAGTTGATGATGATGCAGAGATTATTGATGCAACATTTGCTAAGACAGTGATTTGTTCTGATAGGCGTTTGACTTATGAGAATGCATTGGATATTTTGGAAAATAGAGTAGGAAAATCAGAGACTCCAGCTGTGAAGAAGCTGGTTTGCGACCTAAGCAAGTTATCCCAGCAGTTACGTAAGTTGAGGTATGATCGGTTTGCATTGAATCTTGATATTCCTGAAGTTGAAATGACTATCAATGAAGAAGGTCTTATGACAGGTTTTCATGTTGTGCCTAATGATATATCTCATCAGTTGGTTGAAGAAGCAATGATTCTTGCCAATGAGTGTGTTGCCAAAAAACTGCATAAGCATAATTGTCCAACGATTGCTCGTCTGCATGAGCCACCTAATGAAGAAAAAATCGCGGATTTAACAGAACAACTGTTATTCTTCGGATTTGCTCCTGGTGATTTGAATAATCAGAAAAATTTGGCAAAGTTTTTGCTTAGTGTTAAGGATGACCCATTTTTTCATCATATTGCATTGGCGGTTCTTAAGAGCATGAATCGAGCTGTATATTCAGCTGAATCAAGCGGTCATTATGGACTTGCAAAGACATTCTATCAGCATTTCACATCACCAATCAGAAGGTATCCTGACCTGATTGCTCACAGGCAGTTGGCAGCTATATTGATAAAAGATAAGGGTGCTGTCAAGGAGGCAGGGGGAGCAATCTATAAGAAGAAAGAACTTTCTGCAATTGCAATTTCTGCAACTAACACTGAATTTCAGTCTGCTGCTGCCGAGAAGTCTCTTTTGGAGATAAAGAAGTATAGATATCTTGATGAAGCTATGAAGCAGGCTGAACCACAAGTTTTTGATGCGGTGGTTGTGAAGGTTGTTGCTTTTGGTATGTTTGTTGAGTTGCCTGATTTGATGTTGCAAGGGTTAATTCATGTATCTGAAGTATCAGATTCTTATGCACGTTATAGTAGAGCAAAGCAGACAATGAGTGATGGTAAGAAGTCATATACGATGGGTGACAAGGTTAAGGTTATTCCTGTCAGGGTTGACTTTAACGACCGTAAAATTGATTTTAATTTGGCATAGCTGGCGGATCCAGCAGAATTAAATGGTGAAGCGTTGGAAAGTAGGGGCGAAAGATTTTTCGCTGGAAAGTAGGGGCGAAAGATTTTTCGCCCGTACAGGAAAGGGGAAGAGATAAGAGTTGTCTTTCGCCAGCGATATGAGTGGACACCGAACCAACCAACCATTCATCTGATTTGATTTTTTTCTTTGAATGTATTGGATTATAGAGAAAAAGCCCAAAAAAGAGAATTAGATATTGACAAAATTATGTGTTTATAATATTTTACCCGTTTGTTTGACGATATTTCTCGTGGAATTTTTGTATTTGCAGTTGGACATTTAGTTTTAAACTATGTTTTCTGCATGGCAGCCTTGTTCCCGATCAAAGCTTGGCTACCTTTTGAGTTATATGTCAAGGATTATAGTTTTTATTGAAATATATATATTGAAGGAAATTGTTATGGATATTTACGCTGTTATAGAGACAGGCGGAAAGCAGTATTTAGTTAAAGACAACGATACACTTTCTGTTGAAAAGATTGAAGGCGAAGCTGGAACAAAAGTTGAGCTTAGTGTTTTGGCTGTTTCAGATGGGAAAGAGCTAAAGGTTGGAACACCTGTTGTTGAGGGAAGCACTGTAACTACATCAATTGTAGAACAAACTAAAGGTGTTAAAGTAATTAACTTTAAGAAAAAGCGAAGAAAAGGCTATTCTCGTAAGGTTGGTCACAGACAGAAATTGACAGTTTTAAAAGTAGAAAGCATTTCAGCTTAGTCTGAAAGAAATTGGAGTTTAGTTATGGCACATAAGAAAAGTGGTGGTTCCGCAAAAAACGGTCGCGATAGTAACCCTAAAATGCTTGGCATAAAACGCTATGCTGGTCAAGAAGTATCAGCAGGATCTATTCTTGTTCGTCAAAGAGGAACAAAATTTGCTCCGGGCAGCAACGTTAAAAGAGGAAAAGATGATACTCTTTTTTCATTGATTGACGGTGTAGTAAAATTTGAAAAAGAAGGTAAGCTAGTTAGCGTTTACGCTACAGTTTAATTTTACCTAGCTTTTTGACATAGTTAGCCACAGATTCACACAAATTTTCACGGATAAGAAAAAATTCGTGCTTTATCGGTGTAAATCCGTGGCTTCGTTTTTTTAAGAGAGAAACATTTTTAAGGAATTTTAATGAAATCACATAAATTTGTTGATAATGCAGTTCTGTACACTCACTCTGGTAGTGGGGGGAATGGATGTGCAAGTTTCAGAAGAGAAAAATTTGTTGCTAAAGGAGGTCCTGATGGCGGTGATGGCGGCAATGGAGGCAGTGTTATCATTAAGGCCGATAAAGATGAGAGCTCTTTGATTAGAATATACTTTCAGCCTCACCAGCATGCTGAAAATGGCACGCAAGGCATGGGTAGGCAGATGTATGGTAAGAATGGAAAAGACTTGATTGTAAAGGTTCCATGCGGTACAGAGATTTGGGATAAGGACACTGGCGAGTTTTATAAGGATCTTGTTGAACATGGTGAAGAGTGGGTTGCGGCAAAAGGTGGCAAGGGTGGTCTAGGTAATATACACTGGAAAACTTCCGTAAATCAGGCTCCAAGACAGTTTACTCCGGGAGAAAAAGGAGTAGAGATTAATCTACGTTTTAAGCTTAAGATTGTTGCTGATGTCGGGCTTGTTGGTTTCCCAAATGCTGGTAAGTCTTCTTTGCTGACAAAAATCAGTGACGCCCATCCTAAGATTGGGTCATATCCCTTCACTACTCTTAATCCAATTATTGGTACGCTGATAATGGAAGATTATTCGAGAATTACTTGCGCTGATATTCCTGGCTTGATTGAGGGGGCACATGCAGGTCATGGGCTTGGTCATAATTTCCTGAGACATATTGAGCGTTCATCATTTCTGGCGTATGTCATTGATATGGCAGGAGTGGATACTCGCGAACCATGGGTTGACTACAAAAACCTATGTAATGAACTTCATCTCTATAAGGAAGATTTGAAAGATCGCCCTTATATGGTTATTGCCAATAAGATGGATTTGCCTGAGTTTGAAGAAAACTATGCAAAGTTTGTTAAAGAAACTGGTGAGACTCCATATAAAGTTTCTTCTTTGACCGGCGATGGTGTCGCTGAAGTTAAAGTGGCAATGTATGAAACATTTGTGAAGAACCACAAGTAGCTCGCTTCGCTCGCTCTTTAGCGTAATCTCAATCTTAATCTTTTGGTTGAGAGGATAAACGTTCTTTTTAGACAATAAAATCAGGTGTGAGTTTTTGTTTTTGTCATTTTTGGGTGATAAGTTTTAAAAATAATTTATTATGACGATGAGGACATCGTCGCTCCCGTTTTTCCAAGACAATATTAATTTGCAAGTTTGGGAGCGAGAACGTCCTCGTTCTCATAAAGTATCTCAACCGAAAAATCAAGGATCTTATATCTTAATATTCATCCTTAATTGCTGGCTTCGCCAGCTCTTAACCTTAACCTTAATCTTTATCTTAATCTTAACCTGTCCCACTGTGACATGCTGTCCCATTTTTAGTGTCTCCTTTCGAGTTTTAATTATGTCACACTTATATTTATGATAAAATAAAAACCACGTAACATGTTTGTTTTTAATGCTTTATCATCAAACGAGAGGTGTGACACACTTTTCTTGGCATACTAATTGCTATATTACAAGCAGAACGAAAAAGAAAATTCAGTGTCACAGTATGTGATACTTTTATTGTTTATTAAAATTTGCATTATTGATTGAATATGATGCTTTTACGAAAGGAAAGAAAATTATGTCAAATAAAGTTTTAGGTATTGACCTAGGGACTACAAATTCATGTATGTCTATAATGGAAGGTGGCGAACCCACTGTTATTCCAAATGTTGAAGGAACAAGAACAACACCTTCAATTGTTGCTTTCACTAAGAGTGGTGAAAGACTTGTTGGACAAGCTGCAAAAAGACAAGCAGTTACAAATCCAAGAAATACAGTTTTCTCTGTAAAGAGATTTATGGGAAGAAAATTCTCAGAAGTTGAGCACGAGATCTCATCAGTTCCGTACGAAGTTGTTGCGGCTGCAAATGGAGATGCTCATATTAAGATTAATGACAAAACATATTCTCCTCAGGAGATTTCAGCAATGACTTTGCAGAAGCTTAAGGCAGATGCCGAGGCTTATCTTGGAGAAACAATCACACAGGCAGTTATTACTGTTCCTGCATATTTTAACGACAGTCAACGTCAAGCAACAAAAGATGCTGGTAAGATTGCTGGTCTTGAAGTACTTCGTATTATCAACGAACCAACAGCTGCATCGCTTGCTTATGGTTTAGACAAGAAAAAAGAAGAAAATATTGCAGTGTATGACTTTGGTGGTGGTACATTCGATATTTCAATTCTTGACATCGGTGATGGTGTTTTTGAAGTGAAAGCTACAAATGGTGACACTCATCTTGGTGGTGACGATGTTGACCAGACTATTATCGATTGGTTAGCTGCTGAGTTCAAGAAAGAAAATGGCATTGATATCACAACAGATACAATGGCATTGCAGCGTTTGAAAGAAGCTGCAGAAAAAGCGAAGTGCGAACTTTCAAGTGCACAGCACACTGATGTTAATCTTCCATTTATTACAGCTGATGCTTCTGGTCCAAAACATTTGAATGTTAACTTGACAAGATCTAAACTAGAACAGTTGACTGAAGATATTATCAACAGAACTGAAGCACCATGCAGAAACTGCGAAAAAGATGCAGACGTAGGAAGTGTTGATGAAGTTATTCTTGTTGGTGGTATGACCCGTATGCCAAAAATTCAGCAAAAAGCTAAAGAGCTATTTGGTAAAGAACCACATAAGGGGGTTAATCCTGATGAAGTTGTTGCTATTGGTGCAGCTATCCAGGGTGGTATCATAAAGGGTGATGTTAAAGATGTTCTTCTTCTTGATGTTACACCTCTATCACTTGGTATCGAAACATTGGGTCAAGTTTTTACTCCATTGATTGAGAGAAATACAACAATCCCTACAAAGAAAAGTGAAATTTTTAGTACTGCAGCTGATAATCAGCCAACAGTTGATATTCATGTTCTTCAAGGTGAAAGAAAAATGGCAAGTCACAATAAGTCAATTGGTCGTTTCCAATTGGATGGCATTCCACCAGCACCTCGTGGCGTTCCTCAAGTTGAGGTTACGTTTGACATTGATGCAAACGGAATCCTAAATGTTTCTGCAAAAGATCTTGGAACTGGTAAAGAACAGAAAATTACTATTACTGCATCATCTGGTTTGTCTGACAGTGAAGTTGATCAGATGGTTAAAGATGCTGAAAAGTTTGCTGATGAAGATAAGGCAGCTAGAGAAGCTGTTGAAACAAAGAATATGGGAGACAACCTTGTTTATCAGACTGAAAAATTGCTAAAAGAAAATGGCGATAAAGTTACTGATGAAAAGAAAGCACCTGTTGAGTCAGCGGTAAATGATTTGAAAGAGGCATTGAAAACAAATAATACTGAAGATATCAAGGCCAAAATTGAAGCATTGAATACAGCTATGCAGGAAGTATCTCAGGAAATGTATGCAAATGCAGCTCCTAATGAAGATCCTTCAGCATCTCAAGGTGAGCAAGGTGGCGAAGATTCTGATGCACAAAGTGCTGATGATGGTGAAGATGTTATTGATGCAGACTTTGAAATGGTTGATGACGACAAATAATTTAATGCAAATGCATAATATAATGCGGGCGACATGAATGTGTCGCCCACATTAATTAATAAGATTAACAAAAATGAAAGGGATATATAAATGAACGTAAAACCATTAGGTGACAGAGTACTTATCCAATCTTTGGATGTTGTAGAAGAGTTGAAAGGTGGAATCTTTATTCCTGATTCAGCAAAAGAGAAGCCACAAGAAGGAAAAGTTGTTGCTGTTGGAACAGGAAAAAGAGATGAAAAAGGTGAATTGATTGCTTTTAGCGTAAAAGTTGGTGACACTGTTCTTCTTCCTAAGTACGGTGGTACTGAAGTTAAAATTGGTGAAGATAAATATCAAATCGTAAAAGAAGATGATATCTTAGCTATTATTGAATAAAAAAAGTAGAATTTAAATAAAACATATTATATTTCAAGGAGAAATAAAAAATGGCAAAAGGAAAACAGATAATTTATAGTGTAGACGCACGTCAGTCTATTCTTATAGGTGTAGAGAAATTGAGCAGAGCAGTTAAGACAACATTGGGACCTTGCGGTAGAAATGTTGTTCTTGATAAGAGCTATGGTTCTCCTACAATGACAAAAGATGGTGTTTCAGTTGCGAAAGAAATTGAATTACCAGACAGATTTGAAAACATGGGTGCCCAGATGGTTCGTGAAGTTGCAAGCAAGACAAGTGATGTTGCTGGTGACGGAACAACAACGGCTACAGTTCTTGCAGAGGCAATCTATAGAGAAGGTCTTAAGAATGTTACAGCTGGTGCAAATCCAATGTCTCTAAAGCGTGGTATTGAAATGGCAACAGCAGCTGTTGTTAAAGATATTGCTCGTCAAAGCCGGAAAGTTAGCGAGCACTCTGAAGTTGCTTCAGTTGCTACTATTTCAGCAAATGGAGACAAAGAAATTGGTGCAATCATTGCTGATGCTATGGATAAGGTTGGCAAAGAGGGAACAATCACTGTTGAAGAAGCAAAAACAATGGAAACAACTCTTGATGTTGTTGAAGGTATGCAGTTTGACAAAGGTTACCTATCACCATATTTTTCAACAGATGCAGAGACTATGGAAGCATTCTTGGAAGATTGCTACATCTTGATTCATGAAAAGAAAATCTCTAATCTACAGGAACTACTTCCACTTCTTCAGAGTGTTGCAAAGACCGGCAAATCACTTATGATTATTGCTGAAGATGTTGAAGGAGAAGCATTGGCAACATTGGTTGTTAACCGTCTACGTGGAATACTAAAATGCTGTGCAGTTAAAGCTCCTGGTTTTGGTGATCGCCGTAAGGCAATGATGGAAGATATTGCAATTCTTACAAATGGCAAATGTCTAACAGAAGAACTTGGTGTTAAACTTGAAAATGTTCAGTTGGAAGACCTAGGTTTTGCAAAACGGGTTACAGTAACAAAAGAAGACACAACAATTGTTGAAGGTGCAGGAAGTGCATCTTCAATTCAAGCTCGTGTTGGTCAAATCAAGAGACAAATTGAAGACACAACATCAGATTACGATCGTGAAAAACTTCAAGAACGTTTGGCTAAATTAGCTGGTGGCGTTGCTGTTATCAATGTTGGTGCTGCAACAGAGATTGAGATGAAGGAAAAGAAAGCTCGTGTTGAAGATGCTTTGCATGCTACACGTGCAGCTGTTGAAGAAGGCGTTGTTGCTGGTGGTGGTGTTTCATTTATTCGTGCACAGGCAGTTGTTGCTAAGTTGAAAGCCAAGGGTGACGAAGCAATTGGTGTCAAAATTATTCAGAAAGCAATTGAGTCTCCATTACGTCAGTTAGTTGACAATGCGGGGCTTGAAGGTGCTTTGATTGTGAATGAAGTTAAGAATGGTGTAGATGGTAGTGGTTACAATGTTGCAACAGGTGAGTATACTGACTTGATTGCTGCTGGTGTTATCGATCCTGCTAAAGTTACTCGTTCAGCATTGCAGAATGCTGCAAGTATTGCCGGTATGCTTCTAACTACTGAGTGCATGATCACAGAGATGCCTGATGATGGTTCAGACGCTGCTGCAAACGCTGCTGCTATGGCTGGCGGTATGGGTGGCATGGGCGGTGGCATGCCTGGTATGATGTAATCACATCATTGCATCACAAATGAATGCTTGACAAATAGACATGGGGTGCTATAATGCACCCCTGTTTATTTAATAATAAGAGAAAGAAGCAATAATGAACATAGAGTTACTTGAAAAAGCTAAGGAAAAGATACCATCAAATCCAGTTTTGGTTAACATGATATCAAAGCGTGTTCGTCAGTTGAACAATGGTTTCAGTCCTTATGTTAAACCTTTGGGGGCTAACGAAGACAAATTAGATATTGCTCTAAGAGAGATCTGCGAAGGATGTTTAATCGCAGAAATGGATTTTTAATATACACAGATTTGTGTATATAATGTTTGTAAGAGGAATGTAAAAGCAAGTATTGTTTTTGCGTTGGTGGTGCTATGCCTAGAGAGAGTGGAATAAAAATTATATCAAAGAACCGCAAGGCTTATCACGATTATGAAGTTGTTGATAAGTATGAAGCGGGGATTGAGCTTCTTGGAACAGAAGTAAAGTCAATCCGAGCTGGGCATATTACACTTCAGGGAGGGTTCATCAGAATTGACGATGGTCAGGCATTTTTGTTTGATGTCAACATTCCTGCATATGAATATGGCAACGTTTTCAATCACGACACCACTAGGTGTCGTCGATTACTTTTGCATAAAAAAGAGATCATCAAACTTGGTTCCAGAGTTGATGAAAAGGGATTAGCTCTTATCCCGCTGTCTGTATATCTGAAAGATGGCAAAATCAAAATCAAAGTTGGTGTGTGTCGCGGTAAAACTCAGTATGACAAACGTGAAACAATAAAACGCAAGGATGCCGATAGAGAAGCTCGCAGAGCAATGACCAGATACAATCAATAGCTGGCGAAGCCAGCTGTGTTAAGTGCTAAGTGATAAGTTTCTCTTGGAGGTGTGGAATTCGCTTTACTCATTTTTAGATGTCATTGGGTCACTTTGTCACGAAGTCACTGAGTCAGAAAAAACTGATGAGTGGATATGGTGGATGATGCTCACATTGCTCCCAAAGTTAAGAACTAAGAGGAATCTAAGTCTGCTGACCTAGGCTACAGAAGACGATAAACTAATATGGCGAGATGCATCTCGTGCAAAGGAGAGGGGATATAGCAGTGTTAGTTATTCTTGCAACCTCAGTTCTTGTAACTTTGATATCTGCATTTGTCTCCATTATTCCAGCATTTCACATCTATAATCAACTTGCAATTGTCACTGCATGTTTTTACTTTTTGCCGCTTCCCGACTTTTTGATTAACCCAGAGATTAAAGTCACAATTTTTTCAACCCTGCTTGTTGGCTACATATATTTTGCCAATATTCCATCTGTCCTGTTTGCGGCCCCCGATGATAGTACTTTTTTTGCAACGCCGATTTCCAGCAAATTTCTTGACAAAGGCAATGCATTGTCTGCAATAATGATTTCTGCATTTGGTTCTGCACTTTCACTTTTTGTTTTACTTTTGCTTTTACCATTTTTAGGTAACAGCATTAGCATTATTAATGAGACATTACGCCCGCACTTCAGCTGGATTCTCTGGTGTATAATTGTTTATATTGTATTGAGCGAATGGCCAAAAGTATATTCACAAGACCAGGGAGGTGTTCGTTATTTGTTACATGCTTGGAGAACATGTTTCGGAGGACTTCTTACGATTTGTCTATCAGGTGCATTGGGCTTTCTTGTTCTTCGGACAGGTGTTTTACGAACAGAACTAAGTTTTATCAAACTGATGCCAGCCTTTATTGGACTTTTTACAATTCCAGGAATGCTGCATAACATTTATGTGAATTATAAGCTCCCTTCTCAAAAATCAACAATTGATGTGCTGCCGACAGCCAAAGAATTTGCTTGTGGTTTTCTGCCTGGAGTTTCTGGTGGGGCGTTTGCTGCACTAATTCCGGGGGTAACAGCTGGTGTTGCAGGCATGATTTCGGGGCAAAGTTCAAATTTGACTGATGAAAAAAGTATTTTAGTTTCCCAAGGTGCTTCAAGAATGGTATACTACGTGGGGGCAGTGCTATTGTTTTTCCCTTTGATTTCAGGCATTTCACGGGGAGGAATGGCACAGTTGCTGAAAATTAATGATGTAACTCAAGCTAGTCATAGAAATTATTATGCAGCAGGAGCGGCGATGCTGGTTGGCAGTGCTTTGGCAATTTTGTTGTTACCTGTTGTTTTTAGAATTGCAGTGAAGTTTATAAGTAAATTTGGAACAAAGTATATATCAATGGGGCTTATTGCACTGATTGTTATACTGATTACATGTTGTTTTAGGTTTAATGGCTTAATTGTTCTGCTGACAACAACAGCAATTGGTACGCTTCCAAATCATTTTGGATGCAGAAGAATAAATTGTTTGGGAATTATATTGATTCCATTGGCGATAGTCCTGTAGAAGCTGGCAACGCCAGCGAGAAGGGGCGAGACATGTCTCGCCCGTACGGGGAAAGAAGAAGAAATAAAAAGAAAGATTTTGATGGAACAAGAAAAAGAAAAGAAAATACCGGAAATTAGGAACCCTTGGTTGTCTGTGTGGGTTCATCCTAAGGAGACGATTGCAAAGATTTTGTCAGTTAATCCAAAGTACGGAATTTATCCGCTTGGTGTAGTAGGAGGAATTTCACAGGCAATAAACATTGCTATGATGTCAAGCCTCGGTAGCGTTTTTGAGAACAATCCTGACTATTTAATGTTACTGATTTTTGTGGCTGGCAGTGCTTTAGGCATTGCCAACATGTATCTTACTGCATATGCATTGTATTTTACAGGCAGGCTGTTTAACATCAATGGAAAAGCAAAATTCTCTGAGTTGGTGACGGTTGTTGCCTGGTCAAATATTGTTGCAATACCATTTGTTGCCATTTCTGCTCTTGAAATAGTATTTTTTGGAATGTCAATATTTACAAAGGCCGGCTTTGAAATTATGCAGAAATCTAGTATTACTTCTTTTGTGGGTATTTTTCAGGTTGTGCTCCAAATATGGTATATTATGATATTTGTCAGGATGATTCAGCAAGTTCAAAAGGTTGATGTGCGAAAGGCTATATTGAATTTGTTGTTAATGTTGTCGGTGCTTTTGCTTTTGGCAATTGTTATTAGTATGATTGCTATGGTATTTATCGGGGTGAAATAGAGGTTGACTTTTGTTGGTCTGAAATTTGGAAAGCATAAACACTTAACAAGTACTACGAAAAATATGGAACGATATTTAAGAACAGAATTACTTTTTGGTAAAGAGAAACTAGAAAAAATCAAGAATTCTACAGTTGCAATTTGTGGAGTTGGTGCTGTGGGTTCTTTTGCTTTGGAGTCGCTTGTCCGAACTGGCGTAGGCAACATTATTGTTGTGGATTTTGATGTGGTTGGTGAAAGCAATATAAATAGGCAGATCCTTGCTCTAAGTTCAACATTGGGAATGCAGAAGACTGATGTTGCGGAACAACGAATCAAAGATATAAATCCTGACTGCAATGTCACTAAACTACCAATCTTTATTGACCATACAACTGTTCAGCAGATTCTTGATTTAAAGCCTGATGTAATTATTGATGCCATTGATAGTTTAACTCCTAAGTGTACACTTCTTGCACAGTGTGTTTTCCAAAAACAATACGTGATTTCAAGTATGGGGGCAGCCCGCAGAACTGATCCGACAAAGATTAAAGTTGGCGATATCTCCAAAACCAAAAATTGTCCACTTGCCCGTTTTGTCAGAAAAAGATTGAGAAGACAGGAAATCTATAAAGGTGTAAAATGCATATATTCAACTGAAGATGCTCCGAAGCAGTCTGATCAGCGCGGTGAAGGTACTGGTTTGTCAGAGGAGACTGAAGAGTTTCATCGTGGTAGGGGAAGAGTTCAGATGGGCAGCTTTTCTTGTATCACCGGCATCTTTGGACTGATTGCCGCTAAAGAAGCAATCTTCCATGTTATTGATTGCAAAGATAAAGATAAAGATTAAGATTAAGGTTGAGAGCCGAGTGTTTTCTCAAATTAGGCGTTTCATGTAGGGGCGAGATGCATCTCGCCCAAGAAGCAACGACAAAATGAGTTACTAGCTTTACTATTTTAACGTCATGTGTAGCATGTTTTTCGTAAAACATGCGGGTTAGCTTTGACTTTTTTGCCTGTATTTAATATTATACGCAAAGTAATTCTAGCTAGTTTAAAATAAAATTTATAAGGTGTATTATGTTTAAAGGTAAAGGATTGTTAATTACAGGAGGCACAGGTTCTTTCGGGAATGCTGTTTTAGATCGTTTTTTAGACACCGATATCAAAGAAATTCGCATTTTTTCCAGAGACGAGAAAAAGCAGGATGATATGCGTCACAAGTATCATAATGATAAAATTAAATTTTACATTGGTGATGTGCGGGATATTGCGAGCTTAAAGAATGCCATGCATGGTGTTGATTTTATTTTTCACGCCGCCGCACTGAAACAAGTTCCAAGTTGTGAGTTTTTTCCAATGGAAGCTGTTAAGACAAATGTTTTGGGAACAGATAATGTTTTAAACGCAGCGATTGATGCCGGAGTTAAAAAGGTAATTTGTCTTTCAACAGACAAAGCAGCTTATCCTGTTAATGCAATGGGCACTTCAAAAGCAATGATGGAAAAGGTTGTTGTTTCTAAATCTCATAAAGTTTCTTCAAAGGAAACTCTTATATGTGCCACACGCTATGGAAATGTTATGTGCTCACGTGGTTCTGTTATTCCTCTATTTATTGAACAGATAAGGTCAGGTAAACCTTTGACATTGACTGAACCAACAATGACTCGTTTCATTATGAGTTTGGAAGAGGCGGTTGAGTTGGTTGTATTTGCCTTTAAACATGCTGAATCTGGCGATATTATGGTTCAGAAAGCCCCTGCATGCACTTTAGAGGTTCTTGCTACAGCCGTAAGTGAGCTTTTTGATGTTAAACCTGATATCAAAGTTATTGGTATTCGTCATGGTGAAAAAATGTTTGAAACACTTTTGACAAATGAAGAGTGTTCTAATGCTGTGGATATGGGCGATTTTTATCGTGTACCAGCTGACAAGCGTGACTTGAATTATGATAGTTATTTTGTGGAAGGAGATACTGAGTTGGTAAAAATTTCTGAGTTTAACTCCAACAATACTGATCTGCTCAATGTTGAACAGGTGAAACAAAAACTGCTTGGGCTGCAATACATTCAAGAGCTAATAACTGAGAAGCGGTAGAGAAGAATATATAAGCAATTGAGAAGCGGTGAAAAAGGTATTGTTATCAGAGAACTATGCTTATCAATTGTTTATCGTAACGAAGTTACATTTTTCTATTGCTTATCAATCAAAAAAGGGTTTTAAATGAATATATTAATTACTGGGGCTAAAGGGTTCGTGGGGAAGAATCTGGTATGCGAATTGAAGAATCAGAATTTGTATCACAAACAAGCCAATCCTGATGTAGGGGAACTATACAAGATTTTTGAATATGATATTGATTCAACAGAAGAAGAGTTGCAGGAATATACAAATTGCTGTGATTTTGTGTTTCATTTGGCTGGCGTGAATCGTCCGAAGACAGAAGAAGAGTTTATGGAAGGCAACTTTGGCTTTACATCAGAGCTACTTTATCTGCTTAAGAAAAACAATAACAAGTCACCAATCTTAATTACCTCATCGATTCAGGCGGAGTTGGATAATCCGTATGGTAAGAGCAAGAAGGCTGGCGAAGATCTTATCTTGTCATATGGCGAAGAGGTGGGCTGCAGTGTTTATGTTTATCGCTTGCCAAATCTTTTCGGCAAATGGTGTAGACCAAATTATAATAGTGCCGTTGCAACATTTTGCAATAATATTGCTAATGATTTATCAATCCAAGTTAATGATCCAACTGTAGTTCTCACGTTGGCATACATTGATGATGTGTTGAATGAATTTGTTAATGCTCTCAAAGACAATGCAAACAGAATAGGTCAGTTTTGTGAAATACCAACTGTTCATAGAGTTGAATTGGGGCGTGTTGTAGACCTTTTGAATTCATTCAGAGAGAGTCGTGAGGATTTGTCAATTCCAAATATGTCAGACGGGTTCACAAAGAAACTTTATAGCACCTATCTTAGTTATCTTTCTTCCAATGATTTTAGTTATGAATTGGATATGAATGTTGATGACCGTGGGTCGTTCACTGAGTTCATTCGAACTGCTGACAGGGGGCAGGTGTCTGTCAATATTTCAAAACCTGGAATCACAAAAGGCAACCACTGGCATCACACAAAGAATGAAAAGTTTCTAGTCGTAAAAGGAACTGGTGTTATACGTTTTAGACATGTACAGTCAGAGGAAATAGTTGAATATTTTGTTAATGGAGACAAACCTGAAGTTGTTGATATTCCAACCGGATATACTCATAATATTGAAAATATTGGTGATGATGACATGGTCACTGTCATTTGGGTGAACGAATGTTTTGACCCTGAAAAACCAGATACTTATTACGAGTCTGTATGACGGTAAATGAGAAAAGCTAAACGAGATTTAGGAGTAAATTTATGAAAATAATGACAGTTGTTGGGACGCGTCCGGAGATTATTCGCTTGGCGTGTGTGATTAAGAAGTTGGATGACACTGATGCTGTAGAACATATTTTAGTGCATACAGGCCAGAATTATGATTATGAGTTAAATGAAGTTTTTTTTGAAGACTTAGGACTTAGGAAACCAGATTATTTTCTTAATGCAGCAGGTAGTAATGCAACTACAACTGCCGGGCAGATTCTTGTTAATGTTGATCCTGTGCTTGAAGAAGTTAAGCCAGATGCCTTTTTGGTGCTTGGTGACACAAACTCATGCCTTTGTGCAATAGCTGCAAAAAAACGCAAGATTCCAATTTTTCATATGGAGGCAGGAAATAGATGTTTTGACCAAAGGGTTCCAGAGGAGACAAACAGAAAGATTGTTGACCATGTTAGTGATATCAATTTAACTTACAGTTCAATTGCAAGGGAATATCTGCTTCGTGAAGATTTACCTGCTGATAGAATTATTAAGACTGGTAGCCCAATGTTTGAAGTCCTTAATTCATATATTGCACAAATTGATGGTTCTGATGTTCTTAGTCGTCTTGAACTTAAAGTTGGAGACTATTTTCTTGTGTCATCGCATAGAGAAGAGAATATCAGCTCAGATAATTTTTTCAAGCTGGTTGAGGCGTTGAATGCAATTGCTGAAAAATATAAAATGCCTGTAATTGTGTCAACTCATCCAAGAACTCGTAATAAGATTGCCGAAACGGGGGTTGAATTTAATCCACTTATTAAGTTAATGAAGCCATTGGGATTCCATGACTACAACCATTTGCAGAAGAATTCAAAAGCAGTTCTTTCTGATAGTGGCACTATTAGTGAAGAGTCTTCAATTCTTAACTTTCCTGCTCTTAACATTCGAGATGCTCACGAGCGTCCCGAGGCAATGGAAGAGGGAACTGTCATGATGGTTGGCATGAATGTTCAACGCATTATGGAAGGTCTAACTGTTCTTGCGGAACAACCAAGAGGCGATGAGCGAATTATACGTCTTGTTGCTGACTATTCAATGCCAAATGTTTCAGATAAAGTTTTAAGAATAATTCTGTCATACACTGATTATGTTAAACGTGTCGTTTGGCAAGAAAATAATTAAGGATAGAGTTAAGATAAAGAGCTATCGGCATGTAGTGCAGCAGACAGAAACATGGATAATGTGCTTCTAACACCTCACCGGGCAAATAACCCAATTGAATTTGAAAAGCGTTGGTCATTTCTGGCAGATGAATTTGAAAAGTATTTCAATGGTCAGAAGCCTGAAACATCTCTGGACATTGTGCACGCATCCGTCATGAGTGAGTCATAATAGACCTTAATCTTTCTGTTGGGGTCTGAAACATGCAGTTCGACCAACAAAACCGGTGATTGACATCTTGCTTTGTCCGTTTCTGGTGATAAAAAAGAAAAATAATTTTAGGCGGTCAACGACCGCCGCTACAGTATGAAATGTGCAGTTTAACGGTTAATTGCAAAATTAATGGCTGTAGCGTCGGTCGATGACCGATGGATATGCCGTCATGCAATGACTCAACCGAAAAATAGGAATAGGTACAAAAAGAGAAAACGGGATGTACAATTTATTGTGGTTTTGGTATACTATCAAATTTTATTTTAAGGGAATATTATGGATATAGAAAAAGTTATAGTAGAAGAACATGAATATGTAGGGAATGATTATAGTGTTTTAAAGTTTAAAGCACCAATTGTTGCAGGCGTTGCGAGTCCTGGACAATTCATACATTTGCTCATTCCCAGACTTGAGGGATCAATTTTGAGGAGACCTTTTAGCATATATAAGGTTGAAGGTGAGTTTATATACATTTTGTATAAGGCTGTGGGGCGTGGCACTAAGGTTTTGATGGAGGTTCGAGTTGGTGACAAGTTGAGCGTTATGGGACCTTTGGGTAATGATTTTCCTGTTTGTAATGAGGACGAATTTCCTGTTTTTATTGCTGGTGGTTTTGGTGTTGCACCTCTATCTTTCCTGGCAAAGACACTTCCTGTTAAGGGACATCTGTTTGTTGGTGGGGCATCAAACTGTGATATATTGTGTATAGATGATTTTGAAGCTGTGGATTGTAAAATCAGCATTGCAACTGTTGATGGCAGTGTTGGAGAACAAGGATTTGTTACAAAACCATTTATGACTTGGTATAAAGAATTTGGCAAAAAGTGCAAGCCTGTAATTTATAGTTGTGGTCCTGATGCTATGTTGAGAGCCGTTGGTGAATTTGCGGTGGCAAATGACATAAAGTGTTATCTCTCACTTGATAAGCACATGGGCTGTGGAATTGGTGCCTGTCTTGCATGTGTTCAAAAGGTTTATGATGCAGAAGGAACTATTGTTCAGAAACGTGTCTGCAAGGATGGTCCAATCTTTTCAGCAGAGAGTATTGTATGGGAGGAAGAATGAAACCTGATTTATCAATAGATATTGCCGGAATTAAAATGAAGAATCCTATCACTGTTGCTTCTGGAACATTTGGATATGGACCTGAATATGCTGACTTAGTGGACCTCAATGAACTTGGTGCAATCACTGTGAAGGGAATCAGTCGTGAGCCATGGGATGGGAATAGTTTGCCTAGAATTGCAGAAGTTTTTGGTGGAATGGTTAACGCTATTGGTCTTCAGAATCCAGGTGTTGAAGGTTTTTGCGAAAAGTATCTGCCATTTCTTAGAAATTATGATTTGCCCGTGATTGTGAATATTTGGGGTAAAACTGTTGTTGATTATGCAGAGACGGCAAGAATGTTGAGTGATCATGAAGGCATTGATGCTTTAGAAGTGAATATATCCTGTCCAAACATCAAAGAGGGGGGGATCTCTTTTGGAACAGTGCCTGAATCTTCCGCAGAAGTTATAAGTGCAGTACGAAAAGTTACAAAGCTGCCCATAATTCCAAAGCTTTCTCCAAATGTTTCAGATATTAAAGTTTTTGCGAAGGTTGCTGAGGAAGAGGGTGCCGATGCTATCTCTCTGATTAATACAATTCCTGCAATGGTTATTGACATTGACAAGCGTAGACCATTTCTCGCTAATGTGACAGGTGGTCTTTCCGGACCAGCAATTCATCCTGTTGCAGTTAAGATGGTTTGGGAAGCTGCTTCTGTGGTTGATATTCCTGTTATTGCTATGGGGGGAGCTGTTGATGCTAAAACTGTAATTGAATTTTTGTTGGCAGGTGCGACAGCTGTTGCTCTTGGAACGATAAACTTTAGGAATCCTCTTACAATTACGGAGGTTGTAAAAGGAATTGAAAACTATATGGTTAAAAATGATTTTGAGAGTGTAGATCAGATCAAGATGAACTTTTAATAATAATAATTTTTAAGGATTTTTGTATGAGTAATTCAGTAGAAGCAATAATTGGTGTGATATTAATTGCAGTGATTGTGATTGTAATGACAGCTATGATTTTATGGTGTAGGTGGATTATAGAGAAGATTGCCGGTCTTGATGATAAGACTGCACGTGGAATTGTAAGGAGCATTCATCATGAGCGGTAGTATTGAGCCTCGGTCCGAGCTTTCTCGAGATTTGACTCTTTTCCATGTTACAATGATGGGGCTTGGAATGATGATTGGTGCAGGTGTATTCATTGGTATTGGTAATACCTTGAATATGGTTGGTCCTGGCGGTATGATTTTGACATTCACACTGAATGGATTAATTGCCCTTTTTACAGCGATGTCCTATGCTGAGCTTAGTTCTGCAATACCTCGAGCGGGGGGTGCGTATAACTTTGCACGTCTTGGTTTTGGAAAGGGTACAAGCTTTATTGCAGGTTGGATGGAGTGGTTTGCATCGAGTGTTGCAGGCAGTCTTTATGCTGTTGTCTTTGCAACATATACCCTTGAATTCTTTAAACAGCTTGGCTATCTTGAATGGTTGCCGTTTGATTATTCTATTGCCGTGAAGATTGTTGCCGGCTGTGTTGCATGTGTATTTATATATATTAACTATAGAGGCTCTTCTGAGACAGGAAAGATTGGTGCATTCTTTACGCTTGGGCAGATGGTTCTAGTGCTTGGAATTGCTGTTTTGGGAATAATTGCGTTTATTCATCATCCAGATAGAGTTTTGAATTTTGAGCCATTTATGCCTAAAGGCTGGAGTAAGCTTCTAGTTTCAATGGGCTTTATTTTTGTTGCCTTTGAGGGATATGAGGTTATTGCTCAAGCAGGCGATGAAACCATTGACCCCAAGAAAAACATACCTAAGGCTATGCTTTATTCTGTATTTATAGTAACATTGACATATATTGCTGTTTCGTTTGGTACTATTGCTGCCGTGGGTGCAAATAATCCAGAGCTTGCTGGTGTTCCTGTCTGGAAATGGATTGGCTCATTTGGTGATACTGGTTTCGGAGAAGCAGTTGCTATGCTTATGCCATCAAAGTTTGTTGGATTTTTACTTGTTTCGCTTGCTGTTATATTCTCATCCACCTCTGCGTTGAATGCCACAATATATTCTGCAACCCGTGCTGCATATGCACTGGGACGAGATAGAATGTTGCCTGGACAGATGGCAAAAATATCAAAGAAACGTAAAACACCTTATGTTGCTTTATTTGTTACTGGTGTGATTGTTCTGCTTGTTGCAACTCTGCTGCCTACAAAAGACGTTGCATCTAGCGCTAGTATTATGTTCATATTTCTGTTTTTCCTTGTTAATATGTGTGTTATAAAAATTCGTTATAACATGGGAGATGAGCTGGAGTATGGGTTCTTAATGCCATTTTTTCCTGCAATTCCAATTTTGGCAATGCTTTGTCAGGCCGGCCTTGTTGCATTTATGCATGAAGAAGGAACTATTGCTTTGATAATTGCCGCTGTTTGGATTGGTGCAGGATTTCTTATCTATATGTTTTATTCCAGAAGCCGTGCAGTTGATACAGAAGATGAAATCAAGGTTATTGAGGAAATCGTTGAGAAAGTGTCAGGTAAGCGTTATAAGATTATGATGTCAGTTGCAAATCCATCAAATGCTTTGCCAATGATTAGAACAACCTATGCAATGGCAAAAGCCAATGATGCAGAGATAGAACTTCTACATATGGTGCCGGTTCCAGATCAGGTTCCATTGTCAGATGCTGATAAGTATATGTGGAGCGGTAAAGAGGCTATTGTTGAAACAATGCTATATCTTGCACCAATGTTCCCGATTAGTTCAACAATTAGATATTGTCGTAATATTGCTCGAGGCATTATCAGTGCTGTACGTCAAAAAAATGTAGATCTGCTTATTCTTGGCTGGCATGGAAATCCAAAGAAGAGTCGTTTTAGAGTTGGAAGCACTATTGACCCTGTTATGGAGAGAACACCTAGCAGAGTTATGGTCTTAAAAGGTCACACAGACCAAATATCCAAAAATATTCTTGTTCCCATTGCCGGTGGAGGAAACTCTGCTTTTGCAATTGAAGTTGCAACAACTATTGCAAGAGAGAATGAGGGATGTGTCACCCTGTTTTCCGTTAAAAGAGCTGGCGATGACAAGGCAGTTGATTTTGATAGCTTTCTTACAGAAAACAAAATTGATGTTACAGGTGATTTTAAATTGGCTAAAAAGATTACAACATCAGAGTATCCTGTTGAAGCAATTTTGAGTGAACTTGATAGTGCTGATTATGATTTGTTGGTATTAGGGGCTTCTAAAGAACCTAAACTGAAATCTATAGGACATGAAACTATACCAGAAAGACTTTGTAGAAAATCAAAGCAGCCAGTTATTATGGTTAAGGCTTCAGGAGGTATTACTTCCTGGCTTAGACGCTGGTTTTAGTTTGATTAATAATGAAAAATTAAGAATTAAGAATTGAGGGATTAGCTTCGCTCATGTTAAGATTGTTCTGTCAAAAATTGTATGAAAAAATATGAAAAGGGGAATGTCCAATGAACGGAATACCCCTCCGTCTCTCCCGCCGCCACTTTGCTTTTTTAAAAAGCAAAGTGGTAGCGGGATCGCCACCTCCTCCCGCAGAGCGGGACTAGCAAAGCTAGCCGGGGAGGAGCTTTGCGGGCTAGGGTTAGAGCATTGAACAAATGAAACGCTGTAAAGATTTTATTCGAGGACGACGTTGGGCTTAAAAAAAAATCAAGTAATAGCAGGCCTATTGCGTATTTTTTTGAAAGATTCAACGGAA
>JAQICX010000096.1 GCA_027858345.1 Kiritimatiellia bacterium | reverse complement strand
AGATTATTGTGGATGACTTGTCTTTGTTCGCCCCCTTCAGGGTCGTTGTATGGCTTGTTTATAGTACCCCGCATTGCATACGGGGCTACTAAAGTTTGACTACTTCGTAGTCTTAGAACTGCGAAGCTGTTCAATGTTAATAGCCATGTATGAAATGCATGGTTAATTAACCATTACTAATGCAACGACTGCAACGCAGTCGAACAAAAGAAAACAGATGATCCACAAAATATTACGAAGAACCAAAAAATAAGATCTTTTAGTTCTAATTCAATGTTTTTTTAACTATTCTTCCTATTATCTTTGGCTCTTTATGGGGATATAGGTTTCTTATCTGTAACTAAAAACTATTTAAACTGATATGTTACTTGTAATATTGAGTAAAATTTATTATCATTTTATGCGTTAATATATTTTAGGTTTAATTTTTATATAGAAATGATAACGAGGGATTATGATTGATGTAAAAGTTTCAGGCGAGATAGCAGCTTTGCAAAGTGAGTACAAGAATGAAGACTGTCATTCTAAATGGGTAACAAAATTGGCATTGCAGATTTTTGATTATGTGGCAGGGGATAATGGTTTTTCTCAAAGTGATAGAGACATTCTGGAAGTTGCATGTGAGTTGCATGATATAGGATATTCTGTGAATCCTAAGACACATAGTATTGAGTGTGCAAAAATTGTCATAGGTGAAAAAATAGGCGATTTTACGCAGGAAGAGCTTGAGTTGATTGCGGCCATTATTCAACTGCATCCGAAGGGATTGCAGAAGGTTTTAAAGAATCCATATGTTAGAATAGCCCATGATAAGACAAAGACGCTTGCTTTGGGATCGATTTTAAGAATTGCAGATGGTTTGGATCATGGACATGTTCAAGATACTGATATTGTTGCAATTAAGAGGAGTTTTCAGTCTATTCTGATTCAGACAAAGAGTTCGTGGTATCCATGGAACACGGCTTGGGCAGATCAGAAGGCAGATATTTGGCGTTCTATAATGCCTTCAGGTATTAATTTCACACAAAATGAAATTGATAGTGTAAAAGGTTCTTTTAAAGGCTTGTTATACAGCGATGATACAACCGTATGTATGATGCGAAAGTTACTTTATACACAATTTCGTTTTATTCAACATTATCGTGCCGAATTGCTTGATGATGAGGAAAACGAAGAATATCTACATCAGTTGAGGCTGGCTGTGCGACGTTTTCGCTCTGTTTTACACATGTTTCCTGTTTTGAGCGATGCTGTTCAGTTTTCAGAAATCGACAGTCACTTGTTTGATTTTCTTGAGAGTTTAGGTGTTATTAGGGATATTCAGCTTTGGGTTATAGAGCTTGAAGATCTTAAGGAAAAAAAGATTTTTAAATATGATGAGTCAGTTATATCTATACTTGCAGATGCAAAGGATATAAAGATTGTTCGTAATGCATCACTTAGAAAGCTTTTGAAATCGAAGTCAACGAAGAAATTACTTGACAATATTACGAATCTTTTAAGAATTGATATGCCTAATTTGACACGAGATAAGAGACTGGTTGGGGATGCCGACACTTATATTGTTGAGAAGTTGAATCAAAAGTTTAATGAGGTTCTTAAGGTCGAAAAGGTTTTGGACAGGAATGATTCAGAGTCCTTGCATATTTTTAGAATGAGTTGCAGGGAGTTGAGATACTGGGTTGAGTTTGCTAATCCTGTTTTGAGTGATAGTAGATGGAATAAGATTGGTAAATGCATGCAGAAGATTGCAACATCACTTGGAGTTGTGCATGATTATGATCTTCGATTGAATTTTATTAAAGAGGCTGGTGCAGATTCTTCAGATCTTTTACGTGATTACCTGAATGAAAAGCGTTCTAAGGCATTTGGTAAATTTGAAAATCAGTGGTTGAAGGTTCTTAAGAATAGTTAATGCTGGCAAAGCCAGCAGGTTGGCTCACTTTGTTCGAAGTGATACGTGATAAGAGGAAAGAGTTGGCGGAGCCAGCCAACTATCCAACGAACAAACAATCCAGTTAGCAAACGAATTTGAAAGGAATTTATGATGAGAAGAATTATTGAAGAGTTGAGAGATAAGAAGGTGATGTTTTCTGATGGAGCTTGGGGAACAATGATGCAGGAAATGGGATTGGAACCAGGAGCTTGTCCAGACGAGTGGAGTTTGTCTCATAAGGATGAGGTTTATTCTATTGCAAAGGCTTATATTGATGCTGGTTCAGATATGGTTGAAACAAATAGTTTTGGTGCCAGCTCTTTTAAATTACAACATTTTGGACTTGAAGATAGGGCTTATGAGATTAACAAGGCAGCAGCAGAACTTTCCAGGAGTGCTGCGGGAGAAGATAAGCATGTTATTGGTTCTATGGGACCAACAGGTAAGCTTTTATTGATGGGGGATGTGACGGAGGAAGAGCTTTATGAAAGTTTCAAGGAACAGGCGATGGGTTTAGAAGCTGGTGGAGCTGATGCTTGTTGTATTGAGACGTTCTCAGCTGTTGATGAGGCAGTGATTGCAATTCAGGCTGTTAAAGAGAATACAAATCTTGAGATTATTACTACTTTTACTTTTGAAGAAACAGTGAATGGTGACTATCGTACAATGATGGGTGTTTCTCCTGAACAGATGGTTGAAGAAATTGTCGCAGCTGGTGCAGATATTGTTGGAACAAATTGCGGTAATGGTATGGGAAAGATGGTTGCTATTGTGAAAGCTATTCGTTCTGCAAATGCGGATATACCAATTTTGGTGCATGGTAATGCCGGTATGCCAAAGAATGTTGAGGGTAATGTGGTTTTTCCTGAGTCGCCTGAAGAAATGGCAAATGTAGTTGTTTCTGTTGTTGAGGCAGGGGCTAATATTGTTGGAGGGTGCTGCGGAACAACGCCGAAGCATATTGCGGCGATGGTGGCTAGCTGTTCAATTAACAATTAAAAATTAAGAATTAAAAATTGTGGAAGTCGTTTCGCTCATGTTATGATTGAAATAAGATATTTAGAACGTCGAGCTTTCAACGATAAACGTGTAACGAATGACGAATAAAGTGGTAAGAGTTGGCTTTCGCCAACGAGAAGAATTGAGAAGATGGCTCACTTTGTTCGCCGAGAAGCATTGAGAAAGATTGTTAATTGTTAATGATTAATGTTGGAATAGCTCGGCAGGTATTTATATAGGGGAGAACGTTCAACATCGAACATTCAACGTTCAATTTTGAATGTTCCGACCTCTGCTGCGGTCGGCTACAGAGGGTTTTTTGTGGTAAGTTTTATGTTCGCGAGTGCGAAAAAAGTTTTTAGTTATTAGTTGTTCGTTTTGGAGTTATCCAACTAGCTAACGAACCAACTAGCGAACCAACTAGTTTTTATGAATAAATTAAGAAAAATAAATGATGAAAATAAATATGTACGTA
>JAQICX010000066.1 GCA_027858345.1 Kiritimatiellia bacterium | reverse complement strand
TTGCATTCAGCTTGGCAGGATTTGATGTTTTGTGAGTTTCATGATATTCTTCCTGGATCAATGTCTGTTACTCCAGAAAAAGATTCTCTAAACGCACTTGCAAAAGCAACTGATGAAGCTCAAAGAATTATTGTTGAGAGTCAAATTGACTTCATAAAAGTTGGCGACAAAGCTCAGCATTATCATACTCCTTTCTTTGTTACAAATCCTCATGGATTTCCTGTTACAACAAATATTGAATATGAAATCAATCTGCATCATATCTGGCCTAGGAATCCGCAAATTGAGTTGAGAGTTAGTGGTAAAAAGATTCCTCACCAGAGAAGTATTGCAGAAGCCATTTGTGCTTCTGATTGGAGAGTTAGGCTTTTGGCAACTGTCAGCCTTAAACCATTTGAGACTTTACGAATTGATGAATCATATAAAGTAGCAGAGGAGATAAAAGTATCTCATCCTGAGCCATCAACACAATCGTTGTTCTTTAGAACTAGTGCATTTGAGTTACGCATTAACCCAAAGACTGGTCTTGTTGACAAACTATCTATGTCTGGTAGTCGTACTTCAGTGGTTAAACCAGGAGCTTTTGTCCCGGTTATCTTTGATGACATTGACCATAGTTGGGATGCTGGCTCTCCGGCAGTAAAAGCTGGTAAGGATGTGGAGGGTGGTTTTTTTGTTGGAAAGCCTACAGCATTTACGCTTGCATCGCCGGCGGATGTTTTAAAACTATCACCAACATACGAAGTGCATAATGATCCGGATAAAGCTATTGGTTATCCAATTAGAATCACCGAGAGCGGTGAGATTCAAACAACAGTTGAAGCTATTTTTGTTTCTGGAGATTCAGCAATTGTGCGTCAATATGTGATTGGTCACTTGGATGGCTCATTTGAAATAAGAGATAGACTTTTCTGGAATCATCGTGATTCCATGCTTAAACTTCATGCACCATTGAATTTCAATGCCGAAGCAAGTATTTCTGAAACTTTGCATTCGGCATATCGCAGAAAACCAACAGAGAAGCATCAAGAGTTGCCTGCCACTCGCTGGATTGCAGTGCAAGGAGCCTCCGGCAGTCAGAAATGCTGTCTATCAATTGCCAACGATGGAATTGGTGCTTATGCATTGACTAAAAACAACGATTTGTTTTTGAATGTAACTCGTTCTCCTGCATATTCATCATCTGGAATTGCCCCTGAAAAAGATAATTGGCGAATGAGAAAATTTCAGCCTCGCCAGGATATTGGACAGCAGACATATTCATATAAAGTGGTTGTATCTGATAAATTTGATGAGACTGCCATTACAAAATGTGCAGACTTGCTGAATATGCCAATTGTTGGGCAAGTATATTTCCCAAGACCAGTAACCAATCAGAAGAATGCCTTGTCTGCTCCGGATCAGTCAATTTCTGTAAGTTCTCAAGATGTTATTGTTCGTGCTGTCAAGAAAAGTGAGAAGGGTAAAAAACTAATTATTAGACTTTTGAACACTTCGGCTAAAAAGAAGATGTTCAGTCTTAATGTTTATGGATTGGAGACTCCTGCAAAGCTATCAATTAAACCTTATGAGTTGCTTACTGTGGCTGTGAAAAAAGAAAAAGGAAAATGTGCCTTTTCAATTGTTAATCTAGTTGAGGTGAAATGAGAATAGTAACAGCATTTGATTCATTTAAAGGGTGCTTGTCATCACAGGAAATTATTGCAATATGCAAATCTGCTATTACTGAGATTGATTCTTCAATCCAAGTTCGCAGTCTGCTTATTGCTGATGGTGGAGAGGGCACTTTACATGCTGTTATTCAGGGAGCATCAGGGGACGTCATCAGTGACTCTTTTACAAATCTTGAAGGGGCTATTCAAACTTCATCAGTTGGATTTGTGGATGACTTATGCGTTTTGGAATCTGCTCAAATAGTTTCTCTTTCCTATTCCGACAGGCAAAACCTGTCTCTAAAAACATCGCGAGGCATTGGCGAGCAGATTAAGTTTGGTCTGGATAGGGGATATAGGAAATTTGCAATTGGTCTTGGTGGCAGTGGTACTAATGATTGTGGCATTGGAATGCTTCGAGAGCTTGGATTTAAATTTCTTGATAAAAAGGGAGACGAGCTGCCAATGGATGTTAAGGCGTTTATTAACCTTGCCTCAATTGATGATGTTTCTGTTGATTTAAGACTTAGGGATTGTGAGTTTGCAATTTTGAGTGATGTTGCAAGTCCATTATGTGGAGAGCATGGAGCCACATATGTTTATGGACCTCAAAAAGGAGCAAAGCCCTATGAATTGCCTGAACTTGATGTTGCAATCACGCAAATAGCAGATGCTTCAAAAAAACATTTTGGTATAGATTGTTCATGTAATAAAGGGGCTGGTGCCGCTGGTGGATTAGGATATGCATTCTTGCAGTTCTTAGGCGAAAAGGCTGTTCCTGGTATTGAATATGTTCTGAAAATAATTAATGCAGAAAAGATTATATCTGAATGCGACTTTGTCTTTACAGGTGAAGGCAAGTCAGATGCACAGACTGCATGCGGAAAAGTTGCCGTGGGCGTTGCTGCTCTTGCAAAAAAACATAACAAACCTGTTCTTTTGATTTCAGGTGCTCTTTCCCGTGATGCATATTTGCTTCATGATCATGGTATTGATTTTATAACATCCATCCAGGATTATCCTGCAACTCTTGAAAATGTGCTGCAAAAAGATGTGGCCTCAAAACTGTTGTCAAACCGAATAAAGGAAATTGTTCGCTTGATAAATATGGTTTTATCTATAGAATAACTCTTGACTAAAGTTGTAATATTAAATATATTCAGAGAAAGAAGATTAATAAGGATAACATAATGCAAGGCATAGTAAATACGTCAACAGATACTTTAAGAAGAATATTGGGTAACGGGGTTACATATGAAGTTCCCAAGTTTCAGCGAGATTATTCATGGGATAATGAACAATGGGATGATCTATGGCAGGATATTGAAGCCCTTTTAGATGGTGATGAGGATGATCATTACATGGGATATTTGGTGCTACAGACTTCTAACAATAAAAACCATAAAATAATTGATGGACAGCAACGTATAACAACTTTAAGTTTGTTGATAATTGCTGTTTTGATGAATCTAAAAAGATTAGAAGATACGGGAGACTATTCTGATGATAATAGAATTCGTCGTGAAGAACTTCATAAAAGTTATATAGGAGCTTTAGACCCGACTACTCTGGTTACAAAAAATAAGCTGAAATTGAACAGAAATAATGATCGTTTCTTTAAAACATATGTTGCTTCTATGCAGAATATGCCTAGTAGAGGAATAAATTCTTCAGAAAAACTTATAAAAAAATGCGCTGAGTGGTTTGACAAAAAATTATCAGGAGAATCTTATTCGGGCGAGAAACTTTCTGCTTTTGTTGATACCATTGTTGATAAATTGTTTTTTACCGTTATAACAGTTGGTGATGAACTTAATGCATATAAAGTTTTTGAAACACTCAATGCAAGAGGTGTACAACTATCGTCTGCCGATTTACTTAAAAATTATTTTTTCTCGGTTGTAGATTCAAAAGATACTCATAATTCTGAATTTGACTCTATGGAAGATTTATGGGGGAATATTATAGGAAAACTGGGAAGTGATAAGTTGCCAGAGTTTTTAAGATATTATTGGAATAGTACACATAATACAACTCGGAAAAGCTTGCTTTTTAAAACTATACGGAAAGAGATTAAGACAAAAAAAGAAGTTTTTTCTATTCTTAGAGATTTAGAAAATAAAGCTGATGTTTATGTGGCTTTGAGAAACCCGGATGATGAACTCTGGGGTGGGGATAGAAAAATACGTGAACATTTGATGGAACTAAAGATTTTTGGAGCAAAACAACCAACCTCTTTACTGTTGTCTGCGTATGATAATTTAGATATAAGTCAATTTAAAACAATACTAAGGTTTTGTAGTGTTATATATTTTAGATATAATATTATTGGTGGATTAAATCCAAATGAAGAAGAAAGAGTGTTTAATAGTATTGCACAGAAAGTTGCTAACGACAAAAACTTTTGTCGTACAGACTTTTCTAAGATATATATAGAAGATGATACTTTTGAAAATGATTTTACACGAGCTGAGTTTAGTAATACAACTCGTAACCGAAAAATTATAAAGTACATATTGACTAAATTTGAGAGTGATGTTTCAGGTGTGTCTCATGATGTTTTCAGTGATAAAAACTCTATAGAACATATTTTGCCAGAAAATCCAGATGATTCTTGGGATATATCAGATGCTGAAGTCGAAAGTGCAACATTCAGAATTGGCAACTTAACTCTTTTAGAGAAAAATGACAATAATGATCTGGGAAATGAAAGTTATTTATGCAAACGAGAGGTTTATTCTGCCAGTACTTTTGGAATTACTAGGAAAATAGCAGAGACTTATCATATATGGGGTATGGAACAAATAGTTAGTCGTCAAACTAGTTTAGCAGCAAAGGCAAAGTCTATTTGGAGTTTTGACATTTAAGCGTTTGTAATATACAAAATGTCACTAATATAATTTGCCTATAGCTTTTCGTCCGCCTAAGTAACCATCTAACTATTTAGTGAATTTCCATGCCGGGCTTTGCGCCTGAGTCTGGTGAAAGAATGAAAATTTCTTTTTCTCCTGGTCCAGCCGCGATAATCATTCCTTCTGATAAACCAAATTTCATTTGTCTTGGTTTCAGATTTGCAACAACTGCAACCATTTTCCCAACTAGTTCTTCTGGTTGATAGGCTGATTTAATGCCTGCAAAGATTTGTCTGGTTTCGCCATTACCCATGTCAACGACGATTCTAAGAAGTTTACTTGCTCCTTTTACATCCTCTGCTTCCAGTATCAATGCGGCACGCAAGTCAACCTTACAAAAGTCATCAATTGTAATCTCCGGCAAATACTCATTTTTTTTGACAGTAACAAGTTCTTGTTCAGCTTTTAAGTCTTTCTTTGTATCTTCAACCATTTTCTCAACATTTTTGGGGTCAATTCGTTGAGCAAGATATTTGTATTCATTTATCGGACAATTTGTGAGAACATCTTTTGATGATTCCCATGTATATGGTTCTTCATTGAAAAGCTCTTCAACCGCTTTTGCATACTCCGGAAGTACTGGTTTAAGATATATCGTTAGAATTCGAAATATATTTAGAATTGATGTTAAAACAGTTCTTGTTGCTTCAGGATCACTCTTGATTGTCTTCCAAGGTTCTTTGGTATCAAAGTAGCGATTTGCTTCATCAGCAATTCCTCGAATTTCTGTTATTGCTTTGCTGTAATAACGATTCTCAAAATGTTCAGCAATTAGTTCACCTTTTTGCTGTGCAACTTCAATAAGAGCTTT
>JAQICX010000053.1 GCA_027858345.1 Kiritimatiellia bacterium | reverse complement strand
CCGTTCTCGTTCCTCGAACACCTCCTCCCGCAGAGCGGGACTAGCAAAGCCAGCCGGGGAGGAGCTAATACGTCCTCGGCGTCCGTTGACAACAATTTCAATGTTTATCACCCAAAAAGAGATAAAACAATGACTCAATACTTGATTCTATTGATCCAAACGCATGTTTTTATCTCCAGCCGAAAAATTAAGGGGATTATAACCTCATTTTTCCGGTTGGCTATAGCTATGACAATGAGGACGTTGTCGCCCCCGTTTTTCCAAAACAATGGTTGTTTGTAAGCAGGGAGCGATCCCGCTCTGCGGGATCCTCGGTGTCATAATAAATTATTTTTCATATTCATCACAAACCATGTCCTGCATAGCTCGAAGAGCTATGCATGGAAAACATAGGTTAAAAAAAAGATAAAGATTGAAAGCTGGCACTGCCTGCGGTGAGCCGAGTTTGTTCTTCAAGCTCGGCGTTTCCAGGAAACTAACCAACTATTCAAAGCGCTAACGAACAAAGCTAAACGAGAAACGAATTGTGTACTGTGAACTCAAGAAGCGATAACGGGGCCAGTTGGAGAGGCTTTTTTGTGAACTATCGGTTGAGGGTAAAATTAGGAAGGATGGCAATTAAGTGAGAAAAAGTAAGGATAATTAAGGTAGTTGATGTTTTGTTCTTGTTAAAATTGGCAGATTTTGGTTTAATTGTTCGAATAATTTTGGGTTTTAATTTTGATAGGATTTTATTTTATGACAGCTTGTAATACTATAGTCGGCTCTATTGATAATAGCGTCTTGAACTTTACCGTTGGCAAGGACCCTCTGCTTGATATGAATCTTGTTGCGGTTGATTGCATTGGATCGGTTGCTCACGCAAAGATGTTGTCTTGTCTGGATTTGAAGAATGAACTGTTTTCAGATACTGATTTTGCTGCGATTCGGGAAGAGCTTGTTGCAATCATTAGTGATGCTGATTTTAATATTTTGGTTGAAGACCAGGATGTCCATATGGCAGTTGAAAGTCGTTTGACTGATAAGCTTGGGTATCTCGGAAAGAAGATTCACACGGGTCGTAGTCGTAATGATCAGGTTGCTTTGGATTTGCGTTTGTATGGAAAAGAGCAGCTTCTTTGTGTTATGCAACTATGTTTGAATCTTGCTAAAGGACTTTTAAAATTTGCGAAAGCAAATGAAGAGGTGCCAATGGTCGGCAGAACTCATCTGCAACCTGCAATGCCTTCAAGTGTCGGCTTATGGGCTTCTTGTTATGCAGAAGGTCTGCTTGACGATTTTATTTTGTTGAAATCAGCATATGAATTTAATGATCGCTGTCCTTTGGGGTCAGCTGCCGGATATGGTGTGCCTCTGAATATCGATAGGCATCTGACTTCAGACCTGCTTGGTTTTGCTGAACCAATACAGAATGTTATGTATGCAAGCAACTCTCGCGGTAAGTGTGAGAGTGTGATTTTGTCGGCTCTGTCGCAAATTATGACAAATCTTTCAAGGCTTGCTCAGGATTTGATTTTGTTCTCAATGCCTGAATTTAATTATTTTTCTATACCTAAGGAGTATTGCACAGGAAGCAGCATTATGCCGCAGAAGAGCAACCCTGATGTATGTGAATTGATTCGCAGTAAGGCTGCTAAGGTTCATGGATATGCTACGATTGCAAGAGATGTTGTCACTTGTCTGCCGGGCGGCTATAATCGCGACCTGCAGGAAATCAAGGAACCTTTCATGGAAGGTGTTGCAATAACTGAGAGCTGTCTTGATATTATGTGCAGGCTTGTTGAAAAACTTGAAGCAAATGAAGAGGCTTTGTATGCTGGTTTCAGTTCTGGTGTTTTTGCAACTGACAAGGCACTTGAATTTGTTGTTGATGGTATGCCTTTTAGAGAGGCTTATGACAAGGTTAAAGGAATGCTTTCAGAACTTGAGAATATGGACATTAAAGAGTCCATAATGAATAAAAAACATTTTGGTGCAGCAATGGGGCTTGATTTTGAACTATATGCAAAGTGCGTTGATGAGAAACAAGCATTTATTGATGGATTGAAATCATGTTATTGTGGTAAAATATCAGATTTGCTGGGAATGGAATACAGAATTTAAGATTAAGGTTAAGATAAAGGGCTGGCTCCGCCAGCAGTTCAGGTAGGGGCGAGATGCATCTCGCCCTAAAAACAACAATAATATGTTAAGTTGAAATATAATTTTGAATTAAAAGAAAAGGAAATATATAGATGAAGAAGTTGATGATGTTAAGTTTGATGTTTGTGTCAATAGTGGTTCAAGCTCAAGAGGCTGTTAAGCCTGTTGTTGGTGATGCTGCAAAAATGAGTTGGCGTCAGGTTTTAGAAAACGGTGGAATAATGATGTACATTCTTGGTGTAGTTTCCATCCTTACTCTTGCATTCATTGTTTATCTTTTTGCAGTTATGAGAGTTGGCATGATTGTTCCTCGTTCTTTGTATAGAGAAGTTATGGAATCTGTTAGGCTTGGATATTATGATCAAGCTCGCAAAGCATGTGAAGACAAAAAAAATGCATTTGCAGCAATAACTCTTACAGCAATGGACTATGTTGAGACTGTTCCAAATTATGACAATCAGATGTTGAAAGATACTGTTGAGGGTGAAGGTGGTCGTCAGGCTGCGAAATTGCAGGGGACTCCACAAATTTTAATGGATGTTGGTGCAATTGCTCCTATGCTTGGACTTCTGGGTACTGTTTTTGGTATGTTGACTGCTTTTACAGGTATTGCTCTGGACATTGCACAAGCTAGACCAGTTGTTTTGGCTGAAGGTGTTTCAATGGCTTTGATTACTACAGCTGCTGGACTTATCGTAGGTATTCCTGCAATGGCATTCTACTCTTATTTCAGAACTCGTTCTGCTAAGTTGATTGCTGTTCTCGAAGGTGTGTCCGCTGATCTGTTAACAGGAATAATGAGTAGCAAATAATGAATTTTAGAAGTAAATTAAAAAATGATACATTGGGGTTTCAGATTGCTCCAATGATTGATATAGTTTTTCTTCTGTTGTGCTTTTTTGTTACTACACAAATTTTTTCACAATGGGAGACAGAGGTTGATATAACCCTGCCATCGTCGTCAACTGGCAATATGGAAGCTCGTTTGCCTGGTGAAATCATAATAAATATAAGAACTGATGGAACTTTTGTGATAAATCAACAGGAGTTTGATGACGCTGGTTTGGCTGGCGTTTTGACTCGGATTGTTGAAATGTTCCCTGGACAACCTGTTTTGGTTCGAGCTGATGTTGAAACTCCATATAAACACATCATAAAAGTACTTGATGTCTGTAGAATGGTTGATATTTGGAATGTCTCTTTTGCAACAACGGAGAAGGAGTAATGGCTCGCTTCCGCTCGCAGATTAAGATTGAGGTTAAGGTTGAGAACGACCCCTCAGTCGAGCATGCTCGACAGCTCCCCTTCAAGGGGAGCAGCCAAGAATTGACGGGGTGTTTGTAGGGGCGAGATGCATCTCGCCCAAAAGGTGCATTTTAATGCGTCTTTAAAAATTGAAGGATGAAATGAAGATAGTTATTTTAGATGCACATACCATGAATCCCGGGGATTTATCTTTTGAAGGGCTTGAGGCTTTGGGTGAACTTAGTTATTATGACAAAACAGCACCTGAAGATGTTGTAGAACGAATTGGTGATGCTGATTTTGTTTATACTAACAAAACAGTTTTAAATAAAGAAGTGTTTGATGCCTGCCCAAGTATAAAATGGGTTGGTGTGTTGGCAACAGGTTATAATGTTGTTGATGTTGCTTATGCAAAACACAAAGGAATTCCTGTTGCGAATGTTCCAGGATATAGTACTGATGCAGTTGCTCAAATGACATTTGCTCTGCTGTTGGAAATCTGCCAACATGTTGGAGAGCATTCAAGAAGTGTTCTTGCTGGTGACTGGTCAAAGAGTGAGTATTTCTGCTATTGGAATTATCCGCTGAAAGAGTTGAGAGGAAAAACTTTTGGTATTATTGGATTAGGTTCTATTGGTCAGGCTGTTGCAAAAATTGCAGAAGCATTTAATATGAATGTTATTTATTGCTCAAGAAGTCCTAAAGAGATGAATGGATGCGTTGATTTAGATACTTTGTATGCAGAGAGTGATATTATATCGCTGCACTGTCCTTTGACTGATGTTACAGAAGGCATTATTGATGCTTCTGCAATTTCCAAAATGCGTCACGGAGTTGTTCTTATTAACACATCGCGGGGGGGACTTGTTGTTGAAGATGATATTAAGGCCGGTCTTGAATCAGGTAAAATTAGTGGATTTGCGTGCGATGTCGCAGTGGTTGAACCAATTAGTCCGGACAGTCCTTTGTTGACTGCTAAAAATATTATTATGACTCCGCATATTGCATGGGCACCTATGGAAACAAGAAAACGCTTGCTTGGAATTGCCACTGAAAATTTGCGCTCATATTTGGACGGAAAAGCCCAAAACATTGTGTAGCTCACTTCGTTCGCAGTGTTAGGTGATAAGTAGGAAGTGATAAGTTTCCCGCAGAGGCGTGGAATTTGCTTCCTCCTTCGCCCGTTGGGACTACGGCGTGACAAGCAGTTTCGGTTGTTCGACAGCTCCCCTTGAAGGGAGCAACTAATAATTTGGAAGCACTTGTGGGACTGCAGTTCATGTAGGGGCGAGAAGCATCTCGCCCAAGAAATAACAACAAAACGTTGATCGCGGGATAATATTTGCCCGTGCGTGCTACTGGCACGTAGAGATACATTTTTAATGCGTCTCATAAACTATGAATAGGAAAATGATTTGATAAAAAAACTTATAATAATTTTATTTTTGTGCGGTTTCAGTGTTTTTGGAGCGGATATTAATCTTTCTGATAAGGTTTTGTTTGCCGATGGCTTGTATTCGCGCAATATATTTGAGTTGGCATCGAAAGAGTATGAATCTATTCTTGAGGTAAACCCTGATATTGAAGGTGCGGATGCAATTCATTTTAGACTGGGTGAATGTTACCGCATGATGGGTGAAGCAGACAAGTCAGAGAAGCAGTATCGTAATGTAATTTTCCAATATCCCGATAGTGATTTGAAAGATCGTGCAACATATGCACGTGCAAACTACTTTAAATCTCAGGATATGGATAGTTCTGCAATAATGATTTATAACTCGGTTCTTCAGTCACCAAAGTCGCCAGAGGATATAAAAGCTGCATGCTTGTTTAACTTGGGAACTCTTTATAACAAAACTGGCGATGTAACCAATGCTGTTGTTAGTCTGGAAAAACTTTCTAAGGATTATAAAACATCTGAATTTTGTGTTTTTGGGCAACTTGAATTGGCTGATATATATACAACAACATATTCTGGCGATGCAAAGAAACAGCAGCAGGCAATTGTTTTGTATAAGGAAATCATTAACAGCAAGGCACCGGACAAACTTAAGATTGAGGCAATGTTCAGATTGGGCCATGTCTATTATACTTTGAAAGATTATCAAAATAGTTCTGCTGTCTATCAACGTTTAGTTTTGACATATCCAAAATCAGAAAGAGCCAAGGAAGCCGAACAGCAGACTGTATGGTCAACATTTAATAGTGGACTTTACGCACAAACTTTGAAGATGATTGATACTTTTGAAGCTGGTAAAGATGCATCGGTTGATGTGCTATATTTGAAGGCTAACTGTGAGCGTCGACTGGCTAAGGTTCCAGAGGCAATTGCAGTATATCAAGAGTTGTTGCAAAAATATCCAAATTCAAAGTATAAATCGTCCGCAACATATGAATTGGCACTAATTGCATATAAGCATGGACAGTATGATTTGACCATTGAGTATGGTGGACGCCTGCTGAATGATTCCAATTATCAGCAGGATATATATTGGCTGCTTGCGGAAGTTGCTGAAAAACAGGATGATGTCAATTCTGCTATCCAATATTATAAGCTCTTAACTGAAAAATTTCCAGATGCGCCTTTGGCGGCAGATGCGTTTTATAAATTGGCATATTCATATCAGAAGCAGGAAAACTATCAGCTTGCAGGTCAAATATATGAGAGCATATATACTAAATATCCGACCTATAAGCAGGTGGCTCAGTCTCTTTTTGCCGCAGGGATCTGTTATGAACGTGCTGAACAATTTGCTCTTGCAGTGAAAAACTGGAAGCTCTTAATTGACAAGTTCCCAACATCACAATATGTTGAGAGTGCATATTATTATGTGGCTATGGTTGCTTTGCGTTCTGAAAACAACTCAGAAGCCAAGTTCAGCTTGGAAACTCTAATTTCAAAATTTCCAAAGTCAACTTATCTTAGTAGAGCTTATTATTGGCTCGGAGTTATTTTTGATGGAGACAAGAAGTATAAAGAGTCGGTTGATGCTTTCAAGAAAGCATTGAGTTTGAATCCTTTGCAGGATGTTCGTGTTGATGCTGAATATGGGCTTGCAATGGTTTTATACAAAATGGGTAATGAAGACGAGGCAATGAAGTTGTTTCTGAGTCTTTTGAACACCTCTAAATCCAGCAACTATACCGAGGGATTACTACGTTGGCTAATTAGTGTTTCTTATAATAAAAAGGCATATGCTGAGACTGTTGAAGAGTGTAAGATGCTTATTTCAAGGGAACCTAAAAATGTTGTTAAACAATTTGCGCTGCTCTATGCAGGCAAGGCAACCTTAAAGCTTGGTGATAAAGCACAAGCTAAAACATATTTGGAACAGATTATTGCTGATAAAGTTTTGACAGTATATCGTCCTGAAGCTTTTCTTGAATTGGCAAATTTGGAATTACAAGATAAGCAGTATAATAAAGCATTTGAATATTACTCTCAATCAGCAACTCTTGCATCGGGAGCAGAACAAAGAAGAATTCGTGCTTTGGCATACGCCGGAATGGGTGATACATCTGAAAAACTTGGAAATGTTGATGAAGCTTTGAGATACTATATGAGCGTTGGCTTGCTTTTCAAGGGTGATGATATCGTTCCTGAATGTTTGAATAGTGCAATAGCACTTTTAAAAAGTAAAGGCGATGAGGAAAAAGCTGAAAACTTGAAAAAAGAACTTTTGCAGAATTATCCAGACTCTCCTGAGGCGAAGAATTTAAGATAAAGGTTAAGGTAAAGGTTGAGCTCTCGCTTTGCTCGCAGGTTAAGATTGAGGTAAAGATTGAGAATAACCCCTCCGTCTCGCTTCGCTCGCCACCTCCCCTTAAAGAGGAGGAGCTTTTGCGAACTAACGGTTGAGAGCTGGCTCCGCCAGCGTTTCATGTAGGGGGAGCATCTCGCCCAAGAAACAACAACAAAACGTTGATCGGGGTAATAGTTAGATTAACACGTTAAGACGCTTTTCATGCGTCTTTAAATAAAAATTTTTTAAATGAGGAATGAATGACGGAAAATCATATTGATAAAAAGAAAGAGAAGATATTTAAGGGTATAATGATTGGCTTTAATGTATTCATTGTGCTTATATTAATGTTTTTGGCAGAGAGCTATTATAAAAACAAGTATTCAGCAATTGCTGATTCGCTGAAAAATTGGGATGAAAAACCTGTTGTATTTTTTCGGTTTGATGAAGAGCTTGGTTGGACAGGTGTTCCAAATATTGACTCATATCACAATAGTGATGCATGGATAACTCACAATTCTATGGGCTTCAGAGATCCAGAGTGGGATTTTTCAGGAACAAAACCGAGCATTTTGGTGCTTGGCGATTCAAATATGTGGGGCTATGGAGTTGAGAGTAATGAAACTACAGTTGCCATTCTTAGAAAACTTATGCCGCAATATGATTGGTATAATGGTGGAATGAATGGCTACTCAACCGATCAGCATGATCTGCTCTATAAAAGATTGGCAGATGTTATCAACCCAGATTTGACTATTGTGGTGTTTGCACAGAATGATAGATATGAAAACAAGCATAAACGAGTTCGAGGCTATGACAAACCGTATTCTGAAGTGATTGACGGCAAGGCTGTTGTTCAGAATGTGCCGATTGCTAAGACCGTCGAAGACCGCAGTCATAATGAAGTTCCTAAGGCTGTAAAGATGTATCAGAAGACGCACTCTTTTCTGTGCTATCACATTGCTCAGAAATTTGATGCAAAAGAATCGCGCCAAGAATCTATAACAGCAAACCAGAAAGTTGATCCATCTCCTTATATTGTTAAAAGGCTTTATGAAAGAAGTGGACACAAATTGCTTGTTGTTACTATACTGAGAGACCAATATATGTACGACTACTGCAAGTCGAATAATATACCTGTTGCAATGTTTGCTGATGATGTGGCCATTCCTGGACTATTGACATACCCTAAAGGTCCGCCTAAACATGGACATTGGAAGCCTGAAGGTTTTAGACGGGCTGCTGAAGAAATTCAAAAAGCAATGATAGCAAATGATTTGCCCCAAAAGGATATGAATGAGTGATTTATCTAAACGTGCATTGTCTACACTCTTAGGCATTATTGTATTCGCCGCATTGTCAATTATATTCCTTGCTCCAAAGCACCACGAGAAAATTGATTTCTATGGGCATAAAATGGTTTTTATTCAACCTAGAGAATTTATGATGGGTCCAACATCCAACGCAACGGAATGGATACAGGAAAACACTGGTCGCAAAGATTGGACACTTAGTTCAAAGGCTTTTCCAGTGCTTATAAATAATGATTTTTATATTGCTAAGCATGAAACAACGGTTGCTCAATATCGTACTTTTGTTGAAGATACTAATTTCAAGACATTGGCTGATAGGGGGCATTATCCAATTACCTGGGACAAAAAGAACAAGATTTGGGCAAGACAACCCGGTTATTCATGGGCAAACCCTGACTTTGATCAGACAGACGACTGTCCCGTTGTGTGTCTTTCATGGGGCGATGCAAACTCATATTGTGAATGGTTAACAAAGAAGGCTCATGAAGCAGGAGCTATTAAACCAGACTGGGAATATCGTCTGCCGACAGAGCAGGAATGGGAGCTTGCGGCTAGAGCATATAGTTCAACTGTTTTTATCTGGGGTGATGATCCGCAGGATGCAAAGTTTTATGCTAATGTTTTGGACTCAACTCCAAAACCTGATGGTGAAGAAATTGCAACCACACATTTTGATTGGCAAGATGGTTTTGCATTTACTTCTCCGGTTGGTCTATTGCAACCAAATGTATATGGTTTGTATGATATGCAGGGGAATGCATGGGAATGGTGCATAAATGATTATTTTGATTATCCAGATTGCAATACAAGTAATAAATTTTTGTCTTCAGACTATAAGTTCAAAGTTCTTCGTGGTGGTTCATGGGATAACTATATGGGAAGCTTTGCTGTAACATTAAGGCGTATAGAGAAACCTTCGTTTGCAAGCGATACAACAAGTTTTCGTGTGGTACTTGCAAAAAAAAATGAAGATAAGGAATTATCAGAGTAGTGAGTTCCAAAGCATCAAAAGGTTTAAGACATGAGGTTAAATATATTATACCTCGTTCAAAAGTGGATATGTGCAGGAGTTATCTTGATCATCACTGTGCTTATGACCCGGCTTTTTATGAAAACACAATAAAAAGTGTATACTTTGATACATTGTCTCTCAGTCTTCTCAGACAGAAAGAAAATAGTATCTATTATAAGTATAAGGTACGTCTACGCTGGTATGAGGAAAAAGATGGTTCTCTATCCCCAAATGCGTGGTTGGAAATAAAAACAAAATTCGGAACAAGGACTTTGAAGAAGAGAATAAAGATTGACATTGATGTTCAAAAATTAGATAGGGATCCAATTGGAACAGCGGAAAAACTAAATTTATCTGATTATCTTGAGGATGAAGGGCATCTGGAGTTTCATGGAATACTACCGGTGTGCTGCATTCAGTATAAGCGTTGCAGATATATAGATATGATGGAAGGTCTTAGAGTTTCTGTTGACTATGATATCGAAGCAACTCATATATCAGATGTAATTGCACTAAAGGGATATAGTGGGGCTGCTCCAACAGCGGTGGTTGAAGTTAAAGGATCTGGAGCTCAAACTCTATCTAGGCTTCTTTATAAAATAACAGATTTTGGCGGAAGAAAAAATTCATTTTCAAAATATGAGATATGCTTAAAAAATATAATGGGAGTTACGTATGAATAATTTATTAAAACAGTTGTCGTCAGAAGGTACGCTGACAGTAGATTTGTATTCATTTGTGTTTTGTATCTTAATATCCATACTGGTGGCGTGGATAACAAGTTTAATGTATCTGTTTTTCTATGAAAACAGAGCAACGGGCTCACAAATTCACAGAGCTTTTGCCCTGATTTCACCATCAGTTACAATGCTTTTTATATGTGTTCAGCTGTCGCTGCCTTTATCATTAGGATTACTGGGGTCCCTATCCATCATCAGATTTAGAACACCAATTAAAGAACCAGAGGAAATTGGGTTCTTGCTTCTGTTGATCGCATCATCAATTGGCATTGCAACATTTAATTTTATGTTCGTCCTCGTTCTATATATCGCTGTATTCATCAGTTTGGTTATCAAAAAGATGATTGGAAAAAAAACAGTTTTTGGCTCTCCCAAAGGTGGTGTTATTTTGGTTAATCTTCCAGAGAGCGAGTACGATGAAAAAGGTACCATTCTGGATAACCATCTAAAGGAAAACTTTAAGGGTTTACGCATGGAGAGCGTTGTGTCAACAGAGGGAACAATCAGCCTTCAATACGTATTTGCTAATGTTTCTCAAAAGTCCTGGAGTGAAGTCCAGCGCGAGATAAAGAGCAAAATTGATTTCAGTAAATTGAATATTTATCTTACCAACCCTGCAAATATTCCTTAAAAAATTGGGTGCTGTCGAAATTATATGAAAGAATATAAAAAATGTTCGTCAATGGATATTGGGTGTTGAAAATGGATAAGAAAAAACATTGTGAATAGAAAATTACAACTTTTAATTAGTTTGCTTGCTTGCTTTCTAGTGCTTTTGTTTATATGCTACCAGTGGTACTCAAGTGATACCATGGACTCTCCATATAAATTTGAGTTGGGCAAGAAGCGTTATGAAACTTCTAAGAAAAAGTTTGTGCCAAGAACAAAATCAGCCATTCGCAGTGCAAACTTTCTGAACATGGATGCTCCTGTTATGATAAATGAAATTGGCATTGCTGGTCCCAATGGATATCGTGACATGCTTGGGCGACCTGTAGACTGGATTGAACTTTGTAATACATCCAAAAAAACACAGTCTTTAAGCGGCTACTCATTGTCGGATACATTTAAGAAAAAACAGAAGTGGTTCCTTCCTGATATAACTTTGGATCCAGAAGCAACATTGGTTGTCACTGCCGATGGACGAACTGATGTATTGTCTTATCGAATGCTTGACGATTCAAATGTTGTTGGTGGATATGTTGGGTGGCGAGTTAAGGCTGGGTTTACTGATAGTTTTGATGGTGGTGTGTTGATGTCAACCAGTCTTGAAAACAATCAAATCAGTTTTATCAAAAAACAGGTTTCACCAATGTCGGCAAACATATGGCTAAGAACCCTGAATCTTACTAATACAGTTGCTGAGTTATCTGTGAAGATAAACAATATTGAAAGTTCTGCAGTCTCTTTAAGGGTGAATGAAGGATATCAAATTGTTTTAGTGAGAAATCCCGAAAGTGCTGATGGCAGCTGGAAACTAGATGGAGATGTTAACATATCACTAAGCTTAAAAACTGGTTCAATTTTTATTGATACCATAACTTTAACTGATGCATCTGAAAAATTTGGAGAAGGGACTCAGGATCTTAACAGTAATCTATCTTTAAAGGACAAAGGCGAACTTGTTGTTCTGTATGGTTCTGCCGGGCAACCTGTTGATTATGTAAGTTATCCTGAGCTGGAACCAGGGCAGGCGTATACAAGAATTAGTGATGGAAATTCCAAATTTGAAATTGGACGATCGACAATTAATAAATCAATCATTCTGAAAATGCCTGAGATCATCTCAAAGCATGTTTTCACCAATGAAACATCAGTAACCATTGTTTCAGACGATGTTGCTCAACTTTTTTACACACTGGACGGTCAGGAACCTGACTCTGATAGTGCTTTGTATCACTCGCCTCTGACAATTACAAATACCGTTCTGTTGAAAGTCGTTGCTCAAAAAGATGGTGCAATCTCCAGTGCTGTATCCTCTAAGCTAATATGGAAAGCTCCATTACCTAAAATGCCGCTTGTCTGGGTAGGGGTGAATGACTATAATTTGATGTCAAAGATGTTTGGAATCATCAGAAATCCATTGCAGAGGGGGCGTGCTGTCAGTGAAAGACCATGTTATGCTGCTGTTCTATATCCGGATGGCAAATATATGGATACATATGCCGGCATTAGAATACAGGGACGATCATCACGATGGTTGAAAGAGCGAAAAGGGTATAGAATAAAGTGCCGCCGAGAATATGGAGCAAAGTATTGGGATGGTCAACTGTTTAAAGGCAAAGGTCCGGAATTGACTCAGTCAATTGTTCTTGGTGGTGGTAAAGTCCTATATGAATATATCGGGTATGAAGCCATGCGAGATGCGGATGTTCACGCTCCAAGAATTATACCATCGCTTATGTTTTTTAACAATCACGCTATGGGATTCCGCTTTATAAAAGAAGATCCAAATTCATTGCCATATTTAGAACAGGTTTATGGTACTCAAAATTTGGATGTTATTAAGGAAAAAAGTGCAGAAATGCTTAAACATGGCACAATGAATGAATGGCAAAAAATATGGGGAAAAATGGAAAAAGAGACATCCAGCTATTCAAAAGAATTGACCTGGCAGCAGATTAACAACATCGTTGATCCAACAGAATTTGCGTCATGGGTTTCGACAATTGTATATCTGAGCTGTGGAGATAACGGGCAGGGGTGTTTTGTGAAATATCAACAGGAAAATCTACCACAGTGGTCGTTTATCTGCTGGGATATGGATGCTTCGTTGCAAGGAACTTTTGAAAAACAAGGATTTCAGCAACTGGCTGGTCCAAGATATATTCTTTTTAGACGTGCAAGAAAAAAACCACAGTTTTCAGAACTCTTCAAGAAAAGATTGATCTACCTTCTTGAGAACAAGTACGACAGTGATAAATATATAAGCATGCTTAAAACCCTGCAGAACAATATGGAACCATATTACAAGTACGATGCCGAAGGTAGTCTGCTTGAACTAGGGCCTTCTGCAACAAAAACTTCTGAATCAATTAAACTGGAATATGAAACCATGTTTAATCAGTCATATGATTTTCTCGGTGTTCAGTCAAAACAACTGCTTGATGCTCTGAAAAAATAGTGCACAGTTCACAGTATACAGTCTTTGCGAGCAAGCGGTTAAATGAAAGGAATGTTAGCCACGGATCAACACTGGAATGTTGGATGTTCGGTGTTCTTATCTATAATAAATACCTGCGGAGCTATTCCAACTTTAATCCCGCTTTGCGGGACTAACAAAGTTTAGCCATCTTAACCTTAATCTGCTGGCTTCAGGCTTCGCCGTTGCGGTCTCCGACACTACCGGTGTTATTCCGGCAGCTGAACTCTAGGCCGCAAAAGCTCCTCCCCGGCTAGCTCGCTAGTCCCGCTCTGCGGGAGGAGGTGGCGATCCCGCTACCACTTTGCTTTTTTTAAAGCAAAGTGGCGGCGGGAGAGACGGAGGGGTACTACTTCATCATTGGATATTCCGTGTTGGATATTGGATATTCAACTTGCATATATTAAGTTTTCATGTTTTTCATATGATTTTTGACAGTGCAGTCTCCGACTTTATCCCGTATGCCCATGGTAATACTTTTTTGATGATAGGCGATATTGAAATTAACAGCAGTATGTTGGCTATTGATGAAAAAAATGAAACTGATGGCAGAATTCTAAGTTCAAGATTGTGAAAAACGTATACGTAAACTGCACTAAAAAACGAGAATACAAGAAAGTGTAGAGGGAAAATGATGATTGTGTTCTTTGAAACAATTTCTGCTGGTTTGCACTTGGGCAATTGTGCACATAAGATTGCAAGTCCCAAGGTTATCCCCAATGAACTGCACATGAAGTATGCAAAGTTTGAGTATACGGAAGAACGCATGTCAATCCTGCCGTTAAGCATTGCTGCAATTGAACCTGTCACAAGAAATATAGCACCCCATATGTATGGTTTGTGTGAAAAAAAGTATTGCGTGATATTTTTCTTCTTTGCTAAGAAGCCCAGTACTATAAAAAATTGTGCTATCAGGGCATCTTCGAGCTCAAATGGCAATACGATATTTCGTGGAATTACAAGTCCTATAGCAAGGAGTAACGCAGAGAATATTATGCATAAATATGTTTTTGGAGGTTTGAATGCTGCATAAGAGAGCAGCTTAGCTAGGTAAAGACAAGGGAAATACCACAATACAATCGGAGTGAGTTGTATAGTTGCATGTGATGATGTTCCGTATAGTATTGCAAGCAGTGGAAATATTGGGGCTGCCTCCAGCTCTTTGTCCATTCCAAAATTTCTGGCAATAAGTAACCAGAAAAGATAACATATAATCGAAAATATTATGTAAGGAGGCATTAATGATTTCGTGCTTCTAATAAAAAATGTTTTAAAGCTTCCTTCCAATCGATTTGGTTTCATTAGAAAACCTGACACCAAAAAGAATAGTGGCATGTGAAACGAATATATCCATTTCTCCATAAATGGCAGAACACCAGCTGTATGTCCGTAAACAACTAGGAAAATCCCTATAGCTTTTAAATAATCAATCCAAGATATTCTCATCATAGGTAATAATTCTAAAATTTATTTTTTCTGGTAGAAGGTTAATTTGGTTCTACCATACTTTTTTTCTTTTATAATTTCAAAGTCTTCTGCTTCTGGAACCTGTTCTCTTGATGCCTGCTCAAAAATAATTATTCCACCATCGTTGAGTAGCTCATATTTGCTGGAGATGCTTATAATTTTCTTGAGAAGGGGATTTTCTCCATGTTTTTCGTATGGAGGATCTGCAAAGATGATATCAAACTTCTGTCTGTTCTCAAAAGATCTTAATATTACTGCCGCATCGCCATATATTACTTTTGGATCTGAATCCTTGAGCATTTTAATGTTTGCCTGAATGATTTTTGAGTTCGCACGGTTCTTTTCTACGAGAAAAACCTCGCTGGCACCACGGCTAAGAGCTTCCAGTCCTACTGCCCCTGTTCCGGCACATAAATCCAAAAAGACAGAATCTGTTGTTTTGTCTCGCAAAATGTCAAATAATGCCTCTCTAACTAGGTCCTGAGTGGGTCTTAAACGGTCGCCAGGGGGTGATTTTATGGGTAAACCACGATATTTGCCACTTGTAATACGCATGTTTTAATCTTTCTAACTGTTTGCTAACAAAGCAATTAACTACTAAATACTTTTCGTTTCCAAAAAAATAGTCAAATTTTTCCAATTTTTCCTGTACAAATCAATCTAAATATAGGATAATGGCTAGCGAACTTGTATAGAATATCCAAGTTTAAAAGCATAATCTAATTCAATGGAATTTGGATGATTAATCTGATTTTTTTGACATATTTTGTGCAATAAATATATTAATATTAGAGAATAATTACAACCATAAAATGAACAATCTTTAAATCTTTTTTAAAGAGTACAAAATGAAGGAATGATTATGGGTTGGTTTAATAGTAAAAAAGAGAAAGACGTGCAGGTTGCTACAGTAACTACTGAAGAGTTATGGCAAATATGTCCTTCTTGCAAAGCTCACATATATAAGACAGATTGGGAAGCTAATATAAAAGTATGCCCAAACTGCAATTACCATCAAAGATTGACCGCTTGGGAGCGAATTGATTTGATGATCGATAAAGGAACTTTTAGAGAATTGTCCACATCAGTATCCACATCAGATCCATTGGATTTTTCAGATGCTAAAGGTAAGTATTTAGATAAGGCTGCTATAGTAAAGAAGAAAACGGGGTTGAAAGAGTCAATTGTGACAGGAAGTGGTAACTTAAATGGAACACGTATTGTTCTTGGAGTTATGGATTTCAGTTTTCTTGGTGGAAGTCTTGCCAGTGGTACTGGAGAAAAAATTGCACATGCTGCAAATCATGCCCTATATCACAAACGACCATTAGTAATTTTTTCTGCTTCTGGTGGTGCTCGTATGCATGAAGGCATCATCTCTTTGATGCAGATGGCTAAAACTTGTGCAGCAATTGAGAAATTGCATAAAGCAGGTATTCCGTATATTTCAGTTATGACTGATCCTACAACAGGTGGTGTTTCTGCAAGTTTTGCAATGGTTGGGGACATCCATATTGCCGAGCCAAAGGCATTGATTGGGTTTGCAGGACGAAGAGTTATTGAAAATACTATCAAACAAAAGCTTCCTGATGATTTTCAGACAGCAGAGTACTTGGACGACCATGGCTTTGTTGACGCAATTGTGAAGCGTAAAGAGATGAAGAATTATATCTCTTCAGTCATTGGCTATTGGAATCACTAAGAAAGGAATTTATTTATGTCAGAAAATAAGAAATTAACAGCATGGGATGTTGTTCAGATAGCCCGTGACAAAAATCGCCCTCTACTATGCGATTACATTGATGGAATTTGCACAAATTTTATTGAGCTTCATGGCGACCGTCGTTTTGGAGATGACAAGGGTATCATTGGTGGATTTGCTACAATTGGTGATAACAAAGTAATGCTTATTGGTCACCAAAAAGGTAAAACATTTGAAGAGAACTTAGTTAGCAATTTTGGAATGGGTAGTCCTGAAGGTTACAGAAAAGCCCTAAGATTGATGCAGCTTGCCGAAAAATATAAAATACCGGTAGTAACATTTATTGACACGCCAGGGGCATATCCTGGACTTGAAGCTGAGGCTCGAGGCCAAGCAGAAGCAATTGCACTGAACCTTGCAAAAATGTCAGACTTAGAAGTTCCTATTGTTGTTGTTGTAACAGGTGAAGGTGGCAGTGGCGGTGCTCTGGGTATCGGCGTCGGCGATGTTATCCTTATGCTTGAAAACTCAACTTATGCGGTTATCTCACCTGAAGGTTGTGCTTCAATCTTATGGAGAGATGGAGCAAAAGCTCCAGAAGCTGCTGAAGCAATGAAAATTACTGCAGGGGCATTAAAAGAACTTGGCATTGTTGATGAAATCATTCCTGAACCAAAGGGTGGGGCTCACACAAACCATACTGAGACTCTGGCAAATGTTGAAAAAACAATCTGCAAGTACTTGTCGGCTTTAGGTAAGTTGTCAACAAGTAAGTTGGTTAGCAATCGTTTTAAAAAATATATGGCAATTGGAAAATTTTAACAAATATAAAGAGGAATAATTATGGCTAAAAAAACTAAAAGAATGCCTTTAAGAATTACAGATACTACTTTAAGAGATGCTCATCAATCATTATGGGCAACAAGAATGAGAACTAGAGATATTCTAGACATCCTGGATGTTGTAGACTCTGCTGGTTACTACTCATTGGAAGTCTGGGGTGGAGCAACATTTGATGTCTGCATGCGTTTCCTTCGTGAAAATCCATGGGAAAGATTACGCCAAATCAAGAGCAAAGCTCAGAAGACACCATTACAGATGCTTCTACGTGGACAGAATATTCTTGGTTACAAGCATTATCCAGATGACCTACTAGAACGTTTTGTTGCTCTAGCCTGCACAAATGGTGTTGATATTTTCAGAATCTTTGATGCTTTGAATGACAACCGTAACATTGAAAAGGCAATTCAGTATGTAAACAAGTATGGTGGTCATGCTCAAGGTACAATCTGCTACACAACAAGTCCTGTTCATACAGTTGAAAAGTATGTTGAAATTGCAAAAGAACAAGTACAAATGGGTATCGACTCACTATGTATTAAAGATATGGCAGGCATCTTGTCTCCTATTTCCGCTGAGAAACTAATCACAGCTTTGACATCAGAGGTTAACGTACCAATTCAAGTTCATTCACATGCAACTAGCGGTATGGCTTCTGCAACATATGTTGAAGCTGTTAAGGCCGGAGCTGGTGCAATTGACTGTGCAATCTCAATAATGTCCGGTTTCTCTTCACAGCCTCCTGTTGAAACAATGGCATCAATATTTGAAGAAACAGAATATAATCCAGGTCTTGATAGAGATGCTTTGAGAAAAATTAATAAGTATTTCACTGAACTGGCACCAAAGCGTGAACTGGCAAACAAGCCAATGAACACAATCGACCCTGAAATTCTTCTTCATCATATTCCTGGTGGAATGATTTCAAATCTTCGTTCACAGCTTGCAGCGCAGAATGCTCTTGACAGACTAGATGAAATTCTTGAAGAACTACCAAAAACTCGTGCTGACCTAGGTTATCCTCCATTGGTGACACCTACAAGCCAGATTGTTGGTGTTCAGTCAGTGCTTAATGTGCTTTCAGGCAAACGCTACTCAATGATTACAGAAGAGACAAAGAACTACATCAAAGGAATGTACGGACAAGCTCCTTCAAAAATCAAACCATCATTGGCAAAGAAAGTTCTTGGCAAAGATAAGCCAATCACATATCGTCCAGCGGATGACCTCAAGCCAATGCTTCCAACAGTCACAAAAGATATTGATCCTAAATTGATTGAAGCAGAAGAAGATATCATTTCATACTGCCTGTTCCCGGAACAAGCTGTGGAATACTTCAAGTGGCGTGCACTTCCAACAGAAGAACGTGGTCCAATTCCTGCTGACTTAGAAAGAAAATCTCAGGATGCAGCAACAGCCGCAACAGCAGCTCCTGCACAAGAAGCTAAACCTTTCTTGCCAGCAAATGAGTACAAAGAAATTGAAAGTCTAATCAATAAAGTTAATAAGCTTGGTTTGACAGAACTTACAATTCGCCGTAATGATCTTTCTCTGAGCATGAAAGCTAAAGGATTCAGCCTTTCACAACAGGAAATGGACGAAACAGCATCAGCTGATGAAGAAGTTTATGAAGAACCAGCAGCTGAAGAAGCTCCAGCTGCACCAAAAGCAGATGCAATCACAATTAATGCACCTCTAAACGGTACATTCTATACATCTGCTGGACCAGGTAAGCCAAACTTCGTTGAAGAAGGCTCATCTGTAAAAGTAGGTGATACAATCGGTATTGTTGAAGCAATGAAGATGATGAACGATGTGAAAGCTAAATTCAAGTGCAAGGTTGTTAGATTCCTAGCTGCACATGGGGAATCCGTTACTAAAGATCAACCTCTAATTGAAGTTGAAAAATAGTAGTTTCGTTAGACAGTTAGACCGTTAGTCAGTTAGATGGCTATGGTTGAAAATCTGCAAAGATAATTCTTTGCAGATTTTTTTTTGCCTTAAAAACACTAATTTCACCCCATTATATCATATTAGGACAGGCCTAATTAAAAAAATCTTGATATTTTTACATTCGAAAAGAATAATTGTATTTAATTTTTAAATATAATACAATTAATCATATAAAGGAAATAGGGCAATAAAATCATGACAAGGGTTAATTCAAATATTCATAATCGCAGGTCGATTCGTCTAAAAGGATATGATTATTCACGTGCAGGACTGTATTTCATTACAATATGTTGCCAGGGACGTGAATGTTTATTTGGAAATATTACCGATGATGTTATGATTCCAAATGATGCGGGGAAAATGATTGGGAAATTATGGAATGAAATATCAGATGATTTTTCAAATGTTTGTTTGCATGAATATGTTATAATGCCAAATCATTTTCACGGAATTATCGAAATTAACACTGTAGGGGCAGATTCCATATCTGCCCTGTCCAACAGGATGCAAACGGAAATAATTAGGGCAGATATGGAATCTGCCCCTACGATGAATTCGGCAAAAACAAATATTCCCAAAATAATTCAATCATTTAAACGTCATACAACAATTAAATATATTGAAATGGTCAAACAAAATATTTTGCCACCATTCCACAAACGGATATGGCAACGAAATTATTGGGAACATATTATACGCAATGAAAATGAATATTACCGAATTTCGAAATATATTATAAATAATCCAATCACATGGGAAAATGACAAATTGAATGGTGGAAAAGGAAATATTGTTTTGGAATCATTAGCGGAATATGATACGGAAATTTGGATGACATAATAATAAGGAGATAAAACATGAGGTATCATCAGTGGTGAAGGGGATTGCTTATTTGGCTTTTCAAGTTTTTGATATATCATATTTACAAGCTTGAATGAAAGAAATGAAGTTGGTTTTATAGATGAGGAGTTTAAGAATAATTATGGAAATTTTAACATTTGAAAAAGATTTACTGGGGTTACAGGAGTTTGCTGCACGGCTTGAGTCCTTTATTGCCATAGAGCAGCGTTATGTGGAAGGTAGCCTTGTTGTTGGATTAAGTTCTAAGTTTGGAACAGGTAAAAGTACTTTTCTGCGTATGTGGAAGGATTCGTTACAAAAAAAAGAATCACCTCACTATATTGTCATATCTTTAAATGCATGGGAGAGTGATTATTATGGGGATCCTTTGTTTGCAATAGTCTCTGCTCTTGTTGATAGCATAACTGAAGAAGGAGAGAAAGCAGATGATATTGTTGAAGCTGTAAAAGATGTAGGATGGTTTTGTACAGCAATTGCTAATCAAATGGCTAGCAAAACAACAGGAATCGATCCTATGGCTGCTGGAAAATTTGCAAAAAGGAAAAAGAATAGTCGAGAGAAGGATCTCCAACTGATTCCACAAGATGCCTTTTCAATATATGAAAGCAGAAAAAATGCAATGAATTCATTGAAAGGTGCCATACAAAATTTTATTCAAGAAGAGAAGCGCCAGGTATTGTTTCTAGTAGATGAACTGGACAGATGTAGACCAGATTATGCAATTTCTTATCTTGAAACTATTAAACATATTTTTGATATAAACGGTGCTGTTTTTGTATTAGCTGCTGATAAAGAGCATTTAGAAAATTCAGCGAAAACAGCATTTGGTGTTGACCTTGATTTTGATGAATACTATCGGCGGTTTGTGCATAGAGAAGTTGAACTGCCAAAAATCTCTAGCAAAGGCTATACTAATATCGTCTCAGAATATGTAAGCTTTTATTTGAAAGTAGAAAGCTCAAGAAACTGTTATATGAAACTTGAAGTATCTCGTATCGAGAATATCTCTGAACTTATTGTGTTAACTAAACTAACACCGCGACAGATTCAGAGTGTTTTTAGAATCTTGGGGCATGTATTGGAAACTACTGAGGACAAAAAAGATAGTATGAATTGGTGTTGGGCTGTTGGAACAATAATGATGTCTACATTAAAGATTGCTCATCCACCTATTTACAATCTATTAGGAACACAAGAATTGCCACCTCAAGAAGCTTTAGATTTTTTCAAAGAACAGCTTAATGTTGAATATGCTGATTGGTGGTTTTCTCTTTGTTTAACAGGGGGTGCTCTAAAAAGGGAAGAGTCTGAAACCAACGAAATGATTTTTGAGAATGTCGGTTTGAAAGATGGAAATATTCAGCCAAAAGATTTGTCTCAGTTTTTTGCAGGCTGGGGAACACATCGTTCATCGCTTGGTCTGACTAAAATTTACGAAAAAATCGAACAACTTGAACAATGGAAGTAAAAAAGTGTTCACTTTTTTTTTGAAAGAGCTGACGACATTTGGAGTTAAAGCTAATAATTATACACAAAAGAGAAATAAATAATATGGATTATATGTTAAAATTATGGAAATATAATCATGGCAGGGGGGTAATCCAACTATTAGGAAAATCAGAACAGTTCAAAAAAAGGAGATAAAATATGAGGATATCATCTGTGTTGACAGGTATTGGTTATTTGGCTGTATGCTTTGGGGTGGCATATTTCGTTCCAGAGTTTAAGATGATGTATAGGGACTTTGCAGTAGCGCTTCCTATACTGACTTGTCATGTTATTAATATGGGGCCAGTTGTTTGGGGATTGATTGGTTTGTTCTTTGCAGTGCTGGTTGTAGGAAAAGATTTTGTTGAACCATGTAAGAAAGTTCCTAATTGGCCTTTTGTGGTTATATTGCTGGCTATTACAATCATAGCAGTAGTTGGACTGTTTTTGCCTATGTGCGTAATTGTTGATACTGTATAAAATTGGATTGAAAAATGACAGGGATAAAACCAATAAATAATATTCGAAACTGCATCTCTACTATTCGTAATATATAGGCAAATGCGAGATAGTGATGTGGCAGAAATATATGGTTTTGTAGAAGAGATACTTGACTTTATTATCAATGTGACATATGATGCTAAAAAGTTATTAAAAAAAACAACAGGCCTCATTAATGCATAAGGATTCGTATTAATAGTTATGACAAATGAACAATTATATACTTTATTGGACAAGCTAATATCTCAACCTGCAGAAAACAGATGGCTTGAGTTTAAACAGAATAAATGTATTACAAACCAAGAAATTGGCGAATATATTTCAGCAATGAGTAATGGTGCAACACTTGCAAATGAACCTTTTGGATATATTGTTTGGGGTATTAAAGATATTACAAGAGCTATAATAGGTACTAATTTCTCATTTATACATGCTAAGGAAGGTAATCAAGATTTAGAGTTGTGGCTAAGAAAACTCTTAACACCAAGTATAAAGTTTGAGATTTATGAATTTGATTACAACGACAATAAAATTGTATTAGTGCAAATCCCATCCGCAAAAGGCGAACCAACATATTTTAAGCAAAAAGGGTATGTCAGAGTAGGAGAAAATAAAACTAATTTAAATGATTTTCCTGAATATATTCGTCAAATTTATAATTCTATGGAAGATTGGAGTGCTGCAGTAATCGAAAATGCAACAATTAATGATTTGTCTCCTGAAGCCATCTTAGAAGCTAGAAATCAATATGCTGATAAAAACCCCAAATTACGAAATGACATTGAGCAATGGGATGATATTACGTTTTTAAATAAAGCAAAAGTTCTTATCGGCGGGAGGATCACACGTGCTGCTATTTTGTTGCTTGGAAAACCCGAATCCGAACATTTTATAAGTCCTGCTGTTGCCAAAATATCATGGATTTTAAAAGATAAAGATAATGTTGAAAAAGATTATCAGCATTTCGCATGTCCTTATTTGTTAGAAATAAAAAATGTGTATTCAAAAATTAGAAATTTGAAGTATCGTTATTTACGTGAAGGCACATTATTCCCTGATGAGGTTGTCCAATATGAACCATATATAATTAGAGAAGCATTAAATAATTGTATTGCACATCAAGATTATTCTTTGGCTGGAAAAATCAATGTTATAGAAAAAGAAGATAGTACTCTTACATTTGTAAATTCGGGCAGTTTTATTCCCCAGTCGGTAGAAAAAGTGATTGAAAATGATTCACCAGAGACTATATATCGTAACGCCTTTCTAGCCAATGCTATGTTGAGTTTCAATATGATTGATACTATTGGCAGTGGTATCAGAAAGATGTTTATTCTCCAAAAAAATAAATTCTTTCCATTGCCAGAGTATGATTTTTCTAATCAACAAGTCAAAGTACAGATAATTGGTAAAGTAGTTGATATTAATTATGCACAAAAATTGGTTCAAACACCAGATCTAGGCTTACACGAAATTATGTTGTTAGATAAAGTAGCCAAATCTAAACCGTTAAATAGTGATGAAATTAAATTTATGAGAAAGAAAAAACTGATAGAAGGAAGAAAACCCAATTTTCACATATCAGCTTATATTGCTGCATCAACAGATGAAAAAGCTGCCTATATTAAGAATCGAGCCTTCGATGACAGTTACTATAAAGACATTATTATTGAGTTTCTTAAGAAATATAAACAAGCTAGCAGGCAAGATATTAACGAACTTATTCTAGATAAATTGTCTGATACTCTAAACAATCAACAAAAGACCATCAAAATAAATAATTTGATTTCTAATATGTCAAATAAGGATTGTACAATTTACAATGATAGTAAAGCCAAAAAAACTTCAAAATGGAAACTTCAAAATTAATAAAAATTATTAAAAATTAATAAAAAAATTATTAAAAAATGATAAGTTGTTTGTATTCAACCTGTTCCGTGTCTCTTGGTGTGTGGAAAATATTTTTATTAATTAATAAAACAGGTCGTTGATAATATATATAGGAGACGCTTGTGGACTATCTTGGCAACAATAAATATTGTCAAAGAATCCTTATGTCTTTTGTCAAAGCTCGGAATCAATAAATTAAACGTTAGTCTTGTAAATTTTTTGCAAAAATAATATACTTCCTGCCATTATGAAATTTGAAACAGAAAAGATAGAAATAATGGCACCAGCTGGTTCGATGGCTGCACTAAGTGCGGCAATCCGTTCAGGAGCCAACTCAATATATTTTGGCATTGACCAATTGAACATGCGTTCGCGTGCAGCATCGCCATTCACAATCTTGGACCTTAAGAAGATTGCCAGAATTTGTCGAATGGCAAATGTAAAAAGTTATCTTGCGCTTAATACACTGATTTATGATGAAGATCTTGAATCCATGAAAGAAGTTTGTGATGCAGCTAAGGCTGCAAATCTTTCAGCAGTGATTGCAACAGATATTTCAACAATTGAGTATGCACGCTCAATTGACCTTGAGGTTCATATATCCGTTCAGGCAAATGTTTCAAATACAGAATCAGTCAGGTTTTACAGTCGCTATGCAGATGTTGTTGTTCTTGCCCGTGAGTTAACTCTTGAGCAGATTTCAAACATACATAAATTTATTGTTAAGAACCAAATCAAGGGTCCATCCGGGAACCTTATTCAGCTTGAAGCTTTTGTTCACGGGGCGTTATGTGTTGCTATCTCGGGCAAATGTTATATGAGCTTGGCTCAATATAATCAGTCGGCAAATCGTGGTGCATGTTTTCAGCCATGCCGTCGGAAGTATAATGTGACAGATGTTCAGACAGGAAAAGAACTTGAGATAGACAATCAATATATTATGTCGCCAAGAGACATATGTTTGATTGACCACCTTAATCTTTTGGTTGAAGCTGGAATTTCAGTTTTCAAAATTGAGGGTAGGGGACGACCTGCTGACTACGTCAATATTGTTGTTGACTCATATGTTAGAGCTCTTGAAGCACACGCAAGTGGAACATATTCTGAAGAACTTTCAGCAGAACTTGTTGAAAAGATGCGAACTGTTTTTAATCGTAATTTCTGGATGGGTGGATACTATTGCGGAACCAAACTTGGCGAATGGAGTGAGTTTGATAATACACTTGCCACAAAACAACGCGTTATGGTTGGAACCGTTTCAAACTATTTTTCTAAGATTGGTGTTGCCGAATTTGAATTGATTCAAAAGGATTTAACTCTGCCATGTGAACTGCTCTTTGAGGGTTCAACAACTGGGGCTGTACATGTTCTCCCTGAGGATATTCGAGTTAATGGGGGGGAGCCAACTCAAAGTGCCGTAAAAGGTGACAAAATCACAGTTTCTACTGACGGCACCAAGGTTCGTCGCCTAGACAAAGTTTTTGTATTGGTGGAAAGTTAGAGAGTTAGTCAGTCAGAGAGTTAGACTGGGCATTCCGTGGGGAGGAAAGAATTCACCCCTCCCACGCTCGCACGCGAGGTGACCTCCTCCCGCCTTGCGGGACTAGCAAAGCCAGCCTGGGAGGAGTTGTTGCGGACTAGGCTTTTTTGCAAGATTAACATCTGTAGCGTCGGGCGTTGACCGACGGAAATACAAAGTGCAAGGCTCTTTACCTGCTCACGGCAGTGTCTGTCATTCGATGTTCGATGTTGAATGTTGTATGTTCGACGTTCGTTTAATGAACCATTTAAGAGTTGGCTTCGCCGATATAAGATTTAATTCTCCGACCTCTGCTGAGGTCGGCTACAAACGAATAACGCTAAACGAATGACGAACAAACCATTTACAATTTACCATCAACCATTTACTGTTTTACTAATTACTCCAAGATGAGTTTCTCGATGGCTTCACGTTTCTCTTTCAGCAGTTCTGGGGTGTTTGCCTCAAGGATCAGGCGAAGGTATGGTTCGGTGTTTGATGGGCGTATGTTAAACCACCAGTCTTCAAAATCCAATCTGTAGCCATCAAGATCTGTCTGAAAGATTGGTGTTTCTCTTTCAAGGAAGTAGTCTTTAACATTTTCCATGATAGCAAGTTTGTTTTCTATCTTGTAGTTAAGTTCGCCTGAGTTTGCATAGCAGTTGATTTCATCAACCAGTTCTGAAAATTTAATGCCATCTCTCTTTAGTTCAGAAAGAACATCCAGGACGATTATGCTTGCCAGAATTGCAGAGTCGCAGTTGTAGAATTCCTGTAGATAGTAATGTCCGGCAAGTTCTCCTCCAAAGATGCAGTTAAAGTCTCGCATGCTATATTTTGCAAATGCGTGACCAACCTTGGACATATGAATTTCTGCCCCCATTTTCTGAATGAATTCAGTTACGCCTCGGGATGTGCGAATGTCGTACAAGACGTGTTCACCTTTTTTGTGCAGATAGTATTTGCCAAGTATACCAATTGTGATGTCTGGACGCACAAAACGCCCTTTTTCATCGATAAGCATCATGCGGTCTGCATCGCCATCAAAAATGATTCCAACGTCGAGCTGGTTATCTGAAACCAGTTTTTTAATCTGTTCGCAGTTTTCTTCTTCAAGTGGATTTGGTGAGTGACATGGGAATGTACCATCAGGCTCTTCGTTTATGTAAATTGGTTCATCACCAAGAATGTCTTTAAGAACGATACCAACCATTCCATTTGAACAGTCGATGCCTATTTTAAGGTTGCTTATATCTGAAAGTCTGCTTTTTTGAAATTCAATGTAATCGTCCTTTATATCTTTTGTGTAGACACTGCCTTTTTTCTCTGCGGGAATAATTGGTGCACCACTTTCAATACTCTTTTCAAGCTTGCATAGACCTGTATCGTAGCCGATAGGTAGAGCATCGGTCTTTGAAACCTTAATTCCATTGTATTCTGCAGGGTTGTGAGATGCTGTTATTTGCACAGATGCATCAAAACTATAACGTCCTGTTGCAAAATATACCATGGGGGTTGTGGCTAAGCCTATGTCGCATACGTCCGCTCCAGCATCTGTTATTCCCGCAATTAGTGACTCATGTATCTCTGGAGAGCTAACTCTGACATCTCTGCCAACCAGCACTTCGTCTGCATTGAGCAAGGATGGCAGAAAGAATCCAATCTTATATACATCTTCTTTGTTGAAATCTTTATTATATATACCGCGAATATCGTATGCTTTAAATGCTTTCACTCTGCTCCTTTTACAGTTTGCAATTTTTAAAGATTGTATAGGTAGCGTTTGATTTTCATTGTTGAAGTTTTTTCAAATTCTTCATATCTGATGACTACTTTTCTTGGTCTTTTATAGCTGGATAGATCTTTACATTCATCTTTAATTTGCTTGAAAATAAATTCTTCAAGTTCCTTGTCAGAAAGATATTTATGGTGGTGTTGAGCCTGCCATTTATCTAATTTTTCATTGTCAGGGACAATGATTGCACCAACTTTTTCGCCAACCTCATCCTCCTCCTTAAATCCCAGAACCAGAACTTCAGAAACAAATTCATTATGTGATATATGGTTCTCAACTTCTTCTGGATAGATGTTCTTGCCTTCTCTATTCACAATTAAGCACTTTTTGCGTCCGCAGATTTTGAGGTAGTTGTCTTCATCAAACATTCCTAAGTCACCAGTGGATAGCCATCCGTCTTCACTAAGTACCTCATCGGTTGCAGCTTGATTCTTGAAATAACCCTTGAAAACATTTGGCCCTTTGGTTTGAATTTCACCAATGTTATTTTCGTTTGGCTGGTGAATCCTAATTTCCACATCCAACAGAGCAGGTCCAACTGTTCCGTATTTTGCAGCATCTGCAGATGAAACTGTCATAACTGGTGCTGTTTCGGTTAAGCCATATCCTTCAATTGCTTTTATTCCAAGAGAATCGTACCACTTAAGTGTTTCCGGGTCAGCCGGTGCACCCCCAGAAACCAGCAATCTCATTTTGCCGCCAAAACCTTGGCGTATTTTCTTTTTGACTGGTCCTCGTATGCCAACTGTATATAAGAATGACCCAACTTTATTCTGCTTGAGTTGCAACATGATTTTGTCTTTCATCTTGTCAAATAGCAGCGGTACTCCAACCAGTGCTGTTGGCTTGATCTCTTTTATATTGTCTGAAATGGTTCTCAAACTTTCTACATAACTAGTCTGGCAACCAATACTCATTGTGAGAACAAGGTTTACTGTGAAGGAAAATGCATGATGCAGGGGGAGAACAGTCAATAGATTGTCATCTTTGCTTATATCCACCCTGTCAATGACAGAATAGTATTGAGATGCAAAGTTGTTATGTGACAGCATCGCTCCTTTTGAACGACCCGTTGTTCCTGATGTATAAATTATTGATGCGATGTCGTCTGGTTTTGGATCGGAAAGTTCAAAGCGAGTATTCTTTACTTTGAAGAAGTGTTCTCTTGCTTGGTTGATCAATTTTGGATAGCTATGGAATTTTACGCCAAGTTCCGCTTCGTCCATGTTTGTATCGACAACAATGACGTGTTGCAATTTGCTTAGCTTGGGTAAGGACTCTTTAAGTGTGTGTACCAGTTTTCTTTGTGTAAAAATAAGAGATACTTCAGAGTCAATCATGATATGAGATACCTCTTTTTCCATCAGTTTTGCATCAATTGGAACGGCTATTGTGTTTGCACTGACAATACCCATATATATCTCAGGCCAGATGTGCCCATTTTCCATGAAGAGTCCAACGGTTTTTCCTTCTTTTACCTTAAATAAATCTATAATTTCAGATATAACCTCAACATTTCTTTGGAATTCACTAAAGGTCTTTTTTTGCCATCTTCCATTGTCTTTGTAGTTAATATAAGTTGATGTGCCCATGCTATCAACTGTTTTTATCATCAAGTTTTTTAAGGTATCCATTGTTCTTTTATCCTTCTACTAAATTCTGTTAAATTTATATCTTTGTTTTTGTCTTCGCAAATGATAGACCATACAACATTTTCACCAGATGCCTCCAGCTCTTTATTAATCAGCACATCATTATGTTCAAAAATCTGTCTCGAACAATGAATAGCAATTCTGCCCTGTGATACTTCTCCAAAAGCCCAGTTGTCTTCAATATACTGTTTTTCAAATTCATCTTGAGGCCAGTAGAGCATAGTGTTTTTATTTGGAAGACAATCAGTATTATAATTTATTTTTAGGATATTATCAACAAGAGAAATCTTTGGGTTGTCATATTGTTTTGATTTATTTATTGATTCAGAGTAAAAGTCATTGTATGAAGAAAATATGATGCATGTTTTACTTAGTGCTGCAATACCAAAAACACCCTGTTGTTCATAGGCAATGTCACCAATGAGATAGGCTGTGGCTTTATTTATATTCTTTAAATTACTGTTAATAGGTCCCTGATATAATGAGAAAAAGTCACTGACTAGATCAAAATCCGGCTTAAAGCCTGAAAATAACATAAAGATGTTCCAAGCGGTATAGACAAGTGGTACAGCTGGTATGAAACATGAGACAATTGATTGGGCGCTGCCTTTGTGTAGCGACACTGTTTGCTTGATTGGTAAATGTTGATCTAATGACAGAGCTACTCCATCAAAGGAGAACTTTGCAAGATTCTTTAAGCTATCGTTTATCAGTTGCTTTGCCAAGTCTCTCGTGTATTGTTTGTCTGTGTATTCGTGTATATTAAATATGCTTATCAACTGTTCAATTGAAAATTTGTTGCTACTTTCTAATATAGCATTTAGACGCTGATCTATTAGTGGTTGAAGTTTGCATCTCAATTCTCGACCTTCCATATCAGTTTGTCTGAAAATGTTTGATGGATATAAACTACATGCCATATCAAGCAACGACAGTTTTAGAAGACTGGTGTCTGACGTGTCATCAAAGAATTCGTAGTTAAACTCTATAATACAATTTGTGATGTTCTCATCTTCGTAATTGCCATTTTCATAAATACCAAGCAGTAGAATTCCTAAGGCTAGCGAGGACAATTCACTGGAACTTAAAACAAATGCCAATGCATTCTTTTCATCTTTAGGACTTTGAAACTTGCCGTCGCGTAGAAAGAATACAAAAGGGATCAGTTCTTTTTGAATATCTTTTGCATCCAATATTGAATTCAACATTTTGGTTCTGGTTGCCGTAACATTATTTGAGGCCAAACGAACGTACTGTTTGCCAGGTGTCACAATACGCCTAATTGCTGGTTTGCCATTTTGTTCTGCCTCAATAATAATTTCTGTTCCAGGTGTTGCACTTAGTCTGAAAAACTTGCTTTCCATGTTCCAGTTCTGAACAATATCATTGAACTTAACAGTAACTTTAATATCATCTGGTAAAACATAGTTGGCTACTATCTCTTTTTTATCGCCTGAGAACGTTAGTTCATCAAGCCATTTTTTAATCAAATTTCTGCTATTATTCATCGTTTTTCTCCATAAGTTAAGATGACTCTGCCAAAAAAATGTAATCTTTTATGACCTGTTGTGCTATAAATCAAGGGATAGAGACAGTTTCTCTTATTCCCGTTTTTTTCGTCGGTCATCAAGCTTCGATTTTACAGTCAACGGCGGACAAAAAGGCTCGATAAGCCGCCCGGAGCTACAGATCCTAAACAACAATTATAACGTTGCCATGCATAGGAGTTTATTGTAGAGACGGGGCATGACCGCCTTCAAACTATTCTGTTTTAATATAATTTCGACAGTACCATTTTTTTCTAGTCCTGTTTTGGTAAGACATAACTAGCATGTTAATATAAATTATTCGTTTTCGCTTTTTGGAGCTTCAGGCCAAATGTCGTGTTCTAAGATGTCAGATATTATTGTTCGGGTATCTTTAGGAAAATCATTCTTAACAATCCACTTTAAAAAGCTTTTCTCTTCCTTTAAAAGTTGTTTAACTGTCAAACCTTTTTTCTTGCTGAAATTAACAATAAGCAAACCATCCTCATTCCATTTTAGTCGTCCAGATCTGTCAGCCCAACTTGGATCTCTAGGATTTGAATACTCATCCAACCCGGTAACATCTCTTGGCAAATCCTCATACATAGCCAATTGACCTTCAATAACCTTTAAAGTTGCTATAGTATCAGCTTCTGCCCCATGAGCATTGATTAAATCCTCATTACAATAAAACTTCAATGCAGCTGTTAAATCTCTTGGCTCCTTCTTATGAAAAATCTTTTGAGCATCAACAATTTTTCTTGTACCAATATCAAACTTTTTTCCAGCTCTTTCAAACTCTTCCTGCAAAATTGGTATATCAAACTTCAACAAGTTATAACCAGCTAAATCACAGTCATCTAAAATTTTCTGAATTTCATCTGCTATCTGCTTGAAAGTCTTGCAATCCTTTACATCCTCATCTGTTATCCCATGAATTGCAGTTGTCTCAGCAGGAATGTGGATTCCCGGGGTTACACGAAATACATATGATGAAGTCATACCATACGGCATCTGCTTCACAATCGCAATTTCAACAATTCGATCTAACCGCGAATTTGTCCCGGTTGATTCAATATCAAAAGCCGCTAATGGCTTTGTTAACTGTAATAATGACATATTTCTATCTCCATAAATTTTTAAATTAAAATAAATTTTTATAAAACACACATAGCAGATATCCACCTTATAAGGATAGAACCAAATCAGCAAATTGCTAAAAGTCTGCTTCCTTGTATATACTCATAATTAGCATGTTTTTGCAAGTCAAATAACAAGTTTTACGCAATAAAATTTCTTTGAGGTTAGATGGGTGCACTTAAACAATAGAATGGTGCTACCCCGTATATTTTATGAGATGCTAGAGCATTGAACAAATGAAACGCTGTAAAGATTTTATTCGAGGACGACGTTGGGCTTAAAAAAAAATCAAGTAATAGCAGGCCTATTGCGTATTTTTTTGAAAGATTCAACGGAA
>JAQICX010000075.1 GCA_027858345.1 Kiritimatiellia bacterium | reverse complement strand
AGACGAGGAACGGTTTGAGAACGTCCAACATCGAACGTTCAACGTCGAATTTTTAATGAATACCCCTCCGTCTCTCCCGCCGCCACTTTGCTTTAAAAAAAGCAAAGTGGTAGCGGGATTGCCACCTCCCCTAAAAGCGGGAGGAGCTTTGGCGGGCTAGGGTTGGTTGGGATTAACAACGCTAGAGCATTGAACAAATGAAACGCTGTAAAGATTTTATTCGAGGACGACGTTGGGCTTAAAAAAAAAATCACGTAATAGCAGGCCTATTGCGTATTTTTTTGAAAGATTCAACGGAAGCCGCAGGACAAAGATTTACTGCGTTTCATTAGTGAAATGCTCTAAAGAAGAATTTATTATAAAACAGGAAAAAGGAAATGTCATTTTTACAAGCAAAAGATATAAAAAAATCATACCATATTGGTAAAAAAGATTTAGACATTCTTCAAGGTATAAGCTTTGAAATTGATAAAGGCACGTCTCTTGCAATAACTGGTGCCAGCGGTGTAGGCAAAAGCACCTTGTTGAATATTTTAGGGCTTCTTGATAAGCCGGATGAGGGTTTTGTTGCAATAGATGGTGTAAATATTACACAAATGCCTAAAAGCAGGCAGACAAAATTTAGAGCTGCAGAGATTGGATTTGTCTTTCAGTCCTTTCAACTTTTTCAAGAGATGAATGTTCTTGAAAATGTTTTGTTACCAACATTTGCAATGCCAACTTCAAAGAGTGGCAGAGAAAATCGGGAAAGAGCTGAGCGACTTCTTCGCTCGGTTGAAATGGGGCATCGGTTGGATCACAAACCTGTTGAACTCTCAGGCGGAGAGCAGCAAAGAGTTGCTCTGGCTCGTGCGCTTATGAATAGTCCTGCGATGATTCTTGCAGATGAGCCAACGGGTAACATTGACGAAGAGACCGGTAATCACATTCTTGATATGCTGTTTAATCTTGTCAAGGAACTTGAAATCACATTTATATGCGTAACGCACGATAAATCCCTTGCCGCAAGATGTGATCGACAAATCAATCTACAATAAAGCTTTTCTCCCACTAAACATCCCCTGTTTCTGCAAATCAACCCTTGTCCGCAAAAACTCCTCCTGGGAACGCCGAGCTCCAGCTCGGCATAATCATAACATGTTCAACCTGTCGAGAGACCTGTCGCGCCGTAGCCCAAGCGTCTCCTGCATAGCTCTCAGAGCGACACATGGACGGGCGAAGGCTGATGCCCTGAGCTTTGTTATCTAGGGTTTACAGCCTTTGTTTTTGCAAACCAACTTTAGTCCGCAAAAACTGCTCCCTCTTTTAGGGGAGGTGTCCGAGGAACGAGGACGGAGGGGTGTAAATTGGATGTTCCATGCGTCGCTTCGCTATGCAGGACACAGTGGACGTTCGATGTTGAATGTTCTCTATTCTGCGGTCACCTCGGGGCTTGCCCCCGTGGAGCCATGATTGGCGGCCACGCCCTAGGAAATAAACAATGGCTCTGCCATTCCTTAATTCCGCTGACAGCATGTCAGCCATTAAAAATGACCACTCTCTCCCGCTCTGCGGGATCGTTGCTTTAGGTAAACTAAAGCTGTTCCCCGTTGGTAGAATGGACGTTCGATGTTGGACGTTCTTATTACATTTATCTTTTCTCTGCGTTCTTTGTGCCTTCGTGCGAAAACCTCTCTTGGTTGCGGCTATGCAACCTTATGCCTTTCGTGGTAAAAAATCTTTTGTCTTTATCCGTGTAAATCCGTGTAAATCCGTGGCTGATATTAGTAATTAAAACACTTGCCCTCAAAAATCGTGCAAGAATCATTTGTTCTACCACGAGGTAATGTTTAGAGCTGCAATGAAGTTGATTCCTGCTTCATTGTTTCCTGAACCATGTATTCGATAGTCTACATCAGCAATGTTTTCACACCCAACAGAAAATTCAATGTTTTTATCAAATGTCATTCCACCTTTAACATCCAATCTTGTCCATGCAGGAGTTCCGCCTTCTGGTATTCTTTGTGTATCGGCTTGATCACTGAGCGATATATCATCAGCTTTATTCATGTGGGTAACTAGTGTTGAGAGCCAGATTTTTTGTGTAATATCCCAGCGTAGTCCAACATGAACTGTCAATGGCATTAGCCTTGACATTGTATCCGATTCTATCTGATCTGTTAAAGAATTATAGATGTCTTGCTTCCCATCAATCCATGCAATATCGCCATGAAGAAGAAGATTTTCAAGAATATTGTAACCCAACGCAACTTCAAAACCCCAGACATAACCATCTGAGTCGTTTGACATTTCCATAATCTTTTCATCATCATCTGTATATTCTCCAGAGAAGGTTGATACCATTGCTCCATCTATATCTGTGTAGTATATTGCTGCTTGCCCAAACAAATTTCCGTACGATAAATGCCCTCCAATTTCATAGGAAAGAAAATTTTCAGCTTTTATATCTTCGGGTTGTGGAACATTAAATTCATCAGTCCTTGCAGAAATCAAACCAGATAGATCCATAATGTTTGGAGCTCTAAATCCTTGGCTTATCCCTGCATATACATTGGACAGCTTGGAGTCATCTAAATATATTATTGTTCTCAGATTGCCTGTAAACTTGTCCCAGTTGTCAGAAAATGATCCTTCTACACCGGTACCGCCAAGATCTGTCTTTCCGATATCTGCATACACATAGCTATATCTTATGCCTGCAATGACGTCAATAAAATCTTCTATCACGGCAATATCATCTTGCAAATATACATCAAACGTGTCATATGCGCTGTCATCTGCAACGTCACCTTGAATGGCTTCTGAGAGGAATGTGCCTCCATTAAATTGATCGCCACTATACGTTGTCTTGCTCGAATCTACATTGTCATGATAATAATCTGTTCCTATGGTTAAAAGCCCATAGTCGGTATAGCTGTTCAATTTGAGTTGTATTCCCGTTGTGTCACAACCAAACCAACTGTTTTCAGACTTTTCATTTTTCATCTTCCATGTGTTTTGATCCGCTTGTTGATAAGAAACTGTTGCTGTAAATTCTGAATCTAATTTTAAATCATTTGCCTGATATCTAATGTAACTTAAAGTTCTGTTGTGATCTTGATATCTGTAGTCTTCGCTTCCAATATCGGTGCCTTCCCAGCTGATACCATAAATTGTTTTGTGGGTTCGCCATACATCATCTTGATTAACATTTTGATGAAGCATTGTAATAGATTGGCTGGGGCTCAAATCTATTGCAAATTTGATGTCATAGTCAACTTCTTCATATCCCGTTTTTGGTTGTTTGCCTGTGGAACCTCCTGCTCTTAAATCATTAAAGTTTTTGGTTGTAACTCCTGCAATAATTCCCCAGTTGTTTTCCGACATTCCTCCTTCTGCTCTGCCAATAAATGATGAGTCTGCCGATGCTGCACGAATGTATGCTCTACCATAATCGTATAGACCTTCATCGCTGTCGCTGTATCTCGGGTTTACTGTCAGAGCATTAACAACCCCGCCGATTGCATCAGAACCGTATAGAGCACCAGCTGTGCCCTTCATAACCTCGATGCCAGATAGTGAAAATGGGTCAACCGTGTTCCAATACTCATTTGGTCCTGAACGAAAACATGAATTGTTTAGCTTAACATTATCAATCATAAAAAGATTGTTTCTGCTTGTAAAACCTCGAATGTATGGAGATCCATGACCTGTTGCAGTTTTTTGAACCATTATGCCGGGAATGTATTGAAGGGCTTCAGGAACTGTTTCTGACATCTCTGTGGTTTGTATTTGAGAGGCACTTACAATATCAAGTAAATATGGAACCTGCATAATCTGTTTCTTTGTTGCAGTTGCAGTGATTACCATTTGCTCAAGTTCTGTGATTTTATTTGTATCGGCATTAATAATTAACCCTGTGAATAAGATAATAAGTATGGTCGCTTTGCTTGTCATTATGTTTTCCTGTTTAAAATATTAACAATGTCTTATGTCTGTTTATACGCCTCACACAAGAAAATCATTAGAAAAAAAATTATTTTGCCAATTATACCTCAATTCTTCGGGTGAATACCTTTTTCGGCGGGGTGAAGCACCCCGACCCTACAGTTGTGAATATTGAAGCCAAAGTTAAACCATTGATTGGAAGGTGTTTTGTAGGGTCGGGGTCCGTGACCCCGCCTTTTAAATACATATCATATTTATCACCCAAAGAAATAAAAAATGAAATCTCACTTTCTGATTCCATTGACTGAAACGTACCTATTTTCACAATTGAAAAATTAGGGAATGGATTGAAATCAAAATCAGCAATAATGGCAATCCAAACCACAGAAAATTTTTAACACAATGGTGCCAATATCTAGGGGAAAAAGAGAATTGGCGGAGGGGGAGGGATTTGAACCCCCGGATACTTGCGCATCGCCGGTTTTCAAGACCGGTGCTTTCAGCCGCTCAGCCACCCCTCCGCATAGAGATGTTTGTGAAAACAGCGGGCAATATATATAATATTCCGTTTTGAGTCAACACAAAATATATATAAATAGGATTTTTTTCATATAAAAACCATGACAAGAACAAGAATCCTCAGAAATATTCAGAAAAAACCTCATTTCAGTGCGCCGAACCAGCTATCAACCAGACTGCTCACTCGTTCACCTAGTTAAGATATAGGATTTAAGTGAAAAGGTTTAGGAAAGAATGGATAAATGCTGTGGAATTTCTCTTCACTTATGGTTTGTTTTAGTCCAGAGTCGTGAGTCTTAAGTCGTAATTTACTATCCAATTCAACACCAGTCCGCAAAATCTCCTCCTGGGAACGCCGAGCTCCAGCTCGGCATAATCATAACATGTTCAACCTGTCGAGAGACCTGTCGCGCCGTAGCCCAAGCGTCTCCTGCATAGCTCTCAGAGCGACGCATGGACGGGCGAAGGCTGATGCCCTGAGCGTTGTTATCTAGGGCTTACAGCCTTTTTTTTTGCAAACCAACTTTAGTCCGCAAAAACTGCTCCCTTTGCTAAGGGGAGCTGTCGAGCATGCTCGACTGAGGGGTGTTCATTCAAAATTGGATGTTGGACGTTCCATGTTGAATGTTCTCTACCTTTTTAACTTTTGATTACGGCTAAGTTGCTCTATACTACAACCCTTCAACTTCTTGTTTCTTATGGTTTTTTATTTTTGACGGACTTTATAAAATCTTTGTTTACAATGCTTTATACAACAGAAGATCAGTGTCCAATCTCCGCTTTGCGGGACTGGCAAGCCAGCTATATTTTGCCTTCATTTCATTACGGCATACACTGCCGTGAGCAGGTACAAGCCTTGCTTGTATTTTATCTCCACGGGTTTACACCCGTGGCTACATGCTATCGCTCCTTCGGAGCTGTAATCAGAATTGCTAACATGCATTGTTCCATAAACTTTTGGCACTATTGCTTTTTCTACAGAAATAAGCAATAGAACAAAAGTTTCAATGGGAATGCATATTTTAGAGCAAAGCGATTTTCGTGTTTTTTCGTGCCTTTTTGTGGCTACATTTTCTTATTTTTTCTTCTTTGCGTTCTTCGTGCCTTCGTGCGAGAATCTCTTTTGATTGCCTGCCTGTTCGTGTACTCACGCAAGACAGGCGGCTCGTCCGCCCTAAGTTAATCCCTGGCTAGAAAACATGAAGAGGTCTTATCAATCAATATGATTTCCCAATTTCTACTGTTTATGCTTGCTGAATTAATCTGCTTTTCGTAGAATTGCATGAATATAAAAACAATTAATTCATGAAAACACTAGATTTATTACAAGAGCCTCGCAAGGGAATAAACCTTATTGAGGCAAATGCCGGCACTGGCAAAACTTTTTCCATATCACACATATATCTTTGGTTGATTCTAAAGGGTATTAAGGTGGAGAATATTCTTGTTGTGACTTTTACAGATGCTGCCGCTAAGGAACTGAAAGATAGATGTAGGTCGCTGATATATGACGCCATGATGAACTTTAAAACAGGAGGAGATTCTGATGCCTGTAAAATCATCAATTCATTTATGGGTCAAGGAGAAGATGCCAAAATGCTGAACCTGCTCAAACTCGCTGTTGCGTCCATGGATATTGCCTCGATTTTCACAATTCATGGGTTTTGCAACAAGATGCTTTCTGAGTTTGCTGTTGAGACAGGGGTGTTGTTTGATGCCACATTGGTGGATGATGATAAATCTTATGTGGAAAGAACTGTCCTTAACTTTTATCGTCGTCTGTTTTATGATGCCACATCGCAAGAACTTTCTCTGCTAAACATGTGTGACGTGAAGTATGAAAGCCTTGTGGAATTTTCAAAGGAACTTAAGAAAAATCATAAACTTTGTATTGAAGGTGAAGATAAGCTTGATGATATTGATAAAAAAACTATATATGACAACCATGGAAAAAGTTTCTCTGCTCTTAATAAACAACTGAAAACGCTTCAAAAACAATATGAAAAATATATAGATGAAGCTTATGGTGAACTTCGTAGATTAATTGAATCCGCCAAGTTGAAAAAAACCACATATTCTGCTGAAAAAATTGATAATATCTTTGAAGAGTTTGAACAGGAACTGAACAAAAATAGTGCGTTTGATATTGAACAAAAATTTCTTGAAAAACTATCCTCGGAGTATATAGCTTCTAACCTAAAAAAAGCATATGCAGATGAAATCATATCATGCACATTTTTTGATCTGGTTGCTCGTTTTTCAGAAACTTTATCTCTGCATAAAGACGCACTTAATCAGAGTGTTGAAAATCTTAAAATCATGATTCTAATGGATTTCAGAGAGTTCTTTGTTCGTGAATTTGAGGTGTTGAAGAGGACGCAAAATATCATTTCCTATGATGATATGCTTGAGCTTCTCCACAGTGCTTTGTTTTCAGATGTGGGCAATGAACTTGCAGAAAAAATAGCAAAACTTTATGATGCCGCGTTGATTGATGAATTTCAGGATACTGACAGGATGCAGTTTGAAATCTTTTCTAAGCTGTTTGTTGATAAACCGGAAAAATATTTTTATATGATTGGCGATCCTAAACAGTCAATATATAAATTTCGTGGTGCGGATATTCAGATGTATATGTCTGCAAAGAATAGAGCTGATCATCAGTTCACTTTAGAGACAAATTATCGATCAGAAAAGTCAATGATTGAAGGTGTGAACCAGTTTTTTGATGTGCAGTTGGATGATGGACGCAACTCTCTATACTATCATGAGAATGATGCTGGAGAATATATTCAGTTTTTACCTTCAAAAGGACAAGATAATATAAAGTGGAAGTTTTGCTGTCCACCTGATGATAACAAAGCTTTAACTGTTGTTGCTTTGTCAGATAAAAAAAGTCGAAAAGTGCTGGAAAGTGAAGTTGCTGCAGATGTTGCACTCAGAATTTTAAGGTTGTTGACTTGTGAAGATTACTATTTTGAGGGTGAAAACGGCGAGAGGCGTCGGGTTAAACCTCAGGATATTGCAGTTTTGGCAAACACTGGCAAGCAGATTCACTTGATTAAGTCTGCCCTTCAGGATGTTCAGGTTGCTGCATCAGTCCAAAAGAGTGGCAATGTTTTTGATTCCAAGGAGGCGGATGCAATGGCACTGCTTTTGAATGCAATAAATTCTCCTAGCGAGAGAACCATTAAACCTCTTCTGATTACTACGCTTTTTAACTACTCTATAAGAGAGCTTCGAGAACTGGATAACAAAGCAATTTTGGAAATCTATTATAGGTTTATCTCATATAAACAGATTTGGGAAGAAGATAACTTTTTTAGTGCCTTTTTGGCGCTTGTCAATGATTTTGGTTTGATTGAAAGAATTTTGCAAGATAAGAATGGCGATAGAAATGTTGCAAACACAATGCACCTTGTTGAACTAATTCACAAACAGGAATATTTCTTTAGAACATCACCTGTCGCAACAGAACGATGGTTTGTTTTGCAAAAGACAAATACACCAGATACCGAAGATAGCCAGTTTTATCTGCAACGCCTTGAAATTGATGATGAAGCTGTTAATGTTATGACAATACACAAAAGTAAAGGGTTGGAGTTCCCATTGGTTTTTGTACCTTTTTTGTCTACGCCGGTAGTATCTCAAAAAGCAAGAACAGGTGTATACACTGATGAACAGGATTCGTTTAAGAAAATATATGCAGAAAATGCGTCTGAGCAACCTAAATATGTCGAGGAGTGTCTTCAGGAAAGTTTGCGGTTGATGTATGTTGCTTTGACTAGAGCTGCAAATAGATGTTGGACCTATTATTATAAGCCAACTAGATCACAACCAAATAGTTCCTCTATGCAAATCTTGTATCCGGATGTGTCGTTATTAAAAGATCAGTTTGTTGATTATCTAATACAACCTATGCTCTCCGAAATCATTGCAGCCGCACCTGTTGAACCAGAAGAGAAAATTTTGGAATTGGCAAACGCACGTTTTCGCCGAACCGACGTTTCAAAATTAAAGTCGGGTATTTTTAGTTACTCAATGTTAGCTGATTGGAAAAAGGATGCTCTTGTTGTCAAGGATCTTGATTATATGGAAGATGTTGCAGATGAAACCCCTGTTGTTATTAAAGAAGATGATTATAGTTTCTTCAATTTTCCGCGAGGTGCAAACACTGGTACTGCTGTTCATCAAATTTTTGAGTATATCTTTAATGGAAGAATTGATGTTAATAATCCGCAAAGTTTTGAAAGTGGTGTCGCAAATGGTCTGAAGTCTTTTGGACTGCACGGTAACGATGAAGATGTGCAGAACCAAAGAGTTGCAGCAGTCATGGAAATGATAACCAACGTGATGAATGCAAAATTTGTGATACCTGCTAGTGACGGCGAATCTTTTACACTAAAAGATCTTGACCATGCAAAATGCAAAACAGAACTTGAATTTTATTACTCTCTCTTCCTTGGTTCCGGATTACCCGCTCCTGAATCAATAGAGGAAATGGGGGGTAATATTGCGTTTCTTTCCAAGCTTGATCTGAAAGGTTACATGACTGGATTTATTGATTTGGTTTTTGAGTATCAGGGCAAGTATTACATTCTTGATTGGAAATCTAACCACCTAGGCAACTCTTTTGGATTATATTCGCCCCAACTCTTGAAGGATGAAATGAAACATGCAAAATATGACATTCAATATGTCGTATACTCTTATGCTCTGAATGCATACCTAAAGCAGAGACTTGGCGATGAGTATTCATATGAAAAACATTTTGGGGGCGTTTTCTACACATTCATTAGAGGCATTCAGTCGGGGGAAACCAATGGTATATTTTTTGATAAAGTTAAAATGGATATTATAGAATGGCTGAATTTAAGATAGACAAAACAATACAGATTGCAAAAGAGTTGGGCTTGTTCCATCAAATAGATATTCTATTTGCTGACTTCCTTATGGAGTTGGAGGGACAGTCTGAACATTCAAAATATCTATATCTTGCAGTGCTGTTTGTGAGCAGAGCAACCAATTCAAAGCACACCTGTCTTGATCTGAAAAGTATTGCGGGTGTGAACCTTTATGATTTGGTGGACGATGAAAAAACGCTTACCGATGATTTTTCCCCAATGCTTATGCCCAACTATGAAATATGGATTGAGCATATAATGCAAGCCTCTAAAACAGTTGTTCTTGAAAAGGTAGCAGATGATGATGTCTCCAAACACATTGTGCTGACTGATGATGGATTTCTATATCTTCATAAGTATTGGAGATATGAACAAATTGTTATTGATGCAATTAATTGTCGAAAACAACATAAGAATCGCTCTGTTGTTTCTCGCGCTGGCCTCAAACCGGCATTTGCCGGTATGCAGAATACCGAGTGGCAGGAAATTGCAGTTCTCTTAGCTCTCCGCCAGCAGATATCTGTTATTACTGGTGGACCAGGAACAGGAAAAACCACAACAGTTGCAACAGCCCTTGCTCTCTTGCAGAAAGAGGAACAATACATATCAATGGTGGCTCCAACGGGTAAAGCGGCACAACGACTTAAAGAATCCATTGGGGCAACAAAAAAGCGCAATTCATTCTTTGCTAACATACCAGAGGACGCAGGAACTATTCATAGATTTTTAGGGTATAACCCAAGATCTCGATCATACAAGTATAACGTTGATAACAAAAGACCTACAGATGTTTTGATTGTTGATGAAGCATCAATGGTGTCTCTATCTCTCTTCGCCAAACTAGTTGAAGCTGTTAAACCATCGTGCAAAATAATCCTACTTGGAGACAAAGACCAACTTGCTGCAGTTGAAACAGGCAATGTGCTTTCAGAACTTACCAATGTTGATGACATTAATTCATTCTCATCAAGTACTGTAACATTTCTAAACGACTTAAAATTTGAAAATATTGCCGAAAACAACCAGCAGGCTTTTATTGATATTGTTGTTAAGCTTGTATATAGCCACCGCTTTAATGATAAAAGTGCAATTGGTGTGTTAAGCAAATTGGTCAATGATGCAGAAACCGAAGAAGATGTTCAGAAAATCGAAAATGTGTTCTCGCAACCATTTGAAGCGGGGGAAATCTCCAATATTGAAGTTAATGAAGATAACTTTTATCCAGCACTTAAAAAATCAGTTCAACCATTTATGAAAGCCTATAAAAAAAGCTTAAAGCATTATGAGCAGGTTGTGGAAACAGGAACCCCAGAGCTTGTAAATAGTGCTGTCGAAGAAGTCTTGAATCAAATTGATGAATGTAAAATACTTTGTGCATATCGAAAAAATGAGGTGTTTGGTGTAGATGCCGTAAATAGCTATATTGAAAAAACATTTTTCTCTCAAAGTTTTGCATCTTTCTATAATGGTAAGGCAATCATGATTATAAAGAACGATCGATTGTTGGGGCTTGCAAATGGTGATATTGGTGTTATCCTTCAGGATGAAGAGGGTGTAAACCATGCATATTTTAGATCGGTGGATTCAGAAAGCGTATTTTGTAGTATTCCCGTATCAGCCTTGCCCGAATATGAATCTGCCTTTGCTGTGACCATTCATAAATCGCAAGGCTCTGAATATAAAAATATCATCATGATTCTTGGCAATGAAATATCAAAACTGTTGACCAAAGAATTGGTCTACACAGGTATTACTCGAGCAAAAGAAAGTGTTGAAATCTTTGCCGGCAAGGGAACCCTAGCCAAAGCCGCCCTCCGCAAAACCAAACGCTCCTCCCGCATCCAAAAATTTCTATGAACATAATAAATATCGCCGACCTGTCCGCTATAGCCTGAAAGGCATTCCATCCTTGATCCCATGAGCCAAAAGCAAATCATGATAACGAGGACGTTATCGTCCTGTCGCGCCGTAGTCAGGAACTGCGAAGGCGGATCCCAAACTTACAAATCCAGCATAGTCCGCCAAAACTCCTCCCTCTTTTAGGGGAGGTGTCCGAGGAACGAGGACGGAGGGGTTCTTCATTTAATATTAGATGTTCCATGCGTCGCTTAGCTATGCAGGACACAGTGAACGTGCTAGCTTTGCTAGTCCCGCTCTGCGGGATTGGACGTTCTTAATCCATTTTTCTTTGCGTTCTCTGTGCCTCTTTGTGTCTAAAATTCTTCTTTTTCTTGGTTGTGGCTCGTCCGCCCTAAGTAATGTGTTGACAAATTAATCTGTTTTTAATATATTGACTTCATATTGCAAGTTTGCATACGAGTTGTTTTATGAATTATACTGTTGAAATAAAACCTAAGGCTATCAAGGATGCTAAAAGAGTTCCTAAAAATATTCTTTCAAGGATATTTGATAAAATTGATATAATGAGTTTCAACTTGAGTGGAGATGTTAAGAAATTAACCAATTTTACACCTGAATATCGGCTTAGGGTTGGTGAGTATAGAATATTATTTGAAGTGGAAGATAATAAAATAATTGTTTATAGAATTTTACATAGAAAAGATGTTTATAGATAAACGGTGAGTTATGATAACAATACATCCAAAAATTTTAGAAAAAAATGGTATTAAAGAGTTTGTTGTAATCTCTTTTGAAGAGTTTCAGAAGATTCAAGATGAACTTCAGGATTACGAAGATTTAAAGCTGCTAAGAAAAGCCAAACACGCAGAACATGATATAAATGGTATGACTCTTGCAGAAGCTCGGGAAAAATTTGATGTGTAATCAGCACATGCTTCTACATTAGAAAGTGTTTTGTCCTTATATCATTTTCCTGTTTTATTTGATGGTCATTGAGCGGTAGCTGATTTTTCCATCTTTGTATTGATAAATTCTGTAGGCTCCCTGTTTGTCCCAATATCCGGCAATGGCAGGGCATACATATATTGGGACATCTCCAACCCAATTGTATTCGTCGTTGTGAAAGTGTCCGGCAATAATTGCTTTGACATTATATTTGTTAACCAATCTTACCCATATCTCATTGATATCTTTTCGCCATCCGGGATGCATACGATTTTTGTAGAATGACTCAATAGATGGCTGATGATGAAAGATTATTACAGGTTTCCCATTTGCTAGTTTGAGCTGTTTTTCCAACTCTTTAAAAGGATTGAAGTCCACTATAAATTTGTCTGCCAATGGTTGTGTATAGACAAAGATAAAAACAACTCCGTTGTATTCGTGAGATTCTGTTAGTTTGCCAAAGTGGTTTGTATAGAGAGCCATTGTGACATCATAGTTGTCTTTGTGAATGTCATGGTTGCCTGGTGTGTAGTGAATGGGCATTTTGAGTTCTTCAAACAGTGCAATTGTGTTGGTTACAACATCAATGTTTTCTGTTTGGTCTGCTGTTATATCGCCTGTGTGAGCAACAAACTCAATTTTCATTGGCAGGTTATTGATTTCGTCAATTGCCAGTTTTGTGCGTCGATAGTGTTCTGAATTTCCAAGATGAGTGTCGGTTATCTGCACGAAATAGAAGTTGGTGCCGGATGTCTCTTGCGCCGATATCTGTTTTGTTCCAAGTAAGCAAATAAGTATGCTACTGAAAATTGCTATTTTAATTATATTTTTCATACAAACAATTATACAGAAGTTTTTGTGATTCAACAATGCTTTTCTATATTGTTGTCCCATTTCCTCAATTTTTCGGTTGAGACACTTTATGAGAACGTTTTTCATGCCGTCACGTAGGTGACCTTTCTAGACCTGTCGCGCCGTAGACAAGGATGGCGAAGGAGGATCTCAAAGTTGCAAATCAATATTGTCTTGGAAAAACGGGAGCGACGATGTCCTCATCGTCATAATAAATTATTTTTCAAATTTATCACCCAAAAACATAAAAACACAAATATCACTCCCTGATTTTGTTGACTCAAACGCACACCTTTTTCGGCGGGGTGAAGCACCCCAGCCCTACAGTTACGGATGCTGCAACCAAAGCTAAATCCTTGATTCGCAGGTATTTTGTAGGGTCGGGGTCCGTGACCCCGCCTTTGAAAACTTTTTTGCTCTTTGAATTTACGCATAAATGATACTACATCTTCTGGTTGATTGTTTTCCAGCCATTGTGTAGTGCCCTCGGTTAACGCAGGTGTAGCACGCCTGATTTTGATTAAAGATTTGATATATTCAGTTCTTTTTCTGCCTTCAGGTGTCAATGCGTTTGCCCAGTCAATGGTCATGTTTTTACCGTAAAAGCGGTTGTCATAAATGCTAGGCTTCTTTTGATCTACTCTTTCAGAGTATTTTATAAATAGGGGCTACTGTTTAATGCAAGATGGACGCTTCGCTACTGTCGCAGGCTCCAGTCTCGGCAAGCCGGTTCCTAAGATTTTGCCTTAAGGCATTTTCGCCTTTAGCCCGCGGTCCCGCCTTGCGGGATCCCGCTCTGCGGGATAACTTGCAAGGTAAAAGGTTGCGTGATATTGCATTACATATTCATAAAACAAATAGAATTTTATTATTAAATCATCTGCACGCTTTTTAGGCAAAAAGGTTTAAAAACCTTGCAGATAAACGGTCTTTATGTTTTATAAAGAATTAACAACACGTATTTTATGAATTAAACAGGAACCCCTAAATACCTGCGGAGCTATTCCAACCTTAATCTTAACCTTAATCTGCTGGCTTCCGCCTTCGTTCCTACGGCGCGACAGGCCGCCAGCTTTGGTTGCGGCTACGCCGCCCTAAGCCTTCTGTGGCGGAAAAAAATTTGATAAACAACTGAATCTTTTAAAAAATCAGGCGATGTACGTGCTGTTTCTTTCATTGTGATGAAGCTCCTATTTTGTTAATTCATAAATCATGTATGGATTTTCGGCTGATATTTCAGCCTTAAACATATAAGCTTCATTCTCATATTTTGCAGCAATTTCTCTGATGCGTCTGCCGGAAAAATCGCATGCATACAATTTAAGTTTTGGGTTGCTGTTTTTCAGTGTTATTGAAACACAACCTGTTTGGACAATATAAGGAAGTTTGCCCCAGTCTGTCAAAGTTTTGATGTCTTTTGAAGATGCTTTAAGTTCAGAGTTCAAAACATTAGTCAAATGAAATATCAAAATTTTCTGACTATCTTTTAAAGTTGCATCATCCATTGATGATGCTGAAATCGAACAGAAAGAACTATTGTTTGTTATTGAAATGTTATTAGCTGTTAGATTAATATTAGCTGGTGCAACAATACACTCCGTTTTTGGTGACTGAACTTTTATATAACCTTTAGAACTATCTAATGTAATCTCACCTGTATCTGATGTGACATGTTTTCCTACCGCAGGTAGATCTTTTGTTGCAATAAATTTGTTTCCTGCCAATGTTGTTTTATTTGTAAAAAGGGTGTCGGATACAACGGCATCAAATTCACCTTCAATTTTTCTGTTTCCTTCAGCAACTTGTGAGCCAGTTTGAGATATTAGTGCCATTGCATTGAACGCATGCGGAAAGAATCCTTGGCTCCACATATCTCCAACGCCCTGACTTGTTGCATCTTTCATTGTTACACCATAAACAAGTTTGTTTTTACCGGGAGCAACATCACCTCGTCTGAACATTAATACAATCTGACGTTCCGTGAGCTGGTTCAAAGGATCTGTGCTCATGTCAAACCCAGCCATTGCCGAGATATTATTTACTTTTTTGTCATCATGTGACCATGCAAAACGATAAAGAGCATCCCAGTCCTGAAGAGCAGCGTATGCACCCATTAAAGCTCCACCTTCTGCACGATATCTGTTAGGAGAACAGTAGTTGTATTCACTCACAGTGAATGGCTTGCCGAAAATACGTGTAGATGCCATCATAATTGGTGTAACATAAGTATAGGTATTGTTTTTTAGATTGAAAACCTGGTTGTATTTTGCCGGCAGGTACCATGGTGATGGGTGGTCAGAATATTGATGGTTATCAACTAGGTCAAACTGATCACGCGTAAAAGTCTGTCCCATTGTATCCCACCAATTGCTGCCTGTCAGCATGGCCTTAACTCCAAGCTCTCTAAGGAATGCCTCAACTCTTATGTTTGATTCCATCTTAACTTCAATCAAAAATTGTGCAAAGATGGGATCTTTTTTTAGTTCTGTTGTTTTACTTGTAAGATTATTTTCTTTTTTCCATTCTTCAAAGCGTTTTAGGTAAAATGGTTTTGCAATTTGTCCCCATGCTGAGGCAGATATTGTGTCTTCATTAACTGGACATATTGATATAAGAGCTGGGTCATCTTTCCATGCAATGCCGGTATATGGGTTAACGTGGTTCATCCATTTTACCACCATTTTTTTCCATGCTTCAAATGCTGGTTTATGAATTGGAATAAGCCCTTTTATATCACCCTCAATAGCTTTGTCTATTCCTTCAATTTCACCTTTGTCGTAGCGTCCCTGTGCGTACAAATCAATAGTCACATACATACCAGCTTTTTTCATTGCAGCAAACATGTAGTCAAGTTTATCAAGATATTCAGGATCAATATCATCAGATTTGTTAGAGTTCCAGTTGCCTTTTATCAAGTATACATCGGTATGATGAAAGCGAACTGTATTGTAACCCATGCGTTTAAAATGCTCTGCAATTTTATCAGCTTCTGGTTTTTCCAGATAGTTTGCTGTATAACACAAATTTGCACCGACCATTTTTACTCTTTTTCCAGTTTTTTCATACGCATAATGTCCATCTTTATTGATGATTCGGCCATATTTACCCGCTGGTGTATCACTTAGAAATGAAAAATCCATTATGCTGTTTTTTACAATCTGATTGGTGTATGGAAGCTCCACCCAGTCTTTACCATCTGCATTCATAACATATGGCAAAATACCAGCTGACATTTCAAAGTCTAATTCCATTGTTTTTTTATCTTTTGGATTGGGATACTCGAGCCAAATCTGAAAAGCAGTAGTCTTGGGGCGCAAATCTTTGAGTGATATTTTAAGGTTGTCTGTCTTTATTGAGAAAAATTGTTTTTCGTTACTAAGCGTAATTGATTTTGTGTCCTCTGGAATCTGTATGGCATCACCAGGTTCTTTGGGCAGTTTAATTTCAGTTTTGTCGTTGAGTATTGCTTTTCCCCCTGCAAAATCTTTGGTTGCAAATGGAAAGAACAGATAAACTTGCTCGTAAGATACAGTTCCGCCTTCTGTCGAGGTCAAAGTATAGTGTACTTTTGTTGACTTCTTACCATTAGTTTTCTGATCGGTGACAGTTTCGACCATTTTAATTTTTGGATTTGTGTTAAAGTCAGCAGTTAGGGTACTACCTTCCTTTTTAATGTTTTTTAGACAATAATCTTGAGCTGCCCATCCTCCAGATGGTTTAATTACCAAATTATTTGCGCCCCAATTGCCTTCGCTATTCATACGCAGTATACCGTTGACTTCAAATAGTCCGCGGTAATCCATTTTAAGAGGAAGGTCCATTATCCCATCGTCCGCCTTTGCTGCTATTGATGCAAGCGACATTAGTAACACTGTTACAAATAGATATCTTGTTTTCATTTTTTATCCTCGGGGCAGATAGGGTTCTGTCAAAAGTTTCACCTTCTTTTCAGTCCTATTTTGTTCTAAATCAATGGGATACAGACTATTTAGCCTTATCCCCCTTTTTTTTGTTCTTTTTCTTTTGATTTTTTAGTAAAAATGGGATACTCCAAGTAATATATTTGTGTCATTCAAAAACCCAAACAAGGAGCATCCCATTGAAAAGTAATT
>JAQICX010000250.1 GCA_027858345.1 Kiritimatiellia bacterium | reverse complement strand
CAGAGCAAAAAAAGAGTCAAATCGAAAGAAAAATGATGTTTCAATAGCCTCTCAAAGGAAAATCAAGAAAAAACGTAACCAAAAAGATGTGTAGAACAACAAGGTGCTTCACCCCGCCGGAAAAGGCATTTAACCAAAAAATTAAGTTTATTAACGGTCTTTAGAGTAAGAACTTGATTTTAGAATCACTTTCATATATAATTCACAATTCTTTATATAAGAAAACTTGGTGTTTAAAATTTTAATTATTAATTATGGAGAAAAACAGATGGCAGGAATATTTAAAGCATACGATATCCGCGGAATATATGGCGAACAATTAAACGAAGAAGTAGCAACAAAGATTGGTAGAGCTTTTGTAACATTCTTAGGCTGCAAAAAAGTGCTTATTGCACAGGACATGCGTCCACATTCTGAACCACTTTTCAAGGCATTGAGCGAAGGCATCACAATGCAGGGCGCTGATATCATTCATATTGGACTTGCGTCATCGCCTATGTCATACTATGCAAATGGATTTCTAGATTGCGATGCCGGCATCATGATTACAGCATCGCACAACCCGGGCGAATGGAATGGATTTAAGCTATCAAAAGCACAAGCAGTTCCAATCAGTGGCGAAACTGGTATCGCCGATGTTGAGAGAATTGTTGAAGAAGAAGATTTTGCACCAGTTGCAGATGTAAAAGGTACAATTTCAACTTTTGATATTACAGAAGAATACGTTAAGCATGTTAAACAGTTTGCTCACCTAAAGCGTCCTGTTAAAATTGTTGCCGATATGGGTAACTCAATGGGCATTATTGAATCTAAGGCTTTAGAAGGAATTGTTGATTTTGTGCCTATGTTCGATACTCTTGATGGTACATTCCCTAACCATGAAGCAAACCCGCTGGATTTAGAAACTCTTGAAGATCTTCAAGAAAAAGTCCGTAGTGGTTCATATGATTTTGGTGTAAGTTTTGATGGAGACGCTGACCGTGTTGGCTTTGTCGATGAAAAAGGTGACATAATCCCTATGGATATTATCACAGCTCTTATCGCAAAAGATTTACTTACAAAAGAAAAAGGCGTGATACTCTACGATCTAAGAAGTAGCTGGGCTGTAAAAGAAGAAATTGAAGCTGCCGGTGGAACTCCTATGATGAGCCGCGTTGGTCATACTTTCATCAAACAGCAGATGCGTGAGAACAATGCAATTTTTGCAGGTGAAGTTTCCGGTCACTACTACTTTAGAGACAACTACACAACTGAAAGCTCAAGCATGGCTGTGATTTGCGTTGCAAATATCGTAAGTGCTTCAGACAAACCTCTCTCGGAATTGATCAAACCTATCAGAAGATACTTCAGCAGTGGCGAAATTAACTCAAAGGTTGAAGACAAACAAGCAGTACTAGATACCATAAAGAAAAACTACAGTGATGCAAACATCTTTGAATTGGATGGAGTTAGTGTTGAGTATAGCGACTGGTGGTTCAACGTTCGTTGTTCAAATACAGAGCCATTCATTCGTCTGAACTTGGAAGCAAAAACAGCGGATCTTATGGAAGAAAAACGCGACGAAGTTCTTGCTATTATCCGAGGATAGAAAATAATTATTAATGGTTAAGGATGAATTATTAATTAAAGGAAGTAAGAAGTTGATAGTTGTTCTAAAATACATTACAAACTTCTTACTTCCTACTTAGCTCCTATCACTTAGCACTTAGTACGTCCCTCACAACACAAACAGAAAGATAAACATGAAACTGGAACAGTTGAAAGACAATGAAAACTTCAAAGTTGTTTTGGAGTCAAAAAACACTGACGACATAACAGATGCTTATACATCTGACTTGCTTAGTGATGTTATGGGTAATGCACCAGAAGATGCAATATTGATTACAATACAGGCTCATAAAAACACAATCGCAGTCTCATCATTGACCAATACGGCTGCAATCGTTCTTTGCAATGACAGAATTGCTCCAAACGACATGATTGAAGCTGCGCGTGAAGAGAATATTGCAATCTTTGTGACTGCATTAAACCAGTTTCAAGCATCATGCGTAATTGGAAAAATGTTGTAATCCCGTCAACTGCCGGATGCTAGAGCATTGAACAAATGAAACGCTGTAAAGATTTTATTCGAGGACGACGTTGGGCTTAAAAAAAAAATCAAGTAATAGCAGGCCTATTGCGTATTTTTTTGAAAGATTCAACGGAA
>JAQICX010000249.1 GCA_027858345.1 Kiritimatiellia bacterium | reverse complement strand
GCTTGCAGAATAAGTCCTGTAGCCGAGTCGCCCCGGCTCGGGAAAAGGTTGAATAGGGAAGCAACGCCTGTAGCGTCGGGCGTTGACCGACGAAAAAACGTGGGGATAAAGCAAAAAATTCTATATCCCATTGATTTATAACAAAGTAGGTCTGAAAAAGAGGGAAAAATTTGACAGAACCGAAAGAAAAAACAAGGAATAAAAAATGAGTGATAAAAAATATTCAAAACATTTTATAATAGTTGCAAGAATTGTAATTATTGCAATTATAATTGGAGGGGCATTGTTAATTTCAAAGATATTGATTGACACCAAGCCCAAAAACCCACAAAGACCGAGAAAAGAACGCACAACTATTGCAACAACTATTCCTCTTGATAAAAGTGAAAAACAGATATTTCTAATGACAACCGGTATTATAACTCCTGACCAAAAATTGAGTATATACCCACAAGTTACTGGAAAAATCACGAAGATGGCAGAATCATTTGAACCTGGGTATTTTATTAAAAAAGGTGATAACATAGCTTTGATAGATTCTGCTGACTATGATATTGCATTAATTGAGGCAGAAGCAAAAGTTACAGAAGCACAATATGCTTACGATTTAGAATCTGGATATCAAAGCGTGGCTAAGCATGAATGGGATCTGTTTGAAAACAAAGATCAGCTAAATGATCTGGAAAAGAAACTTATGCGTCGTGTACCTCATCTGAAGAAAGCTGAAGCACAGCTGATGTCGGCAAAAGCAGAACTGGACAAAGCAAAATTAAATGTTAGTAGAACAAAAATATCTGCACCTTTTAATGCTGTTGTATTATCAAGGGATGTTTCTCTTGGTTCTCTTGTCTCATCTCAGACATCAATTGGTACAATAGTTAATTCAGACAGTTTTAGAGCTGAAGCCACTTTGCCTGTCGAACAGTTAGAGTGGATTAAAACCATCAGCAACAGCAAAACACAATCAACGGCTTGGATATCTCTATCTGGAAATTCATCAGACCAAAACGTCTGGGAAGGCAAAGTGCAAGAGATAATGAGCCAAATTGAATCTGGCGGAAGAAAAGCAAAGATTTTGATTGAAGTTCCAAATCCATTTTCACAAAAAACACCTTTGTTGCTTAATTCATTTGTGAACATTAAGATACAAGGACCTTTATTAAAGGATGTATTCGTAGTTCCAGTAGAAGCTATTCATCGAGGAAATGAGATTTGGCTTAAGAATAAAGATAATCGTCTAGATGTTCAGAAAGTTAGCATTATCTGGAGAGATAGTGAGACAGCTGTTATCAGTAATGGCTTTGAAGTAGGTTCAAAATTAGTTATCAGTTCTATCTCATCTCCAGTACCTGGAATGATACTCGCAACAAAAGAAGAGCAGATGAAAAATCCTGCGAAACCAGAAATGCAACCAAATAAATAAGAGGATATTATGTTAAGACAAGAAAATTTCAAAGGTCCGATTGCATGGATGGCAAAAAACCATGTAGTTGCCAACCTCTTAATGCTCATGTTAATTGTCGGTGGCATTATAAGTGTCATGACAATAAAACAGGAAGTTTTCCCTGACTTTGATCTTGATATGATTAATGTTTCTGTGGCATATCCCGGTTCAAGTCCTGAAGAAATTGAAGAAGGTATCATACAGGTTGTTGAAGAGAATATTCGTAGTATCAACGGCATCAAAAAAATAACATCAACTGCTGTTGAAGGACGCGGTTCTGTTCAAATTGAACTGGAAGCTTCAGCAGATGCACAGCAGACATACCAGGATATATTACAGGAAGTAGACAGAATAACTACTTTCCCGGAAAATAGCGAAACTCCACAAGTCTCTTTGGTTGTAAGAAAAAGACGTGTTCTTGATATTGCTCTATATGGTGATATGCCGGAATATATTTTAAGAGAGCAGGCTGAATTAATACGCGAAGAGATGCTGCAGGAAAAAAACATTACTCAGGTTGAGCTCTCTGGTGTACGTGATTATGAAATTCATATCTCTATTCCTAGAGCAATACTTCAACAATACAATCTTACTCTTGGTGAGGTTGCCTCTAAGATCAAACAAATGGCAACAGATCTGCCTGGTGGAAGCTTGAAAACAGAGAGTGGCGAAATTCTTTTAAGAATGAAAGAAAAAAGAGACTTTGCAGAAGATTTTGCACAACTACCAATCATTACGACAGAAGATGGATCCATCCTGACGTTGGGAGATTTTGCAACAGTTGAAGAAACATTTGAAGACAGTGATGTAGTCGCAACCTACAATGGTCAAATTGCCGTAATGATTGATGTTTATAGAGTAGGCAAACAAACTCCTCTTCAAATCTCTTCAGATGCTAGAAAAGTATTAAAAGAGCTTAGAAAAACATTACCTGACGGTCTAAATTTAGCAATTCGTAGAGACTCATCTGAAATATACAAACAGAGATTACACCTCCTGCTTAAGAATGGAACTATTGGTATATGTTTAGTATTACTTGTCTTGGGCATTTTCCTTGAAGGAAGATTAGCTTTCTGGATAATGATGGGTATTCCAATTTCATTCCTAGGAGGTCTAGCCATTCTTCCATACACAGATTCTTCAATAAATATGATTTCAATGTTTGCATTTCTAATTGCACTTGGTATTGTTGTTGATGATGCAATTGTTGTTGGAGAAAATGTTTATTCATATATACAGAAAGGGAATAAATTTCTTGATTCTGCCATATTAGGAACTCGGGAAGTTGCAATACCTGTTATATATAGTGTGCTTACAAACATTGTAGCCTTTCTTCCCTTAATGTTTCTCCCTGGTTTTATTGGAAAAATCTGGAAAGTAATACCTGTTGTAGTAGGATTAGTATTTTCCATCTCACTTTTAGAATGTCTTTTTATTCTTCCTGCACATCTGGCTCGTGGAAAAACGGAAAGAACAAATCCGGTTACAAGGAAATTTCATGCTGTACAGCAGAGATTCAGTCATTGGTTTACAAAAAAGGTAAGGGATGTGTATGGACCAACACTTAATTTCTTGCTTAAAAACAGATATATTGTAGTTACCTGTGGCGTTGCAATATTAATTATTTTAGTTGGATATGTAAAAAGTAATAGAATTGGTATTGTGCCAATGATGAGTGTAGACTCTGATTACGCTAAAGTAACTATTGCCCTACCATATGGCTCCCCTATTGACAAAACTCTTAAAATACAGAAACAACTCATAGACACTGCTCAAGAAGTTGCTGATGAAAACGGTGGCGACATGCTTCTTAAAGGAATATATGCTGTTACCGGCAGAACATTCAGAGGTTCCAGTGGCGGACATAACTCAGAAATAAGGGCATACCTGACTGATGCCGACACCAGACCAATATCTACCGCTGAGTTTACAAAAAAATGGCAGGAAAAAACAGGCACTATTGAAGGAATAGATACAATACTATTTGAATCAAATGCCGGAGGGCCTGGTTCTGGAGCATCTCTATCAATTCAGCTTGAACACAGCAACAAGGAAGAACTGGACTCGGCATGCATAGAGCTGGCAGATGCATTGGAAAACTATCCAAATGTTTCTGATATAGACAATGGCATAACTACGGGAAAAGTTCAGTTTGATTTCAAAATGCGCCAGGAAGGCTTAGCTCTTGGTTTGACAGCTTCAGAAGTTGCACGTCAGGTAAGAAATGCTTTTTATGGAAGTGAAGCCATAAAGCAGCAACGTGGTCGAAATGAAATTACCGTTAGGGTAAAATTGCCTGAAGAAGAGAGAATAACAGAAAGTGATATCTACAAGTTTCAAGTCAAGACTGCAGCTGGAATATTTGTTCCGATTGAAGACGTTGCAACCATTACATACGGAAGAGCTGACAGCAAAATCTCACATACCGATGGAAAAAGAACTTCGGTGGTTTCTGCAAATGTTACACCATCCTCAAAAAGTGAATTTATTTTGGCAGATATACTCGCAAATACAGTACCTAAACTGCAAGAGAAATATCCGGGATTGACCTATGGATTCACAGGCATGCAGGCGGACCTTCGAGATGGCATGTCAGCATTGTTGAATGGATTTATCGTTGCAATGTTAGCAATCTATCTGCTGCTGGCAATACCATTTAAGAACTATGCACAGCCACTAATTGTTATGGTGAGTATACCCTTTGGGATAGGCGGTGCCGTTCTTGCTCACATTATCATGGGCTACCCACTTAGTATGATGAGTTTTATGGGGATTGTTGCCCTATCCGGTGTTGTGGTAAACGACTCGTTGGTTCTTATTGATTTCACAAACACCAGACATCGTCAGGAAGGTCAAAACCATCATGATGCTGTTCATGATGCAGGAATAATGAGGTTTAGACCTGTTATGCTTACAACCTTGACAACATTCTTTGGTCTGGCACCAATGATTTTTGAAACATCACGTCAAGCAAAGTTTATGGTTCCAATGGCAATTTCTCTTGGGTTCGGTATCGTTTTTGCAACATTTATTACACTAATCCTAGTTCCATGCTTGTATCTAATTGTCGAAGATTTAACATCACTAATGAAAGCCATATTAGGAAAAACAATTAAAAATTGAAACCCAGCTCCGCATAAAAAAAGTTAGGTTCTTCACAATTTATTGTGGGTAGAATGAATATCTAGCCCCATAGGGGCAATATCTCTACGAGATTTAATTTAATATTACAAGATATCACCCACAATACTTTATGAAGAACCAAAAGTTAGGTGATAAAGTTGAAAATAATTTTAAATGACGATGGGGACGTATTAGCTCCTCCCCGGCTGGCTTTGCTAGTCCCGCTCTGCGGGAGGAGGTGTTCGAGGAACGAGAACGGAGGGGTGGGCTCCCAGTACTACAAGACAATATTAAATTGCAAGTTCGGGAGTCCCGCAGGGCGGGATCCTCATTGTCATAAAGTGTCTCAACCGAAAAATCAAGGGTTAAAATCTAAGTTTTTCGGTTAAATGGCTATATTTTTTTAATCAGCCACGGATTGACACGGATTAACACGGATTATATTTATGTAAACAATTGAAGACAAGCACTTTCTGTTTGTTCTGATAGTTTGACATTGCACTTAAACTGAATGACAGATTTTCTTAAATATCATCTACTGGGTGATGTTTTTATAAAATAATTTTAATCAGACTTACAGCATGAAACAATCTACATGTGGTTAAGCATAAACATATTACATGAATGTATTTATCCGTGAAAATCCGTGTTTATCCGTGGCTAAGAGAAAAAAACCTGCAACCGAAAAATCAAGAGTCAAAATGTGCTTAAAAAAATCTGTTTACAAAACATAAAATATAAGATACTATAGCATAAACAATAAGGTACTGTCAAAAATTGTAAAATATAATTCCGCTCATAGAGCGGACGCTACAACTGTATGCAACTAAAAACAAGCCTATATTGATTACTATGGTTTAAAATACCGTTTGAAGTTGTAGTGTCGGTTCTGCCTGCCTGTGCGTAGCACGCAGACAGGTGAACCGAAAGAAAAAGGGGGATAAGGCTCAAAAGCCTGTATCCCGACCTGACGAGCCGTAGTCTCGAAGAGCGAAGGCTGGTTGATTTATAACATGAGGGCTAGCTTTTTGCTAGTCCCGCAAGGCGGGATCTGAAAAGAGTGTAGAACTTTTGAAAGAACCAACAATAAGAAAAGGATAATGACATGAAGAAAACTCTAACAATTACTGCTGTAATATTTGCAGGCTTAGTTATTGCGGGCTTTGTGACCGTAAACTACGCAACAAGAGATATCGAAGTTGAAGAAGTCGAAATTGCATCAATTCCTGTTGAAACAGCGGATGGATCAATTGTCAGCTGGACAGAAGAAGCTCCAAAAGAAAAAACTCTTCCTACTCCAGAACAATTTGAACTAGATACACCTCCAACACCTATAGTTGAAGCTGAATCAAGTGAACAAACCCCAAGTGCTCGAGACAAACGTAGAGCCGAATGGGAAAAGAGAATGAACGATCCTGAGTTTCAACAGAAGATGAAAGAACGAATGAAAGAAGGAATGGCAAGACGCTATGATTCACTATTCAAATATCTTCACCTAACTGAAGAAGAAAAAGATGGTTTCATGGATATTATCGTTGGGAAATTTGACAAGCTTAAAGGACTAGGACGAGAAGTATTTGGCCATGGCAGACTGGAAATTTCAGATGAATCTCGCGAAAAGTTTAATCAGGCAAATCAGGAATTCCAAAATGAAATGAAGGATTACCTTGGTGATGATGTTTACGATGTATATGTTCAATACGAACAAACAGAGCCTGAACGTCGTCATGTTGAACGTCTAAACAGAGAATTGACAAAAGACAATGGTTCAGCACTAACTACCGAACAGCAGGATCAACTAATCACAGCAATGTATGAAGAAAGAGCAAATTCTGATGTATACGTCATGAACAACATGTCCGAACTGCCTGATGCCGAACTAATGACAGAAACTGGTAGAGCAAAGCAAATAGAACAAATTGATGCTTTAACTCAAAAATATACTGCACAAGGTGCTGAAATTCTTTCTGAAGAACAACAAGCTGAATTTGCAAAGACTGTCACAAGACAAGCTGAACACCAAAAACGCTTCCTGACAGGCAGGGGCGGAGGAAGATCCAGACGATAGGCTTGCTTCTCCAGCAGTGGTAACTAGGAAGAACAGCAAGAGACGTTAGTATTCTTTCGAGGCATGCTGACCTAGACGACATTTTGGGAAACTTGTTGTTTAACTGTTGCTTGCAGCAACAAAGACTGTACCGGTCTCAGCAGAGGCCGGGAGTATCGATCAGCAGTTATAGAGAAAACAGCAAATGGTAAATGATGGTACACCGCTGACTGTATTATTAATCGCTAGAGCATTGAACAAATGAAACGCTGTAAAGATTTTATTCGAGGACGACGTTGGGCTTAAAAAAAAAATCAAGTAATAGCAGGCCTATTGCGTATTTTTTTGAAAGATTCAACGGAA
>JAQICX010000231.1 GCA_027858345.1 Kiritimatiellia bacterium | reverse complement strand
TAAATAGCATTGATGGGGAAACACTTTTAAACACAATGCATAATCACAGCAACAACGACAGTTTGGTTTATTGGCTGGAATTTAAAAACGATGATGAGCTTCCGGGAACGAGATTTGGTAGCATTGGTGGTGGGAGCGCATTAAAATTCGGCATTTACAGACGAAAAGAAACTGGCGCATGGATGACCGGCAGTCCTCAGAAACAGAAAGAATTGACGATCGATGAGGCTGCTGAAATTGCAAGAAAACATCGATCTCAATTTTCTAATGGTTTCGAATTATTAGAAAAATTTCCTGTTTCTGCTTCAGCCAATGACTATCTTCAGTTGCAAAAAGATATGGACCAATATGCTCCAGACGTAAGTAACACTTCTTGGGGACATAAGTATTTCAGCTTATCTTTTCCACATAAACTTGATGATTATCACAATCCTAATTATCAAAGGTTTTATTTGATGAAACTTTTGCAAATGCCTCCACAAGAGGAAGGGCGTTATGTTTGTGCTGGAAATTATGTAACAATTGCCAAAGAATTACAGGTTCTTATTCCAAATCTAACTAGAGTATTAAGCAGCATTAATCCAAGACCCCACAAATATTGGCGCGTAGGGACAAAACTTGGAGGAGTTGATAGTCGCTGGAATATTATGAAGGAGAATAGTTGCGTTGCTGTTGGTTGGGAAGAGGTTGGTGATTTATCAGATGTTGAACACAAAAAGGAGGATAAGGAAAAAATAAGGGAGCAAATAGCTGAAAAACATGGGGGAAGTCCTCAACAAGTTGGTAGAAGCACGCAACAGCTTTTTAACTTTGTCGCTGTCATACAAGAAGGTGACTTGGTTATACCCTCTGATGGTGAAAAAATTTTGGGCATAGGCAGATTTAATGGTGATTATTTTTATGAGCCTAATTCTGACGCTCCTCATCGTAGACATGTTGAGTGGCTTTCGATTGATGAATGGAAAATCTCAGGAAAAGAGGGTCTTCAGACAACTGTCTATGAACTCAAGAAAGACATTAATTTAGTTAACATCGAAAAAAAACTATTCGACACAACATCACCGCCAGTTATTCCAGTAGTTAAAGATCCTTTAAAAGATTCCAAGCTTTCAGGTATACAAGGTCGTATCCAGTCAATTCTCGAACGGAAAAGACAGGTAATTGTTTACGGTCCCCCTGGAACGGGAAAAACCTATTGGGCTGAAAAAACAGCTCAGGAGTTAGCCAGTTATGCTCGATATAATCGGTCTTTTGGAGAATTATCAAACGATGAGAAGCTAATTATTTTGGGAAAAGATTCAGAACATAAAGGTTTGGTCAGAATGTGTACGTTTCATCCCGCATATGGATATGAGGATTTCATAGAAGGTTATCGTCCAACAACAATTAATGATCAAATGATGTTCTTACTTCAAGATGGAATAATGAAAAAACTGTGTCGTGATGCTATCAAGAATCCAGAATATAAATTCTATTTGATAATTGATGAAATTAACAGAGGAGATATTCCAAGGATCTTTGGCGAATTACTGACCGTAATTGAAAAGGATAAACGAGAAAAAAACATACTTCTATCGGTATCCGGAGAGCAATTTTATGTGCCTGACAATTTATATGTTATTGGTACGATGAATACCGCTGACCGTTCAATAGCACTACTTGACACTGCTCTAAGAAGGAGATTCGGTTTTATAGAACTCATGCCTGATATTGATGTTTTGGGTAATATTGTCGTGGAAAGTATCCCTTTGGGGCCATGGCTATTATCACTTAATTCTCAATTATGTGAACATATCGGTCGCGATGCACGTAACCTCCAGATCGGTCATTCATATTTTTTGGAAAACGGACAACCAATTTCTTCTTTCAGTAAATTTGCAAGAATCATTCAGGATGATATTATCCCTTTGATAGAAGAGTATTGCTATGAAGACTATGACACAATGACCAAGATTCTTGGGAAAAATTTTGTAGATGAAATAAATCAGCGGATTTGCCATGATCTTTTTGACCCGGCAAAAAAAGACGATCTCATTCAAGCATTGAAGAGTATTGACCCTAATTTGGATTCATCCGCTCCGGCGCTACTTTCAGACTTGGAAATGCCCGAAGAGGATCAAGAAGAACAATCTGATGATTTAGAACAGCCAGCAGGTGAGTCTTAATAACAATGCAGAACATATCAGTTAATCTTTTTGAATGGGAGAGCAAAACCCCAGAGTCTGACTCTGATTTGGAAGGCCTCGATTTAGGACGCGATGAATCGGTAAGGAGTATGGCCAAATTGCTTTCTAAAACCGGTAGACTTGAAATATCTGAGTTGTCCACTGGTCTTTCAATTAGTGCATTATCATTTGTAGGCACTGTCAGGTTAGGAAACATCAAAATCACTATTCACCCAAAAATTTCTGGTTCACCTTTATTAAATCTTTTGCGATATGCCTATGGAATGCGAAACCTCCACCTTTTTTCACCAGTGGATTATGGCACAGAGGCTCAGGCATTTCAGGACTTGTTAATAAATCAGTTAGTAGCTGAGACAATGGAACTGATTTCCCGAGGACTGAACAAGCAATATCTCAGGCTTGAACAAGATTTAAATTGCTTGCGAGGTAGGATAGACTTTCAAAAGATTGCAATCCGAGGGGGGGTAAAGCAAGCGGTATTACCCTGTGCACATCATCCCAGAGTTGAAGATTCCTTAATCAACAGAGTTCTAAAAGCTGGGCTCAAAATAAGTGTTCTTTTGACAAATGATCTATTTTTGAGAGCCCAACTGAGACGTTTGATAGCCCTTCTGGACGAATCCGTCTCTAATATTCGGCTGAGCTGGGAGTCGCTGCAAAATGTCAGGCGAAAAATTAATCGTTTGACGAAACCTTATAGCTCAATAATTGCAATTATTGAGATTTTATTTGAGTCCGCTGGAGTTTCAATTGATGAGCGCTATGCTTCAAAATTGAACTTACCAGGATTTTTGTTCGATATGAATCGTTTCTTTCAGGCTCTGATTTCACGATTTTTGAAAGAAAATTTAAAGGATTTCAAAGTCCAGGATGAATTCCGGCTTAAAGATATGATTACATATATTCCACAATATAACCCATTGAAAAAGAAAGCCCCAACACCGAGGCCTGATTATGCTATCCTGAAAAACGGTCAAGTTGAGACTTTACTTGATGCAAAATACAGAGATCTATGGGAGAAGAACCTGCCAAGAGATATGCTTTATCAATTATGCATATATGCGATGAGCCAAGGAGAAAACCGCACTGCGACTATATTATATCCTGTTGTTGGTGATCATGCCAAAGAAGCTAAGATTGAAGTTAGAGATCCAATCTATGGTGGTGGTAAAGCGCAAGTTGTTCTTCGGCCGTTGGATTTGATAAATTTTGATGAATTGGTGTCCGGACCTCACAACAGGCAAAACGAAAGAAATAAAATTGATTTTGCCCACTATCTTGCTTTTGGAAAAAATTAAAAATTAGTTAGCTACATATATATATAAACACATCGAAAGCTATTTTTAATATACTTGAGACCGCATAAATTTGTGAAAATATTACTTGCCAAATATTGAAGCAATCGGCATGTATTTCGAAACCTTATCAAAAGAAGAATTCGATGCTGACTATTCAATTAACAGAAGCTGAATTGCAAAAAATTAATATTGAACGATTTTATAATCCCAGTCCTATTGTCCAGAAACGCCTCCATGCAATTTACTTAAAAGGGAAACAGTATAGTCATGAAACAATTGCTGATATTTTGGAGATACATCTGAATTCAGTCACCAATTATCTCAAGATGTATCAAGCCGGAGGGCTTGAGCAGGTGAAGCGGGTCAACTATGGCACTAACACCAGTCAACTGGATCTACACAGAGTCAGCTTGGAAGAGGAGTTTCGTCAACACCCACCTGTTTCAACCAATGAAGCAATTCAAAAAATTGAAACGTTGACCGGCATTCGCCGAAGTCCGACTCGTGTGACAGGGGTCGCATCTTTAATCTTGAATTTTCTTCATGACGGGTTTTCCCACCGTTTCTTTTTGCGAGAAACGGGATCAGGCAGCAGCGTCTTACAATAATTGAGATGTTTATTTTTCAAAACAATAGAGGTTGATATGCCAATTTTTAAATTGCGTGAAAAACCTTTGATACGTCTGTATGATGAGTATCTACTGGATCAGGAATAATTGAACTTTAAGAATCCTTAGTGTGCATTTCCACACGAATCTGGGTGATACCCTAATAACGAAAATGGGGACAGATCTATTTTTTCGCTAACAGGAGAAAACGAAGCGGGAGTGAAAGTATAGCTGTTGGGAGCGATTCGTTTACAACTGATATCCTGTCACAATTGGGTTCGCGGGCAAAAGGTCGCAAAATTATAGAATGACCGTGGTACCGGGTCTTGAATTGTGAATTAAAAATAACAACAGACAACAGTGCTCGCCGCAAAAACCAGCATCCCATTGCACCTTGCAATAGCAATCAGAAGATTTTTTAAAAAT
>JAQICX010000172.1 GCA_027858345.1 Kiritimatiellia bacterium | reverse complement strand
CCCGCTCTGCGGGATCGTTGCTTTAGGGCACACAACCAGAGGGAAGTGAGGCTGGAGCCTGCGACAGCAATGGAGCGTAGCGAATGGCCTACCTAAAGCTGTTCTCCCATTGGTCGAATTGATGTTGGACGTTCGATGTTGGACGTTCTCACCTTCTTTCCTGCAGCCTGTTGACTTTCTCTCCCTCCTCCCTTAGCCTTAATCTTAACCTCAACCTTATTCTTCCTCGACGGTCAACGCCCGCCGCTACAGCTACGAAACAGCAATTCAACATTAGTCCGCCAAAACTCCTCCCCGGCTGGCTTTGCTAGTCCCGCAAGGCGGGAGGAGGTGTCCGAGGAACGAGGACGGAGGGGTTTTTCTCAACCTCAATCTTAATCTTAAATAAATACCGCCAGAGGCATTCCACAACCATTTACTATTTACCATCAACCGTTAATAACCTTAACCTTAATCTGGTGGCAGCACCAGCTTTGGTTGCGAGTAGGCCTCTTTGTTGCTGTCGCTACCTCCAGGCTCTCTTAGGCTACGCCACGAGTGTCCGCCCTATGAAATTCGTGATCAAAAAATTACCTGATCAAAAAATAACGCCTTTACAAACAAACTCATTTCTGCCACAATAAGACAGAACAAAAAACACATTTAATTTTGAAGGAAACAATAGAATCATACGATAGTAATATGGTTAGTAACATTTCTGACTGAAAAATTGCAGTCTGGTCGTAAGATTTGAGGCTTGTTATGACGGGAGCGGTTTTTATGGCGTAAAAGAGGCGGCGGCATTTCTGCACCGTAAGCGTTCTTTGAAGCCCCTTGTATATAGATATAATAATGTGGTCCATTATTAAAAAGTATACAGAAAAACAGGTCGATAATTTTTGAATTATTGACAAACTTATGGAATTGCATTATAGTATTGATATGTTTAAAAATAGGGTCAACTAATGAAACAAGTTATTATTATTGCTGGGCCGAATGGTGCAGGAAAAACTACTTTTGCAAAAGACTTTTTGCCCCAAGAGGGTGATACGGTTAATTTTATCAATGCAGATTTAATTGCTATAGGACTTTCGCCATTTGCACCTGAAACAGTGGCCATTGAAGCATCTAAAATACTTTTAGCAAGAATTGATGAGTGCTGTAGAAGAAAAGAATCATTTGGGGTTGAAACAACACTTAGTGGACGTATATATTTAAAGAAAATTGATGAATGGAAGAGTCAAGGTTATATGGTTACTTTGCATTTTTTGAAATTGGCATCTGTTGAATTAGCCATGGAACGTGTAAATATGCGAGTAAAGCATGGGGGGCATTTTATTCCACAAGATGTTATAAGAAGAAGATATTCAAGGGGATTGAAACTCTTGCCAGCATATAAGAATGTTGTTGATGAATGGAAAATATGGGATACATCACAAGGAACACCGGAGTTAATAGATGAAAGATAGTAAGAATGAAAGTACAAAGTTGGCTGGTCAGGCGATGAATAGAGCAGCTCGAAAGGTTTTTCAGCAGGCCGTAGATGCTAATGAACCTATTCCTTTATGGAATGGTAAAGAAGTTGTTTGGAAAATACCTGTTGAAGAATTAAAAAAAATGCAAGCTTAATAGTTATCGACTATTCTGATGACACAAAAACTGTTAGACTCGTATATAATCGTTTAGGTCAACAGACTGTTGGTATTCACGAATCCAATGGAATAGAGATAACAAGTTATGATCCCGATACACTACTTCCTGCCTCTAAACTGATAGGTTATCCAGGACATCCTCATAGATTTCTGCACTACACCTATGATTCCTTAGGGCGTCAAACAGGTTATAAACTCTCGGCATCTTATCTTCCTGCTGCCGAAGGATTGAGTGCAGTAAATTATACCTATGATGATTATGGTCGTTTCCACTCAGTCACATCTTCCGTGCATTCCGCCAGCACTGAGCCTGTCGAAAGTGTGGTTAATTACTCTTATCTTGAGAACTCTTCTTTAATCGCTGGTTACACCTCGCCCAATGGCTTTGAAGCGACCAAATCCTACGAGCCAAACCGAAATCTAATAACAGAAGTCAAAAATCAATTTGACAACACAACCATATCGCAGTACAATTACGCCAATGATGAAATTGGACGCAGGACACAACGGATAGATACAATGGCAAACACTACCACAAATACATTTGGTTACAACAATAGGTCAGAACTGATTGACGCAGCTCTGGGTCTCGATGACTATGGCTACAACTACGACCAAATCGGCAACAGAATAACCGTCACCTCCTCTGTGGACTCTGTGTCCTCTGTGGTTAACTACCAAGCAAATCAGCTCAACCAATACACCAACATTTCGTACGGGCAGGGTTCATCTCTGCCCTCTTACGATGCCGATGGAAACATGCTCACGCATGGCGACTGGACATACACCTGGAACGGGGAAAACCGTATGACCTCAGCCAGCAACTGCGTTGACAACACCTACATCACATACTCATATGACTACCAAGGAAGAATGATCCAGAAAGTAACTGATGGAGAAACAATTCTATTCTATTGGGATGGAAATCATGTAATTGCTGAAATGACGGATTCTACCACCAACCTTTACACTTGGAGCCATGGTGAAACTCTGACTGCCAGTTTGGGTGGTGAAACCGTCTTTTACGCCCATGATGCAAATAAGAATATTACTGATTTGTTGGATGATTCTGGATCGCACCTTGTGCATTACGACTATTCGCCTTTCGGTGAGGAAAGTTCTACTGTTTACAGTTCGCCTTTCACAGTTTCGTTAAATCCGTTTGGTTTCTCCAACGAGTACTTCGATGAAACAACTGGCCTTGTTGAATACAAGTACCGCCCATATTTCCCTCAATTAGGCAAGTTTTTGAGCTTAGACCCCATCGAAGAGTCTGGTGGTATCAACCTCTATGGTATTGGTGGTAATGACTTGATTAATAATTGGGATGAGTGGGGGTTGAGTGAAGATGAAGTATTAGTGGTTGTTTTTTTAACTGCAACAGATGCAGATATGTTCTCTACAGAAATTACTACAAACTGTTAAATAGTATTGACGATAATTTGGTATGGAAAATCAAGAAAGAACAAATGCCTGAAGATGCTAAGAAAGGTAAACAAGGGGGGAATAAAAAATATGAAGATGAATGTTGGAAAAGATTATATTTTATTACGGGAGAGATTAAGTATAATGGATTCAAACTTGGGTGTGGAAATAATTGGAGTTTTAGCATTCATCAGAGGAATGTGGAACTATACACACAAATGATGGATGGTGTAAACTTCCTGAACGTTGCACCATTTTTGGCGGCACATGAGACCATAGAAGCTCTTTTTGCATGTGCACATCTTGGTTTTGTCTCAAACGAAAATAATAGTTATTTAATGGAAAGTGATGACATAAACACTGGTTGGATAAATAATAATCCTCCTGCTGAATTTCATGAAAAAACTAAAAATAGAGTTCGTCACAAGCTCAAAGTAAAAGGATGGTGGAAAAAATGGTAAAGTGGGTATATAAGGTTTTAATGACAATTGCTGTTATTGCATTATTATTGTCTTTTTATTGTTCATTATATTGGTTATGGTTTCACATGTATGATGTGTTAATCTTGAATGATGTTATACCATGGGTAAACCACAAAGCACTGATATATATGTTCCGAAGTACAAATCAATTTATGCCAATAGGACTATTCTGTTTTATTGCTGCATATGTTTTGGTGATATTACGCAAAGAGAAAGCTAGTAAAATAATGGTATGGTTGTTATGTGGTTATATAATAACTTCTATAATATTGTCATATGGTTTGATTTGTTTTAACTCTGATTGGCGAGGTCTTATGATTATGTCTAAAGAAGTTTGGTGGTTGTAATATGAAGTATTTTACAAAAATAATTTTGTTGTGTAGTCTATTAGTTATTGTTTCAAGTTGTAATAATAAAGTATCTAAGAATAACCAAGTAGAGAATAATACTTTTGGTAGTTATGATTTTTTTGAAAAGCTATTTAAAGATAATGGTGGATGTATAGATTTCTATGGCTGTTATAATAACCAGATATCAGTTGAGGCATATATTGATACCAATAGATTTATTAATATATGCAAAGAACAATTTGATATGTCGGGAGAGTTTAGACCTGAAACTAATATTGTTTTTAAATTACCCTTATATAAAATATCAAAAGAAACAGGAAATATGGAATATACACTTCAGGACATGTCTTTAAATGGTGTTTATATGACACTTGAAGATGAAAAACAAGTATATACAATATCTGCTTTTTATCAAGAGATGAACTCTTTACGGGGGAGGACTAGAGCTATGATATTTATAAAATATAGGAAAGAGGAACAGCTATGAAAAAAAGGTATTTAATATCTGTGGTGATTGTGATGTTTTTTGCTGTACTTTTATCTGATATATTAGGATTGTTTGAGCAGTATCCGTCCAAGTTGTTTTCAAGAAAAGAGATTTCAAAATATGCACAAGATATGGTTTTTTGTAGTTCAATTGAATCAATGAAAGCTTTTGCAATAAGAACAGATGAACAAAAATTCAAGAACATATGTGCTGAAAAATTAGATATAAAAAGTGGTTTTACTAATGTTGAGTTTTTTGTCTCGTCAATGCCTTTTTATCAAGGTGGTGCAGAAAAGGATTCAAATGCAAATTTTTATTGGTGGTTTTACCGGTTAAGTGGTGATTTTATTATTGCCAGTCAATCCAAAAAAGACTATGAAATAACAGTAGCTTTCGATCGTAAATCAAATGTAGCGTTTTTTTACTATGATCATCTAACTTTGTGGGGGACTAGATTTAGCGGAAGTCACATTTCTCGACCACGTCGTAGTGGCAAAATAAAAGCTATGGGATATTGGAAAAGAATGTAGTTTTGTTGTGGAAAGCAAAGGTGTTTTTTTGCATTTGGTTTTGGAATCAGCAAATACTATGAAGATAGCAGAAATCTCATAACCTGTGTCTCCAACTACTTTGGCTCTTCTCCTATTTCTGCGTTTATTTATGATAACGATGTTCTAGGACGTCGCACAGAAAGACTGGATTTTGATGCGAATTTATTTGCAATCACTAATGCTTTTACTTATAATCTTCGACAAGAACTAGCAGGAGCAACAATGGGAACAGATAACTACAACTTTACACACGATGATATCGGGAACAGAACTTACTGTGAATTTCCTGTTCAGGAAGAGTATTATGAATCTAATGTTCTGAATGCATATACGAAAGTTTGGACGTATACTCCGTGGTATGCCCGTGCAAAATTTTATTATGACCTTGATGGAAACATGATCAC
>JAQICX010000158.1 GCA_027858345.1 Kiritimatiellia bacterium | reverse complement strand
AATTGAATCACCAACACTGCGACTCTTTCCAATATAGTGAAATTCTTCAAGTAACTCATCAAAACGACTGATTTCATTACGTTTTATTTCTCTAATATTAACTGTTTTACCTTTAAATGACTGCATTTTAAACCCTTTCTGCTTTGTTTATACCCAATCATTCAAGCGTATCAAAGCATAAAGTAGCACTAATGTTTACAAAAAAAATCTAAATTATTGAAATTAAGTCATTTAACCTCTTGAAAAGAAAAAACCGTGGGATATTTGTCGTTTGGAAACAAAAACAATTGAAAAATTGTTATTTTTCTGTTAGATTACTTTGTTAAATGTATAGGTAAGTAGGGTTTCCTGTTTAATGTGATATCAGGCAAACTCTTGTTTTGCATAATATACCACCTTGTTAGAACACAAATTATGAATTGAACAGGATGCACTAAGTAGGGTTTTAATGGATAAAAAAAATAATGATACAGCGAATGACTGTAGTAAGAATAGTGCATATTTTGTATTTCTAACAATAATATTCTTAACGAAAGTTCTTCCTCGACAATTGGGCTACTGGATTGCACTACGCATGGCATATCTAAAAGCAAAATCAGATAAAAAAGGTTTTGCTGCGGTTAAGAGCAATTTGAGACATATATACGAGTATAAAAATCAGCCGGTAACTGACAAAGAATTGTCAAGAAAAGCTTTAGAGGTGTATCGAAACTTTGGAAAATATCTGATTGATTTCTTTTATTTCACACCAATGACACCTAGACAGCTGAAAAAATATGTTGATTTTCAGGGAGAAGAGTATATTAAAGAAGCCGTAAGCCATGGGAAAGGAACGATTCTTTTAACTGCACATTTTGGTAACTGGGAAATAGGGGCCGGAACAATAACAACCGCGGGATACCCCATAGTTGCTGTTGTTCTTGAAGATGTGAATGCTCAAACAAGTATGCTGCTTAATGTTATGAGAATGAAACGGGGAATTCATTTGGTTTCACTTGGAAATGCAGGTAAAACTATTTTGAAAACTCTTAAAGATAAAAAAAATGTTGCTCTTATGGGTGATCGGGATTATAGCAACAAAGGTGAAAAATTTGAGTTTTTGGGGAGAATGGCGTATATGCCATCTGGACCAGCTAGGCTGTCCATTAAAACAGGGGCGCCTGTTGTGTTTGGTAGGATGAGTAGACAAAAAAAAGACAATTTTCTTCTTGATATGTGTCCACCAATATATCCGGAGAATCATGATTTTGAGAGTTTACAACGCAAGATATGTAAAACGTTGGAAAAAATTGTTTTGGAATATCCTGAACAGTGGTATATCTTGTATGATTTTTGGAATGAAAAACCAGTACAGTCTTGATCGGTTAAAAGGGATGTTTGGGGCTATATTTCTTAGATTAGAACTAATAACTAAACGCTAATAACTAAAAACTATTTTTTACTAACAACTATTTAAAGAGGATTTCGTTAATGAGTGACTTAAAGGATAATTATTACATAGTTATACCCGTATATAATGAAGGTGCAATGATTTCCTGCCTCATTGAAGATGTAATCAAACATACAACCAATATAATTGTTGTAGATGATGGTTCCCGTGATGATACTGTACAAAAAGTGCTGAAATATCCTGTTAAACTTATTCAGCACGAAACCAATAAGGGAAAAGGTGCTGCGTTGATGACTGGAATTAATGCGGCTCTTGAATATGAAAAATGTGATTTTGTCATTACAATGGATGGTGATGGACAGCATTCTCCAAAAAGTATAGATGATTTTATCATTCTATATGAAAAAGAGCATCCTGATGCAATCATTGGCAATAGACTTTGGAATTCAGGTGATATGCCTTTCATTCGTAAACTTACAAATAAATTTATGAGCTGGTTGCTATGCAGAAGAGCTGGTATAACTGTGAAAGACACTCAAAATGGTTATAGACTATACAGCCGGGATATTGTAAAATGCTTCCCAAAAAATATATCTCATTTCTCTGCGGAGTCTGAGGTTTTGATATGTATGGGTATGCAGAATAGTAAAATTTTGAATTTGGATATAGATGTCATTTATGGAAAAGAGGTTAGTTCTATTAGCCCCATAACTGATACGCTACGATTTTTTAACATGTTGAGAAAATATAAGGAAGTATAAGAGGACGTAGATGAATTACATATTAGATATAGTTAAAGGCTTTTTCATTGGCATAGCAAATATTATTCCAGGAATGAGTGGGGGAACCCTTGCTCTCATTATGGGGATTTATGAAAGACTTATTGGTGCTCTGCATAACATTAGCTTTTCTATTGTTATTGCTGGACTTAAACTTTTTACATTAAAAAAACAGGCTTTTGCTGATTTTGGAGAAGAACTAAAGAAAATTGATGCATATTTTTTGCTTTGTCTGGGATTTGGTGCTGTTGTAGCCGTATTAAGTACTTCAAAGCTAATGAGTTTTGTCTTGAAAGATCATCATGAAGTTTCATATGCATTCTTTTTTGGATTGGTTCTTATGTCTATGGTGTTTCCATATAAATATTTAAAAAGACGATCATGGAGAGAGTTTGTCTCGTTTGTCATTGCTGCGGCATTTACAATCTCTCTTACATTTATGGTTAGTGATACTCAGAAAATCAAAAAGGCAGAACATAAATATGACAGAGAGCTTGCAAAAGCTGCACAGGTGGATTCTGTTAATAGCGAAGATGACGGTAGTTTTATCTCATTGGAGATGCCGGCCGTGTCTGATATGCTCATAATGTTCTTTGCAGCGGCCTTAGCAATCTCTGCAATGGTATTGCCTGGTATAAGCGGTTCTTTTGTTCTTTTACTGATAGGGGTCTATTTCAGACTGCTTGAGGCAATCAACAATCGAGAAGTAATACTGCTTCTATGTTTTGCAGCAGGATGTTTGGTAGGACTCCTTGTCTTTTCCCGCATCATGGATATGTTGTTGAAAAAATGCTACAACATTACAATGTCATTTATGGTTGGTCTTATGGCTGGTTCTTTGTATGTTCTATGGCCATTCAAGAATACTGAGATTGTAGGAAATAACTCACCGCTTATTGAAGATAAGATTGTATACTTAGGCAACATACTTCCTGCATCATTTGGTAAGGTTGAGGTGATGTCTCTAGTTGCTGCTGTGGTTGGCGTAGTCCTTATCTTTGGATTCTATATTTTTGAGAAGAAAACTGATGAAAAAAAATAGTTGTTATTGTACATTTGAAAGCTCTGAAGGACAACAAACATTCCTTTGTGAATCCAAAGGAAACAATATTATTGTCTCGCCACACAATAATGCCGATTCTATTAACAGCAAATTGCCGGTCATTGCAACGCTGCCAATTAAAAAGACATTCTTTCTAAATGTTGATATACCATTTAAATCAATTGCAAAAGCTCGTAGAGTTATGGATTCTGTATTGGATTCACAGTTGCCATTCTCAATTGATGATTCCATCTATGTGTTTAACAGCACATCCAAAACAACTCTTTCAGGAGCACACAAATTCATTGTCTTTGGTGCATTGAAAAACATATTAAAATCTTTTATAGAAAATTGCAGCTTTCCTCAGAAATATTCATGCATAACACACAAAGGCATTGTCATATGGGATGCAATCCAAGCATCAAAAGTTTCGGCCTCAGATGAAATTTGTTTTGCCTACTTTGAGTTCGACGGTCAGGGATGTCTGCTCTTTGGAATGAATAATACCCTTGAAGCCTGCTACTCTCTGCCCGCTAACTCAAAAGAACGATTAGCTAGGATAATGAAGTCAATTAAAGCAAAGTACCAGATTCAGTTTGATATGGCAAAAAACATATGCTGGACTAATGTGAACTCTGAAATCTCAGATGCTTTTTCTTCAGAAATTGTTGAAATGGTCACCAATGAATTTGAGTACAACTGTTTTGACATCAAGGACAGTAAGAACTTCCTGCAAAAAGCACTTGCCAAACAGTATTTCAAAAAGAAAATCTTAAACCTACTTGGAGATAGCGAATTTGTAAACGAACAGACACAAAGCAGCAGCAAAAGCAAAGGTGTGCGTGCTGCAAGCTTGATATGTGCTATTTCCATAATTACACTTGCAATATCACTTTCCTTAAATGCAATCACAAACAACAGACTTTACTCAACAGATGAAAAAATTAATTCATTTGCATCACAAATCGCGGGCTATAACATACCCACAGCTATGAAAGGTGAAACCGTTTGTAGAGCCGCAGTTCAGGCATCCAAGAAAAGAAAAGAGCTGCTCAAGTTGTTTGACATTAATCCGCCAGATGGTATGCAAGGTGTATGGAATGTTATCAAAGAGTACAAAACAGATGGTGATATGACCATTCATAATATTGATATGACTCAACAAACAATTATTATTGAAGGAAAAATCAAAGACCCCGACTCTGTCGCTGAACTTAGAACAAAGCTAGAGAATGTTGGATACGAAGTCTCAGAGCAAAGCACAATTAATAAATCAGGAACATCCTCCTGTAAGCTTGAGATCACCAAGTTAGGAGGTGATGACAATGAGTAAAAAACAAGAGATAAATTTAAGAATAGGTTTGAATGTCACAGCAGTTATACTACTTACTGTTTCTGCAACCATATCTTATAAGAGCATTAAAAACATCGACAAAAAATCTGAAATTCTAAAACAACGAGTTGTTACTGTCGAAAAGCTTAAAGAACTATATAATGAACTAGAACCTTTAATGTCCGCAAAAGCACAGCTGATTAAAGAGTCAACGAAACGCGATGTCAGTGAAATTGATACCATTATGAAAGATCTCTCAATCGCCAATTATGAAATTAGTGAAAACTCTGCAATACAACAGGAAAATTTTGATTTTGTGACCAAGACAGTTACTATTAAAGAGTTTGAACTGATCAACTTTAAATCACTTATGGATGCACTAATGAACGAATGGCCATATATAAATGTCCAAAGAGTCCAAATGTCATCAACTCAAGATGGCTTCGCCAACATCTCACTCAAACTCCTCATCACCACCCCAACCAACTAGCACAACTGTAGCGTCGGTCGTCATTCTTCGCTTTTCAAGCTTCGCACAACACAGTTGACCAATTTCTTCTGTAGCGTCGGTCGTTGACCGACGTCTGTAGGGCCGGGGGCCGTGACCCCGCCTTAAATAAAGCACTTTCACCACCAGCTGCTTTTACAGAGTCGAGAGTCTTAAGTCCTTTTTCTCCCCCTTTGGGAACGCCGAGCTCCAGTTCGGCAAATGCTCCGCCATGTTTTCAATCTTTATCTCGCTTTGCAAGTCCCGCAAAGCGGGATTGCACTTTAACGGTATATTTGCAACTCTAATTTGTTGTTAAACAATGTTTATGAATTGACCAGCAACCCCTATTTATGAATTGACCAGCACCCCCTACGTTAGTCGCCGATGAAGATGGTTTTAGTTTTTGGTTTAGGAGCCTTTATTACCATGAAGCGAAGTGGTTCAGAGCTCTCGTTGTACCAGCAGTGTAAGATGTCCTTGGGACTTTCTACCAAGGTATCTGCAGTAACTTCCTCTTTTTCATCACCAATCTCGATGATACCTGTTCCGCTCAATACGTAAAAAGCTACGTCTACCGGTGTAATGTGGCGTTTCAGTGATTGTCCTGGCATTAGAGTAATTACAGTTATCATTGCGTCCGCAGTGTTATACATGTTGCGGGCATCCACATTGTGTGCATTTTCCATGACATTAGTGTCACTAAGTTTTTTTGTTTTCATAGTTTTGTTTCCTTTAACAGTTCACAGTGTACAGTATACAGTGCATAGTTTTCGCCTTGCGTGACTAGCAAAGTTATCCTAGACAACTGCTAATTGCTGTACTTCTTTATGAATTCTTTTTGCTAGCGTGTCTTCTGCTATATCTAAATCATAATCCATTTGAAGTCCAAGCCAGAAAGAAGCAGAATTTCCAAAATATGCAGATAGGCGTAAAAGCTGTATCAGCAGTAATACTTTTTTTCCCATGAATAATTTCGTTTATTCTGCGAGGCGAGACCTTGAGATCACGTCCTGGTTGGTTCTGGCTTATACCCATTGGTTTAAGGAATTTCTCAAACAATATTTCGCCAGGATGTATTGTTGGTATCTTTTTCATTTTAATTTTGTTGGATTACCACGGTTCTGTCAAAAGTTTAGCACTATTTTCAGCCCTATTTTGTTGTAAATCAATGGCATACAGGCTTTTTGGCCTTATCCCCAACATTTTTGTTCTTTAAATATCCAATATCCATCAAGGAATGTCCAATGTCCAAGGAAGGACACTCCGTGGGCAGGTAAAAAACTTGTTTTTATTATTTCACCTAGGGCGTTGCCCTAGGCTGTGATATTACAGGCTTTCAGCCCTGTATTTTCGTCGGTCACCGCCCGACGCTACAGATGTTGCATCAGCAATCTAAACCTTGTCCGCCAAAACTCCACCCGCTTTTAGGGGAGGTCACCTCGCCTGCGAGGTGGGAGGGGTACATCCTTATTCCTTGGATATTCCGTGTTGGTTATTGGATATTCCATTTAATATATCAGTTTTCATATTTTTCATACAATTTCTGACAGTACCTTAGAAAAAACAATTATTATAATTGTTTGTTTTATGTTTTGTTAATTTTATTAGGCTATTTTTTGCCTTTGAAGTAAAAAAAAATGTTTTAGTTTGGGGTTGTTATTATTTCTTGGATTCATAATTAAAGACTCGGGTTTTGGCGGCGATGTCGCCTAGACGCTCTCGTCCTGAAGTGGCGAGTAGCCATACGAACTCAATTGGATATAACATAACAAATACGTTTCTAAGAGTTAGCTGGAGTACTGATGCTGGAGACTGATCCATGCTGCGCACCTGCAAGTTTAGTGCTTTCTTGCCTACGCTTCGACCATTTGGCAGATCTCTAAGAATGAGATATGTGAACGTGACTAAGGTTATTAAGTTACTTCTGGTTATTACTTCAGTTCCGTCGATATTTTTCTGAATGATAGGGGTCATTATAAAAGGGATAAAGAGAAAGATCTGTATGCATGTTGCAATCAGAAAATCAATCATAAACGCACCAATTCGCTTGCCAAGAGAAGCATTCTTTATTTCATTCATTTGTTGTTCTTTCTGTTTTTTCACGAACCACTTAGTACTTGCTGGCGTTGTCTGGCTACAGCTTCGCCATGTCAATTATGCATGGTTTTAATAATATCGATGTGATAATATCGTATTTTGTTGTAAAAAACAATATTTTTATGTGTAGTTTGCAAAAAAAAGTTTCACGCTAAGAAGAAAATCTAACGCAAAGGTGCAAGTATGCAATGTTGCAAGGGAAGAGAAGGGGGGAGGCAATTAAAAATTAAGAATTGATAATTAAGAATTGTGGGATGAGCGGAGCTCATGTTTTATTAGACCGAGCTGGAGCTCGGCGTTCCCGGATGGTGGAGAACATCGACTGTGTCCTGCATAGCGAAGCGAAGCATGGAACATTCAACATCAAATGATGAATGAACTCACCCCTCCCACCTCGCACGCGAGGTGACCTCCCCTAAAAGCGGGAGGAGTTTGGGTGAGGGTGCAATTGACAATGAAGAAGATGGGACGTATGAGACTTATGGGACGGATGTGGCGACTGCGTCACCGAAAAAGGATAAATACTCGGCATTCTATCCAACAATCTAACTAACCAACTATCTAACGAATTTTGCTGAGCGCGATGGCGATATGAGTGCTGAGGGAGTTGGAGTTTGTGACTTTGAAGTGTTCGGAGATGCGATAGCCTGGAATCCATGCAATAATGCCATCGATTTCGATGAGTAAGATTTTGGAACGTTGTTCGTATGGAACTTTGGCATCGATAAAGATGTCTTTCAGTTTTTTGTTTCCGGAGAGACCTAGAGGTTCCATTCTGTCGCCAGGTCGCATAGTCCTGATGATTATTTTTGCATTGTTATCAATCTGCAGCGATGCTTTTGCGGGAAGTTGCCCAATTGAATCGGTATTGTCAAAGATAATACCGGATTCTTTTGTAATTTTGATTTCAATTTGTTTTGAATCAAAGTCGATTACGCAGCTTTCTTTAATTGGCAAGCACAAGTCACACGTCTGTTGTTCGGTATCTTTTTGAACAGAAAAGATATCATAGGACTTTTTTAGTATGTAATCTTCCGGCAGTTCAAGTTGGCATGTTGCTTTGTCGGACTTGTAAAGTTGATTAACCTTGCTGATTGTTTGAGTATCGATTTGGCTAATTGGGATATGGTTTGATAACCATGTTCTGATTACTCTGTTTTGCAGAGCTGGGTCCACATTGATTAGTTTGCTGAAATCTAAGGTGTCATTCTGAACAGCTTCGGCGAGAACTTTTTGAGAATGTTTTTCAATAAAATCATCGTCAATTTTGAAGTTATTGGTCATCTTGTTGATGTTCTTCACAAATGCAGGGTTGAGTTCTTTTGTAATGAATGGGGTAATGTGGTGACGAATCTTGTTTCTTAGGTAGGCATCTGAGGCATTTGATGCATCGTTACGCCAGATGATTTGGTTATCCATGGCATATTGTTCAATCTCTTCGCGTGAGCAGTCAAGCATTGGACGAATTAGCCTGAACTCTTTGTAGTTTGATTTGGGGCTGATGCCTGAGATTCCTGTAAGGGTTGTGCCGCGAATGAGTCGGAGAAGTACTGTTTCAGCCTGGTCATCTGCATTGTGGGCAGTCATGATACAGTTTAAATTATTTTCTCTGCAACATTTTTCAAAGAAGTCATATCGCGCTTTTCGAGCAGCCATTTCTGTTGAGATTTTCTCGCTTTCGGCAATTGCATTGATATTGATTTGTTCAGTAAAGCAGGGGATGCCTTTTTTCCTGCATGCGTTGACAACAAATTCACGATCGCTATTTGATTCGTTGTTTCTCAGCATGTGGTCGATGTGTGCAACAATTAGTTTGAATGTCTTGTTGGATTCCAAAATTTTGGTCATGATTTGGAATAGGACCATTGAGTCAACACCACCTGAAACTCCCAGGAGAATTCTGTCTCCATTGATAAGTATCTGTTTGTTTTCTAAATTGTATTTAACTTTTTTAATCATAATTTCTGTTACGAATTACTAATAACGACTCAAGACGCAAGACGCATGGAACCATCTAACGGTCTAACCATCTACCAGTCTAACGGTCTAACTATCTAACCAACTTCTAATTTGTTTTGTATTGTAGCTCATTTATGCAAGTTTTTTAAAGAAAAAAATATGTAATAGTAAAAAAATGGAGAAAAACAAAAAAAATACTTGATTTTTTGGTGAATAAAGGTATATTCTGCTTGTTTTTGTGAATTTAAAGAAAGTAGGAACCATTATGAAAAAAGATATACATCCTAAGTATGACGAAACAACAATAACATGTGCATGTGGAAATGTTATGAAAGTTCGTTCAACAGGAAACGATGCTAATATTAATACTTGCTCAAAGTGTCACCCGTTTTATACAGGCCATGCTACACTAGTTGACACAGAGGGTCGTGTTGAGCAGTTTCGTAAGAAATACGGTTTGGCTTAAGTGGCTTAAACTGATTTTTGATAACCGAATTTACCTATGGGTAAGTTCGGTTTTTTTTTGGACTTGCGGGAGCTGGCCTTGCCAGCAGTGCTAAGTGAGAAGTGCTAGGTGGTAAGTTTCTCTTCGAGGTGTGTTACGAGCAGAGCTCATGTTTTATTACGCCGAGCTGGAGCTCGGCGTTCCCATGGTGGACGAAGTGGACGGTGTGTGTGGGTACAGACAACACGGACTATGAAAACGAGAGACTGTAAACTAACGACAAGAAACGATATAGCCAACTATCCTGCGAATTGTTGGGTTGGTTTTATTTATAGGCTTGCGTTTTGATGGGTGATTTGACACAATAGAAGGCGATTCATAACAATTTATTAAATAAACGGATACCCAATGATAGAAAAAGAATACATAGAAAATATTTTAAATAGAATACCTGAGATTGAAACAGAAATGTCGCAACCTGGTGTTGCTTCTGACCAAAAAAAGATGCGTAAGCTTGTTCAAGAGCATTCTCGTCTGAAGAAGTTGGAGATTACGGCTCAAGACTATATTGATGTTCTTGATGGTATTGATGCAAACAAGGAACTTCTTGCTGAAAAGGGCATGGAAGCTGAATTGATTGAAATGGCAGAAATGGAACTTGAGGAGCTTGAAGAGAGGTTCCCGGAAATTGAAAAAGCTTTGAAGTTTGAGCTGTTGCCACCTGATGAAGGTTCGGACAGAAATGCAATTGTTGAAATTCGTGCAGGAACAGGCGGTGATGAAGCTGCATTGTTTGTTGGCGATCTTCTGAAGATGTATCAGCACTATGTTGAAGGACTTGGTTTTAAGATTAATGTGATTGACTCAAGTGAATGTGAAGTTGGTGGTTATAAGGATATTACATTTTCTGTTGAAGGAGTGGGGGCTTATGGTCTTTTAAAATATGAGATGGGTGTGCATCGTGTTCAACGTGTTCCTTTGACTGAAACACAGGGGCGTATTCATACATCTGCTTCAACTGTTGCTATTTTCCCGGAATCTGAACCAGAAGATGATATTCATCTTCCGCCAGATGAGATTCGTGTTGATATTTTTTGTGCATCGGGGCCCGGTGGTCAGTGCGTGAATACAACATATTCAGCAATTCGTATTACTCATTTACCAACAGGTTTGGTCGCCCAAAGTCAGGATGAGCGTTCGCAGCTAAGAAACAAAGAGAAGGCGATGACTGTGCTTAAGTCTCGAATTTTAGCAGAACGCAGGAGAATTGAAGAGGAGAAGATGGGGGAAGATAGGCGTTCACAAATTGGTTCTGGAGACCGGAGTGAGCGAGTCAGAACTTATAATTTTCCGCAGAATCGTTTGACTGACCATCGTATTAATCTGACTTTGTATAGTTTGGATCGTGTGATGGAAGGTGGTTTGGATGATTTGACTGCTGCTTTGAAGAATCATGATTTGGAAGCTCGTATTGATAAGGAGCTGGCTGGATTGGCGTAGGGCTCACGTTGTTCGCCTAATTAAAAATTAAAAATTAAGAATTAAGAATTGTGGAATTCGCTGCGCTCATGTTGTGATTATGTCCGTGCCGGGGCGACACGGCTACAGAAGAGCCGAGCTGGGGCTCGGCGTTCCCAGGGGAGAGCTGGCTGGATTGGCGTAAGCTGGCGAGCTGGCGTTGCCAGCAGTGGGAAGTGCTAGGTGGTAAGTTTCTCTCAGAGGTTTGGAATTCGCTACGCTCATGTTATGATTATGCCGAGCTGGAGCTCGGCGTTCCCAGGGGGTTGAGAACATCGAACGTCCAACGTCCAACATCGAATTTTGAATTGCTGACATGCTGTCAGCGGAATTAAAGAATGGCAGAGCCATTGTTTATTTTCTAGGGCGTTGCCGCCAATCATGGCTCCACGGGGGCAAGCCCCGAGGTGACCTCCTCCGGCAGAGCGA
>JAQICX010000152.1 GCA_027858345.1 Kiritimatiellia bacterium | reverse complement strand
TCTGCACCCACGGGTTCGCATGCTATAACTTTTGCCCCGGGTAACATGCTTTTTGTAGAAATTGAGGTTCCTGACAATAACCCGCCACCCCCAACCGGGCATAATATGAGGTCAAAAGGTCCGTTATCTTCAATCAGTTCTTTTGCAGCTGTTCCTTGTCCGCTGATAACTTCAAAGTTATTGTACGGATGAATTTCAGTTGCCCCTGTTTGTTCAATTACTTTAGCCAATGTTGTTTCTCGTGCTTCGAGGGTGGGCTGGCAAAATGTTATCTCGGCACCATATCCTTCAACAGCTTTTTTCTTTATTTCAGGGGCGTTTTCAGGTATTACCACATAAGCTTTAATGCCACGGTTACGGGCTGCTAACGCTAACGCTGCAGCATGGTTCCCCGACGAATGAGTTGCCACTCCTTTCATGGCTTTCTCTTCGTTTAAGCTTAGAACAGCATTCGTAGCCCCACGAAACTTGAAAGCACCTACTTTTTGGAAATTCTCGCACTTAAAAAACAAATTACTATGGAATATCTTGTTCAGGCTGTTTGATGTTAATACAGGTGTACGATGAATAAAGGGCTCAATCCTTTTATGGGCTTTTTGTATGTCAGAAAATATTGGTGTTTGCATTTATTGTTTGATCTAATAATTATCAAACCATTCCAGTGATGCCGCGATTGTTGGGAAAAAAGCACCGGTGTGGTCCAAATCTTCAAATGGTTTTAATGAAACATTTGATGATTGATATGTTGTTGTAAATTCACTGTACAATAGAGATGATTGTTTTGCCGGAACCCACTGATCATCGTTTCCATGATATAAATTAAGAGGGGTTTGTACATCCCAGGCAGTAACTGAGTTCTCTACAAAAGCCTCTCTTACGGGTGCGTATATATTATCGGAAGACATAAAGAATTCATCATCTTCAAAGTCGTCATTAAATAGTTCACCTACATAAGTAGTCAGGTTTTGTTCAATAATGGTAATATCTGTATTTCCATCAATTAGTCCGTCAACAACATCTTTATAACTATCACTAAAAATATCGTCATAATCAACATTCATATTGCTATATTTTTTAAATGAATCAATGATATATAAGATGAATGAAGGTTTGCCATAGTATGACTGTTTTTTGTTCATAATATAACTTCTGAACTCCATTAAATCATAAGCACCACTTCCCGCCGCAGCTGCTTTCACGCTGATATCGCTGTTTGCAATATCCTTTTCAATGGCCGAAAGGGCTGAAACGGTAGCACTACCTCCCTGTGAAAAGCCTAATAAGAATAAGTTGTTGTTAATGTTGCAAGCATCCTCTTGTTTTACAAATTCTTTTGAAGCCCTTATCATATCCAGCACTGCATTGTTGGTATATTCTTTATGCATATAAGGGTGAAAATAATCTGAAGATTCTCCAAAACCAATGTAGTCAGCCATTGCAACTACATTGCCCATACTGGCCATAACAATTCCGGCTACTGCTTCGTTCTCATAATTTGATTCAAAATTGAGATCTGAAAGAAATACTGATGGTGCTTCAGCGTTGGTGAATATTGTTCCATGCTGATAGCTAATCATATCAAATGAACTATTCGAGTTATCTGGACAAAAAACAACACCCGATGCTTCAATTGTATCACCCTCAAATTCAGTTTTATAAGTTATTTTGTGAATTGTTACATCATGTTTCAATTTTGAAGAAATTTCCGCATATTTTGTGCTTTCAAGCAATAATGCAAAAGCAGACATATTAACAGATGGCTTGAATTCTTCCGAATCGACAAAGTATTGTGGCTTAAACTCTTCAGACTCTTCTTCTTCCTTACAACCAAAAACCAGTAACAGTGATGCTAAAATCATCACCAGGGGAAATTTTAATGTTTTCATCATTTTAATAATTTAAGTAAATAATATTGTCTCTTTTTCTAACCAACTTATTTTTATGCTAAGATATCGTTTATTTCATTTATTTCTTCACTCGAAAAGGTAAGATAATCAAGTGATGCCAGATTATCTTCCAGCTGGTGAGTAGAACTTGCGCCCACAAGTACCGAAGTAACCTTTTTATCTTTTAGCAACCAGGCAATAGCCATTTGTGCCAATGATTGGCCACGGGCTACAGCAATTTCGTTCAAAGCCCTTATTTTTTCGATTGCACTATTTACCTGTTCTTTCTGCAAGAATCCCCACGATTTGGCGGCACGGGAATTTTCGGGAATGCCGTCGAGGTACTTATCGCTTAGTAGTCCTTGAGCCAGTGGGGAAAAGGCTATAATCCCAACCCCTAGTTCCTGTGCAGTGTCAAGAAGTTGTTCCTCGCTCCAACGCTCAAACATTGAATATCTAACCTGGTTTATCAGGCATGGAGTGCCCATATCTTTTAATATTTTAACAGCCTCCTTTGTTTCATCTGCGTTGTAATTTGAAATACCAACATAGAGCGCTTTACCTTGACGGACAATTAAATCAAGAGCCGCCATAGTTTCTTCAAGCGGTGTATCAGGGTCTGGCCTGTGATGGTAAAAAATATCGACATAATCCAGTCCCATTCTTTTTAAACTCTGATCGAGGCTCGAAACCAGGTACTTTTTTGAGCCCCAGTCTCCATATGGCCCGTCCCACATAC
>JAQICX010000151.1 GCA_027858345.1 Kiritimatiellia bacterium | reverse complement strand
GCAATAAATAATATAAATACAAAAAGATTATTAAAAAATTCAGATCGTGCTAATATTAATATTCCAGCACCAATGATAAGCCAGTTGTTAAAATATTTAAAATTCATTTACTATTGCTTATTTTATTCTTTACCTTAATATACAAACCGACGCTTAAAAACAGGATACCTATTCCTAATTTAATGTTTGTAGGAATAAAACTACTGTCATCTGAAATTAAACCTATAATCAAAATCACAAATCCAGAAACTATAAATTCATTATCAAATTTTTTACTTTGTTCATTTTTATTCATCTTCTTCGCTTGCATTATCTTGTGTGTCGTTTTTAATATAATCATCCCTATACTCCTTGGCAGCTTTCATTGTTCCATAAACACCTACAATATCAATTAATTTGGATGCATCTATCATACTATAGGCACCTGACGACAAGGCTATTGCATCAAATGCCATCTCTCCATTTTCACCAAACGTTCTTACAACACAATATTTTAAAGGGCTTGATTCTCTACCTTCAAATGTTGAACGAGGGTCTGTAATTTTAGTTAAACCACCAGCCGCTAAATCGGCTGAAACACCGAAAGCTATAAGGGAAGGTACTGAACCACCAAAAGGAGAACTGAAAATAGTTGCGGCTCCACTTGTTACCATACCAATTGCTCCTATCAAAACATCGCTCACCCCGTCTGCTATTATCCAACCTTTTCTATCTTGGAAATCTATTTCAATTAATGCCTGCTTCCGGTCTCTTTCATAATCATCGAAATATATTGTTGCTCCACCGTCTTCCTGCTCCCTGATTGAAAGACTTCCTGAACGAGGGCCTTCAAATTTCTCATTACTAATATCCGCAACAAGAAATCTATCATCTCGGTTAGCCCACTTCCATCCTGGCACACTTAGCAACAACGCTTTTGTCCTATACTCTTCTATTTCCGCCTCATCTGTTACTGTTAGTTTCAATCTGCCATCTGAGCCATATATTCTTACTACTTTTTCTAATCCCTCAAGTTCTCCATATGCAATCGTTGAGTTTTCACTAAACGCATACGGGCTATTATATGGATATTTTGCAGTCAACGGGTCAACAGACAGGAACCGTCCAATTCTTGCATCATGTACACGGTATTTAAATGCTAAGTGGCTGCCTTCCGTTCCTGTCCACTCGTTGTCCTTTTCCCTTCGACTTAGCTCAGGACAAGCCTGCCCTTGGAAGCCGAAACGGTACTCCTGCGGTTGCAAAGTAAAAGCTGTTGTGGGCAGTGAGCTACTCATTACCTGCCCGTCCGGTAGGCGGGCTCCGCTCTCAAATCTGTTTTTCCAATATGAAGTGGATGTTGTAATCACAGGGCTAAAATAATCAATAATTTTTAGAAAAACGAGCGGGCGAGCGGGAGAACATGAGAGCGGGCGAGATTTCTTCTCAGCATCTCGCTAAGCGATGGCTTTGCGTGGGAAAGCCGAGGTTTTGAGTTAAGAAATTTGACTCGCAGAAGAAAAGCCATAAAAAATACAGCAACCGGCGAAAGTTCGGGACTTCACGTTTATCAGCGTTTCAGCTTTATAAACTTTTCACTTACTGACTTTTAACTGTGGTTTACTCCACCAACTTTTTTGAAGTGTTACCCGTTTGAAGGATACCCAATTCGAAAAGCTATTAGTCCTAAAATTGCAGTTAAAAATATACAATAAAACAAGACTAATAGAATGTTGCTTTTTCTAACATGTTTTTTTGCTTCTTCTCTAAAAACTGTTCTAAATACGGGAAACCAAAATAATATTGAAAAATCACTTACTCCTTTATTAAATGCCTCCCAGACATTTAAGCTAGTCTTTCCATTTTCTACAATATCAATATTCTGATAATACCAATTTCTTAAGATTAGAACAAAAATTGAAATAACTAATAAAAAAAAATCTACTGATTCAGTCATAATTCGTCTATTTATGTATTGCACCCTCAGGCACTTCAGGTAATTTCACTTTGTTATTTGGATTAACTTCGTTTAAAAAACTATGCCATTTTGTAGTTCTTGCATATTTTAAAGGATTAATTTTTCGCAAATTAAAGGAGGCTCCTAAGAATGTTCCATATGACAATCCAAAGACATCGATATCCTCTTCGCCAGTTATAGTGCTTGTGAATTGCCCATCTCCTGTATCAAAATCATGTGTATACACTGATTTAAATTTGGAAAGGCTACCTTCTAAAGATATTGTATTATCTTTTGTATTTGCCTCAAAATTTAATGGACCAAGCCCTAAATTCCCTTTTAAATCACCTAGAAATTCTTTGTTTCCTTCAGAGTCACTACATAAGAACTCTTGATATGCCCCTCCAGCTAATTTTAATTTAACATTTCCAATACTCAATCCTGCTTCGCCATACATTCCAATTTTTGCTTTTGAAGTGAAAACATATCTAGGTCCATCATAAATTTCATCTGGAGGCTCAACAAAATCATTACTATCAATAGTTTTCATAAAACTTTGATCTGGATCATTTGGGTCTGAATAATGCAATGTAGTTTTACCTTCATCCCATTTCCTAATTATTAAAGTTCCATTTCCCAATGGCCCAAACACCTGTTTTGTTTGCGTATAGTCAATTGTTCGTATAGCAGTTTTACTTCTTTGTTGATAAATTCTAACAACAGCTTCAAGACCTTCTAATTCTCCTGAATTTATTACCCGATTTTCACTAAACGCATAAGGTGAATTATGAGGATAGTCTCTTGTCAATGGGTCAACCGATAAAAACCGTCCAATCCTTGCATCGTGGATGCGGTATTTAAACGCTAAGTGGCTGCCTTCTGTTCCTGTCCATTCGTTGTCCTTTTCCCTTCGACTTAGCTCAGGACAAGCCTGCCCTTGGAAGCCAAAACGGTACTCCTGCGGTTGCTCACCTGTTTCCAGTGGGAGTCCAAATGGCCAGTATGTTGTGGATGTTACAATCACAGGGCTAAAATAATCAATAATTTTTAGAAAAACGAGCGGGGGAGCATGAGAACAGCTTTCTCTTTTACTATCTTTCTTTTCAACCAAAAAAGAAAGAAACAAAGAAATTTCCGTCGATAGCCGGACAGGCTTCCGCTGCATTCTGCTTTTCTGTGGAACCT
>JAQICX010000138.1 GCA_027858345.1 Kiritimatiellia bacterium | reverse complement strand
GGTCAATTAGTTGTGCTTGAATCAATTTAAATTTTCAGGAAAATTGGGGCAAAAACCAAATAATCACTTTTAAGTGGAATAAAAATGAGTTGTTGATGAAAATTAGTAAAAAAAAGGTGATTTGGGTTGATATTTTTATTGCAAAACAGGGTCAAAATATGATAAGTGTTTAATACTTATGGGCAGATAGTGTGAAAAATTATTAAGAAACAGGGAAGTAATTTATGATTAAGAGATACATTTTAGGTTTATTTTTGGGAATGTTTGTTGTGTTTTGCAGTGCAGAAGAGGTTAACCTTCAGGATATGCTTAAGAGTCTTGAGCAGGAGAAGGTTAGTGCGGACAAAGAGGTTGAGGCATCAAGAAACAACATTGATGAATTAAAGACGAAGAATACTAATTTGAGGAAAAGTTTTTTGGACAACAAACGAAATCTTCAGCCTAATACGTTTAAATTTACAGATGAAGAAACAACAAAAAAGCTTGAAGACTTGAAGGCAGTTTTGAAAAAACTTGATGAAGAACGGAAGAAGGTTTTAGAGGAAATTAGGGCTGTAATGGATAGCGATGCAGAGTATAAGAAGTTGAATGATGAGTCTAACAAGCAGTTAGAGGATATCAAGGGTTTGAGAGAGCTTCAGAGTAAAGCAAATGTGAGATTCACAGAAGCGTTAAAGACTCAACGAGAAGTTGACGGCAAAATTTCAGATATTAAGAAACAGATTGAGGCAAAAAATAAAGAAGCACAAAATGGAGATAAAGAATAATGAGACATTTTAGGATAAGAGTTTTTGTATTAATTTGCATTTGTTTTGCATATGGAACGAGTTTTGCCAAGGAACAACTGGTAGAAGTTGTTAACACAGCAAATCTTATTAAGCTTACATATAATTTTGCTGTACCTGAGATTCAGACAGAGAATGGGATTTCTATAGTAACCGTAAATGGAGTTGGAAATATTGGTGAACCAGGGAATCCATTATTACCAGTATATCCATCACAGATAGTTCTTCCGCAGGGTGCTACAGTAAAGAGTTTTAGTGTTAATGGCAAAGCAATTGGTGTAGATGGAAAATATGTTATAAAGCATGCGAATTTTCTTCAACCTCTTTCTGCATTTGATAAAACTCTTGTAACCCCACAGAATGAAGAAATCTACAATTTAAAGAGTGCGTATCCTGCACAACTTGGTTATGCAAAAAATGTAGGAAAAAAGTTTGGTTATTCAATTCTTCCATTTAACTTAAATCCTGTTAGTTATATTCCAGCCGATGGTAAAATTTCTTATTATAAAGAATTAACAGTTTCCATTGAGCTGTCATACGATAAGAATGCTGCAAATGGTGCTCTTGTAGCAGAACCTACTGAAGTGCAATTAAATGATTTATACGCCATTGCTGATGATATATCATCTGTAAAGACTTATACTGTTAATGCTGACAAATCAAAGAACCTTACTTTACCAGCGTTATTATTTGATTATGTAGTAATTATGCCCGAAGATTTTGATGAGATAGCTGTAAATAATCTAATGACTTATCACAGAAATTATAATGATTATAGTATTACTAATGTAACAATAGAGTGGATTGAGTCAAGCTATACTGGAACCAGACCAGATGGTGGAACAGATACACAGACAAAGATTAGAGAATTTGTTGATGACGCATATCGTCAGTGGGGAATACGATACATTATGATGGTTGGCGGTGAATCAATAATACCTTGCCGTAAGTTGCATGCAGAGGTTAACCTCGGAGATTCGGTAGCTGAAATTCCTGCAGATATGTATTTTGGTTGTTTGGATGGCACCTTTGATTATAATGCAAATGGTGTTTATGGTGAGTCTGATGATGGAGTTGACGGTGACGATGTTGACCTTTTTGCAGAAGTCTATGTTGGAAGAGCTGCAGTTGCAAGTTCCGAAGAGTTTTCGTATCTGGTTAATAAAATAATTGCATATGGAACAGATGAGTATGATGAATATCTAAGAGCAGTTCATATGCTTGGTGGGTATTTAGCTTTTGGAGGTGTTTCTGATTATGCAAAAGGTATGATGGAACAGATTAGGCTTGGTGGAACATATGATGGATATACAACTAAAGGTTTTGCAGATAGTGTTTATGCAGATCAATATGATTTGGATGTTAATTTGTATGATGAAGATGCAGTCTGGTCTGGAACAGATTTGTTGACACTTATGAATGATGGAACACATATGTTTAATCATTTGGGACATGCGAATCCTACATATTCAATGAAACTTAACAATTCTGATTTAGATAGCTTAAGCAACGACAAATATTTCTTTATATATTCTCAAGGATGTCAGTCTGGATGGTTTGATAACTTAAGTCAAGAATGTTTTGCACAGAAAATCACACGAATGGAGTCTGGAGCGTTTGGTGTGATTATGAATTCTCGTTATGGCTGGGGGGCTTACAATTCTACAGACGGTCCTTCGCAGAAATTTGCAAGATGGTTTTGGAATTATGGTTTAGGCAATTATGACAAGAAAGTTAATGATGGCAGAATGCTTGAACCTGGAGTTGCGAATCAGTTATCCAAGGAAATTTTAATATCACAAATTGATGACAATGGTATGCGTTGGACAACATATGAGTTAAATTTGTTCGGAGATCCAGCTGCACCATTTCGTTTAAATGCAGTCTCTTCATATTTTATAATGGATCAGACTGAAGTCAATTCAACGAATTTAGTAGAAGTCGGAGTTTTTGATCCAAATCTTCTGGTTTCTAATTTGATGGTAACAGTTGAAAGCTATACCAATTTTGTATCTTTGGTTGACAGAGGTCCTCTTTCAGCTACAGCCGATGTAGACATGTATTTTAATGTTGCAAGTCAAAGTTTTAAGACAAACATTATTTTAGCTGATGTTCTTACACCGGCACCTACTCATGGAGATACAATTGTATACACATATTATGATGCTGAAAATCCATCTTCTTCTACAAATATATATTATGTTATGACTGTGGATAATATGCCACTTGAAGTTAGTGATATTAGTGTAGATAATGTAGCACTTGATTCTGCTCAAATTAAGTTTAATACAGATGCACCTGTAACAGGTTCAATATTATATGGAACAAATGTACCTCCAACTTTAACAAATGCAGTTCCATTAAGTAGTATCGTTGATCAGGATACAGGATTAATTGACAATAATGTGAAATTGAGTTCGCTTGATATGGAAACTGTATATTATTTTGCTATTGTTGTTTCAGATGAGGCAGGCAACATAACATCTGTTCCTGTTGATGCCTTGTCAACAGACCCAGATGATTATCATAAATTTGTTACAGCAGGTATTCGATTGTTAAGTTCCTACAACTTTGTTGAGGATGGACCTTTAGATTGGACTCATGATGGACTGAATGACAGTTGGGCATTTGGTGAAGTTTTTGGCTATTCAAATCTCATATGGTCTTTAGATGGTTGGCAGACAGGCTTGAATGTTCCATATACATTGCCATGTAACACATGGCTGTCTTCTCCATTTATCACTAGTACAGATATTGCTTATGTTGATGTTACATATGAATTGGAATTGGCAAGTGGTGCTATTGTTTATCTTGAAGGTGATGATGGAAACGGCTGGCAGACATTGGATGTGCTTCCCGAAACAGACGTTTCAACAGTACGTTTTAATATTCAAGCTTTAGATACTTCAAAACCTTTTAAATTAAGATTTAGATTGTTATCCAATTCGGGAACGACTTCTGCAAGAGGTTTATCAGTTTTTGCTGTTAATTTAATTAAGGAACTTAGTGATGGAATCTTTATAAAAGATTACACAGTTGATGATTCAACAGCTATTAGTGGTAATAACAATAATAATGGGCATTTAGAAGCAGGTGAAACAGTTAATTTAGAGATTAGTTCAATTAACTTATCACAGAACATAATACCAAATGTAAGAGGAACAATTGATTTGCCGAGTCCTAATTTGTCTATAACTAATGGTAATACAATTAATTATGGAGAGATGGATATAGGAGAAACAGTAACAGCAAGTGGGTATATTACAGTTGTTGCGTCATCTGATTATGATCCAGAAGCTGAAACTTCATATCTGTTACAGACGGCTTTAAGTGTAGGTACAACAAATAGCTGGGTTGATAAAGTACAACTTTATGTTGAAGGCACTGTTGTTCCAGAGCCAGAATCATTGACCTTTACAGCAGAGGCTTTGGGTGGAGTTACAAACTGGCTTGGAGAAGCTCTTGAAGGTGATGGATCGGATAATTCAGCAATTTATCAGATGATTTATGCCGGTGCGGATGGAGTCCCTAATGCACCTTCGGTAAGTGGAGGAACAACAGGAGATGATGTAATAATGCTTCGTTCCTTTGACGGCACGTCATTTGGTTACTTTGGTTATGGAGTATTTGCATATCCTAATATGGGAAGATTCATTGATGAATTTGATGTTTCACAACTTGCAGCTGGATATGTGGTTTATATAAGAGCATGGGACAGTTCTTCAATAGCGGCATCGGTTGCATATGGTGACTCATCATTATACACAATCAGTTATGAGGTTGATGAACAGCATGACTTCTATGCATGGGCAGTTGGTTCTGTTATTAATTATCCAGGCGAGTATGGAATGCAGCCTGAAGATCTTGCAGACAAGGATCGTGATTCAATTGTTGATGGTTTTGCAGTTAAGTATGGATTTGAAGCTGAAAATCCAATAGAAAAACTTAATATGGCTTGGACTAATAGTGATGCAACTATAACTTATGATGGACTTGGAACACCTACGCGTGTTGTTGTGGGGACAAATGGCTATGTATATGTTACAGTATCAGCGGCTGATGTTCACTATATTGCAATATATGATGAAGATTTATCGTTAATTAAGACATATAGTAACCCTGCATCTCCATTTGACAATCCACAGGGTATTGCTTTTGATGAGATAAACTCAAGATTGATTGTTGCTGATACAGATAAAAACAGAGTGGTTGTGTTAAGTGTTCAAGATGGAACAAACATTACGTGGTTAAGCACATTTGGTTCAAAGGGTGATGATGATGGCCAGTTTACAAGTCCATATGATGTTGCTGTTGGAAGTGGCGGCAAAATTTATGTTGCAGATTCACAATTTGGAGTAGATGATTGTCATAACAGAATATCTGTTTTCACAATGGACGGAGATTTTGATGCAAATATAGGTACTATTTATACAGGTATATTTGATAAGCCATTGGGTGTTACCTTCGATGATTGTGGTAACATGTATGTTGCCGATTTTGCAAATGAAAGAATTCAGTGCTTGAGTTCAAATAGTAATATTAATTTGTGGACACTCGATTTGCCGGAACTTAGTTCTAAATGGGGTAATGGGGCACAGGATTTGAGTGTTGTTACATATTGGTATGATGGAGATTTTATTAAGAGACGTATGTTTATTGCAGATTATTACAATAGTCGTGTTTTGGTATATAGTATATCTACACAATATGGTTCACCTGTGTATGAAACATCATTGGGTATGTATGGAAGTCAGCCTGGGTATTTTAAAAAACCAGAAGGAATTTTTGTGAGCGATGGGTATGCATATATTGCAGATACCGACAACGATAGAGTTCAGAAGCTTGAGATTGTTCTTGATATCGATCAGGATGGTATGGAAGATACCTGGGAAGATGTAAACGGATTAGATAGCACAGTAAACGATGCTTTGGATGATCCAGATGGTGACGGACTGTACAACATTGGTGAATTTAGAATCAAGACCGAGCCATTGAACCGGGATACAGATGGCGACGGGGTTTCAGATGGACAGGAAACTATTATGGGTACTTCTCCTTGGGTTATAGACAGTCTTGCAATCACAGCAATAATTGGTGGAAATGGAAGTCTTTCATTCCCTGCACTTGCAGGTGGAATTTACAGGCTTGAATATGTTGCAGGTTTGATGCTACCAAGAAATTGGCTAAATGGTGGACTTTACACGGCCACGACTGATGGAATACTGACAATTGCTTTACCGGGCTGGGGAACAACAATGATGTTCTACAGAGTTATATGGACAAATCCAGATTTTAATTAAAGAGTAAAAGGGAATATAATAATGAAATTCAGAAATATTACAACTGCAGTCTTACTGCTTGCGGCTACCACTTTGATGGCTCAAGAAAATGTTGCTAAACAAGAAATGTCTCCTGAAAAGCAGAAGTTGATGGATGCCAAACAGGAGTTGACGGTTCAACGTGGGAAGGTTACTTCAAAACTTAGGGATGTTAACAAGCAGCTTCGCCAGGAAAAAGGTGATATTCTTAGAAAAGATGAGGATCTTATTGCCATCCAGAAGCAGATTCAGGCTTTGAATAATAAAATCAATGAAATTATTGTCAAAAAATATCCAGATGTGGGTGCTCTCCAGAAGGAAAGTAAAGATTTAACGGAACAATTTTCTGATCTCTGCTCTAAGCAGAAAGATGTCATTATTGAATTGAAAAAATTAGATCAAATTGATCAAAAAAAATAAGGATTAAATATGAATTATCAAAAATATAAAAATATGATTAAGAATAAGTTTTTTGCTTGTGCTTTACTTTTGGGTTTAACTGCTGTGGCTATGCAGGCTCAACCGTATACTATAGGTGTGACTAGTACAGGAGGCGGCAATGTCGTTGAGACAAGTGCACCTGGAACACCCATTTACTCTATTGACGTTTTAGCGTTATATGCTCCGTCAGCAGAAATACAAGCTGATGCTGATACAGGCAAGGTGTTTTCTCATTGGGAGTATGTTAGTCCTGCGGATGAAGACATGATTAATATTTATCCTGATATAAATACTGATACTGTGACGCTAACATTGTTGAATACAGATACAAGCTCACGAGCAGTTCGTGCTGTATTTGTGAATCAACCAGTTAATGTGACCGTGATTTCACAGAGTTCAGGAGGAATTCCGATTGGTGATCCAGTTCCTACGCATGGAGTCAACGCTATTCCTATTGGTACAGCTTTGTATGCAGGTGTTCGTTCACCTTATCCAGGAAATACAGGTATAAGATATCAATGTACTGGATTTAACGGTACAGGTGATTTTCTTCCTACCAGTCCAAACACAAATACAACTGCAACAATTAACAATCCATCAACAATCACTTGGAACTGGAATACTGAATATGCACTAACTTTAAATAAAGTAAATGGTGGAATAAGCACTATTGATCAGTCTCCTGCCGGGCGTACATGGTTTAAGGATGGAGAGACAATTGCTTTGACTGCTCAACCAGCAACTGGTTATAATTTTATTCGTTGGGATAATCCAGGTGGACCTGTTGATGGTTTGACAACAGCAACGGTTTCTTTTAACATTTCTAAGCCGGAAGCTATAACAGCTGTTTTTCAGCCATATCCAAATTTATCTTTTGATATGATTTCTCGGGATCAGAACAGTGCTCATGTTGCGGGTTTCTCATATGTTGGAGATACAACAAGATTTCATACATATAATACTTTAATTGATATTTCTGTTGATGCAACTGTTTTGAACGGCGCTGGTAATGTTCGAGAACATTGTATGGGTTACACATCTACAGGTGGTGACGTCACTCCTACAACTCTTGCAAACACAGAAATTAGTTCAATTGCACCATTTGCAATTACAGCAAATACAACAATCACACTTGACTGGATACGTGAATATAGAGTAAAGCTTGGTATTGCAGGCTCAAACACAAATCAATTGACTGTAAGTTATGTTAGTTATACTCCAAACCGCACATATACATCACCTCCATGGTTCCAGAATGGTGATACCGTAAAAATTTCAGCGGCATCTTTGCTGCCTGGAACTATTTTCTTGCAATGGGATTCTGCTCCTTTCGGCATTGACCAATATAGCCCAACAAATACTTTTACAGTTACAGGCGCTGCTAATATCAATGCACGTTTTGCTGATGGAGCACTAGACTCAGACCTTGACGGTATACCTGATATATGGGAATCACACTACGGACTAAATGAATCTGTTGCAAATTCGGAGCAGGATCCAGACAACGATGGTTTGAGTAACTTGCAGGAGTATTTGATTAGCGTGGATCTGCTTGCTGCTGGTACAGTTCCAACAGATATAAGTCCAATTGATGCGGATAGTGATGGTGACGGAATGATTGATGGATATGAATATGACCACATATTGGCATCAGTTGGTGCGGGTACAGCGGTTGGTCAGTCACAAAATGCTTTGGCAATTGTTTCAACAGAAGGAAACAATGGTCCTACCGGTAATCCTGATGAGGATTATCATTGGAAAACAACTGATGGTTATGAAGATACGACTGCTGGTCTATTGAATATTGAAGAATATAACGGTCCAGATAATGTTGCTCCATATAATTTAGTTATAGTTAATAATACTGCTTTAAGTTCTCTTCCAATTGTTCAGGCACAGATAAATCCTTTGGATGCATATGATACATCATGGTCAGACACAACAGATTCAGAAGCTGCTGGTGGCGTAAACTTTGGTGATGGTTTTGATGATGGTTTTGAATATACATGGGATCAGTGGCAGGGTGGTCATGGTGGCGAAAGTGCTCGTGATCCAATGAACCACGTTGTTCCGGATCGTTTTGGTGTTTCAGCTCTACCAATGTCAGTTGTTAATGCTGATGTAGATGGTGACGGAAACCAGGATTTAATAGTTGCATGTTTTGGACAGGAATTAGTATCAGTTCTTCTCGGTACTGGTGCATCAGGTTTTGCGGCTCCAGTGGCGTATTCACTTGGAACAGGAATTAATCCAGTATCACTCGTTGCAGAAGACTTCAACGCAGATGGTTTTATGGATGTTGTTACAGCGAACGATGATGGTTCATATAGTGTGCTCTTTGGTACAGGTGATATGGCTGATCTGTTTCCTGTAATTAGCACATATCCACTTGGAACTTCTTTTGTGGCTATTGAGTCTGCTGATCTTGATGGAGCGAATGGACTAGATATAGTTTTTGCTGATTCTAACAATGCTCTATATGTTGCTCTTAATGATGGTTTGGGAGATTTTTCTGCTGTATCATATATTGGGCTTACCTCGGTACCTGGAGACATAAAACTTGCTCCAATTTATAATGATACAGCATCAGCCATGAACGATTTGGTGGTTACTCTTGCAAATGGAACAATTGCAATTTTTGCAAATGATGGATCGGGTGTTTTTACACAAGCGGATGTAATAACACTTCCCGTTGCTTCGGCACCAGGTGCATGTGCTGTTGGCGATTTTGATGACAATGGTTTTAACGATATTGCTGTAGCATGCATGGGCGATAATTATGTAAGAGTTTATCTCAACTTTGACGGCAGTGGTGTGTTTAATATGTCTAATAGTTTTCTTGTTCAGTCGGATGCTGGACTTGTAGATATTGTAGCGGGCGATTTTACAACATATGGAAATACAGACCCATCTGTTAATGAAACTATTGACTTGGTTGTTGTTTCATATAATCTTGATTCGGTTTTCTTATATTCAGGTAACGGTTTAGGTAAGTTTGGGAATAGCGGCAATATTCAAACTGCAGCAGGTCCAATTTGTGTTCTTCTTGCAGAGCTAAGAAATCCGCCACAAGGTTCAACACAGGTTTATCTTGATATAATTGTAGTTGAAAGTCTTACTGACAGCCTCGCTGAATTCCTGAATAATGGTTCTGGAGACTTTTCTTCATACTCACAGTTTGACGTATCGGATAGAATTGTTGACCGTCGTTTTAATCCAGCAGCAATTCATCCTCAAGATGACGCATTTGGCCGCTCAGACTATGACTTAGTTTATC